>NZ_CAXVJM010000004.1:0-44226 GCF_964259375.1 Collinsella aerofaciens ATCC 25986
ACGTCCTCAGCCGAGCCGCACTAATCGCCCGAGCTCTTCCGGAACCGCACCTCGCGGCCCGCGGGACCCAGCGCTCACGCGCGGTCCGGGCACGAGGATGCCCCCGAGTCAGTTCCCTTTCCTATGCGCCATGCGGCCCCCAGGGCACGTAGATGAGACCCAGGACACCGTAACGGTGGGCGCCGCCCACCGGTCAGCGGCCAGAGCATGGGGGGCACGCCCGGTCCCGTTCCGAACCCGGAAGCTAAGCCCCATCGCGCCGAGAGTACTGCGGGGTCAGCCCGTGGGAGGCCAGGGCGCCGCTGACCGGTGGACGGCACCGAGCCGTCGCAACGGATTGAAGAAGGGGGAGGCCTCGCGGCCTCCCCCTTTTTGCGTTTGATAGAGAGTTGTAATACAAGAACTCGCCTTCGTTTAGCTTGTCTTACTGTTTGGCTGTATTTTGAGTCCTTCTTTTGTATTTGCGCGATAATAACTCCCATTGGCGTTAGGGAGGACTTGATGTTTACCGTTTTTGTCTTGGGCAATATTGCTTCGGGTAAGTCGACTGCCTGCCGCTACCTCGAATCTCATGGCGCCATGCTTATCGATCTTGATGAGCTTGCCAAATCGCTGTATGTGCAGGGCTCCGATATCGTCAATGCCCTCGCTGAAGAATTCGGTTGGGACATTCTGGACGGGGAGGGCGGCATTCGCCGCAATGTCCTCGCTGCTCGAGCTTTCGCCTCTCCTGATACAGTTGCGCGGCTCAACGACATCGTTCATCCGGTTCTCATCGAACAGCTGTCACTGAGGATTCTCGATCCGGTTTGCTGCACGGTTTCGTCCCCCCGTTATCCCTTTGCGGTTGTCGAAGTTTCTGCCCCGACTGGTTTTGAGGATGCTTTTGGCCTGGCTGATGAAATTCTGGTTATCAGCGCTCCTTTAGCAGTTCGTCGCGAGCGTGCCATTCATCGTGGTATGGAGTCCTCTGATTTTGATGCGCGCTCAGCATGCCAACCTGATGAGGCTTCGCTTTGCAATCTCGCTACGACGGTAATCGATAATGAGGCAGGCGATAACTCGCTCTTTGAACAACTGGACGCATTGCTTGCGCGTCATGGCTTCGGGGATGTAGTGGATAGGGAGGAGACCGATGCCTAAGACACATTTCTTTACGTGGTATCGCGTGGCGCCACTTGCCGTTATGTTCGTCTTCGGCCTTATTTCGCTCGTCTACTCGTATGCTCCCGCCGCCTTCTTTAAGCCTTTGTATCCAATTGACTACGAGGCGTACGTAAAGCAATCGAGCATTTCGCACAATCTTGATCCGTATCTGGTGTGTGCCGTCATAAAGTCGGAATCGAATTGGGATCCCGAGGCCGAGTCGAATCAAGGCGCACAGGGCTTGATGCAGCTGATGCCCGAGACTGCCCAGGATATGATTGCCAAGGGTCTTGTCGATGGCAGCGAGTATTCAGCCGACGACCTTAACGATCCCGCTACGAACATCGAGTTTGGCTGTGCGTATCTTTCGTATCTTCTGACGTATTTTAACGGGTCGACTGACAGTGCCATTGCCGCCTATAACGCCGGCATGGGCAATGTCGACGGATGGGCGCAGCAGAGCACGTCACTTCATAATGCAATCACCTTTCCCGAGACGCAGGCGTATCTGATTCGTGTCAATAATGCCTGGGTTCGCTACAAGACTCTCTATCCCGATCGGTTCGTATAGGACTATGCCTGCCGCCTGCGTATACTGCAGATATATTAGTTAGGAGTATCCATGGCGGAATTTGAAGTTGAGCGTGTTGGAGGAGAGCTTAAACGTTTTGGCGTTGAGGGCTCTGAGGTGCCGTTTAAGGTCGTGTCTCCATACGAGCCCGCTGGTTCCCAGCCTAAGGCCATTGAGTCGCTTGTGCAGGGTGTGAGGGACGGAGATCGCTATCAGGTTTTGCTGGGCGTGACTGGTTCGGGCAAGACTTTCACGATGGCTAAGACTATTGAGGCCCTGGGGAAGCCGACGCTGGTCATGGCTCCCAATAAAACGCTTGCCGCTCAGCTCGCGAGCGAGCTCAAGGAATTCTTCCCTAACAACGCCGTGGTCTATTTTGTGTCGTACTACGATTACTATCAGCCCGAGGCATATGTACCGCAGAGTGATACGTATATCGAGAAAGACTCCTCGATTAACGAAGAGGTCGAGATGCTGCGCCATCAGGCGACGGCATCGCTGCTATCTCGACGCGATGTGATCGTCGTCGCATCGGTCTCGTGTATCTATGGCATTGGCTCCCCCGAGGACTATGCGGGCCTAGCTCCGAACGTCGACAAGAAGGTGCCGCTCGAGCGCGATGACTTTATCCATGCGCTTATCGATATTCAGTACGATCGCAATGACTATGATTTGGCACGTGGCACCTTCCGCGTGCGCGGCGATGTCGTCGACGTGTATCCGCCCTATGCCGAGCATCCGTTGCGGTTTGAGTTCTTTGGCGACGAGGTCGAGCTGATTGCCGAGATCGACGAGGTCACCGGCGAGATGCTGCGTGAGTACGAGGCCATTCCCGTGTGGCCGGCCTCGCACTACGTGACTGAGAAGCCTAAGGTCAAAGCGGCTCTGAAATCAATCAGCGAAGAGTGCGAGAAGCGTGTGGCCGAGCTCAAGGCGACTGATAAGCTGCTCGAGGCGCAGCGTCTGCAGCAGCGCACCGACTATGATCTCGAGATGCTCGAGACCATGGGTTTCTGTAACGGTATCGAGAACTACTCGCGTCATCTGGACGGCCGAAAACCGGGCGAGCCGCCGTTTACCCTGATCGATTACTTTCCTAAGGATATGCTCTGCATCATCGACGAGAGCCATGTAACGGTGCCGCAGATCCGCGGCATGCACGAAGGCGACCGCTCGCGTAAGGTGACGCTGGTTGAGCATGGTTTTCGTCTGCCTTCGGCACTCGATAACCGCCCGCTTCGTTTCGATGAGTTTGAGGCGAGGATTCCCCAGTTCATCTACGTTTCGGCCACGCCGGGCGACTATGAGCTGCGGGTTAGCCAGAACGACGTTGAGCAGATTATTCGTCCGACCGGTCTGCTCGACCCCAAGATCGATGTGCGTCCGGTTCGTGGGCAGATTGACGATCTTGAGGACGAGATTCGCGAGCGCGTTGCCCGCAAGGAGCGCGTGCTGGTGACCACGCTCACCAAGCGCATGGCCGAGGACCTGACCGACCATCTGCTTGATGCCGGCATTAAGGTCAACTACATGCATTCCGATACGGCGACGATGGACCGTGTCGAGATCTTGCGAACGCTGCGCGAGGGAAAGATCGATGTTCTCGTTGGCATTAACCTGCTTCGCGAGGGTCTTGACCTTCCCGAGGTCTCGCTGGTGGCAATTCTCGACGCCGACAAGGAAGGTTTCTTGCGCAATCGCCGTTCGTTGATTCAGACGATTGGCCGTGCGGCCCGTAATGCCGACGGCGAGGTCATCATGTATGCAGACGTTGTGACCGATTCGATGAAAGAAGCCATCGAGGAGACGCAGCGCCGTCGTGAGATTCAGATGGCATATAACGAAGAGCATGGCATTGTGCCCAAGACGGTCCGCAAGGCCATTAACGACATCTCGAGTTTTATTGCCGAGGCCGAAAAGACTGTGGGCTCGAAGGGACGCTCGAAGGGCGACTCTCTGGGCCATGGTGCGTTCTATACGCCCGATGAAAACGGCGAGGGCGCCGCGCCGGAGACGGTGGCGCCCGAGCAAACGCTTGCCGAGCAGCTGGAAGGGCTACCGCATGACGAGCTCGTGCGGATCGTCGAGACCATGGAGGAAGACATGCGTAACGCTTCCGCCGCCATGGACTTTGAGGAGGCGGCGCGTCTGCGCGATGCCGTCGTTCAGATTCGGGCGATGCTTGAGGGCGCATCTGAGGACGAAACGATTGAGCGTTTGCGTTCGCAGGCTCGCAAGGGCTCTACCTTTGCTTCGGGCAGAAAACGCCAGGGTGCACGATTCAGGAAGTAGTGAACAGGCCCCGAGTTCCCTGTGGAGCTCGGGGCCTGTGTCGTTCGGACGCGAGAGTTCGTGCACTAGAGGTCTGCTATCAGCGCCTCAGCGCAACGGATGCCGTCGGTGGCGGCACTCATGATGCCGCCGGCATATCCGGCACCCTCGCCGCAAGGGTAAAGGCCCGGGGTCGACACGGCGTGGCATGTTCGATCGCGGATGACCGTAACCGGGGAGCTCGAACGCGTCTCCACGCCAGTGAGGACAGCATCGGGGCGGTCATAGCCACGCAGCTTCTTACCGAGCAGGGGGATTCCCAAACGAAGCGATTCGACGATATGCTGCGGGAGGGCATCGTCGATCGCCGTCCAGGTCACGCCAAGTGGATAGGTTGGTTTTATCTTTCCGGGTGCCGTGCTGGCGCGCCCCGTAAGGAAATCCCCGACGAGCTGTGCCGGCGCGTTCCAGTTGGAGCCACCCAGACGATAGGCGGCTCGCTCGCAGGCGCGCTGGAGCTCAATGCCTGCGAGCGGATCATCGCCGGGAAGGTCGTCAGGTGTGACGTTGACGAGTAGGGCGGCATTTGCGTTGCGCCCGTCGCGGGCATTGAGGCTGGCACCGTTGACGCACAGATGGCCCTGCTCGGAAGAAGCCGCGACAACCTGCCCGCCGGGGCACATGCAAAACGAGAACACGCTGCGGTCGTTGGGGAGATGGGCGACAAGCTTGTAGGGGGCTGCTCCGAGTGCCGGGTGCCCTGCCGAAGGGCCATATTGGGCACGGTCGATGTCGCGCTGAGGATGCTCGATGCGCACACCCATGGCAAAGGTCTTTTGCGCGAGGGCAACGTTATGTTCTTTGAGAAGCTCGAATACGTCGCGGGCGGAATGGCCGCAGGCGAGAATGAGGTGCTTTGTGGCGATTGTCTCGCTTGTGGTTTCTTGGGGTGGCTGAACATCGATGCCGGTGATGGCGCCAGAACCATCGGTTCGAATATTGACGAGCTTTGTTCGATAACGGACGGTTCCACCGAGCTGCTCGATGCGCTGAGAAATGTTGGTGACGACGATGGGGAGGATGTCGGAGCCAATGTGCGGCTTGGCGTCCCACAGGATATCGCGAGGTGAGCCCGCTTCGACGAAGGTCTCAAGAATCAGTCGATGGGCAGGATTCTTGGTTCCCGTGTTGAGCTTGCCGTCCGAGAAGGTCCCTGCGCCGCCCAGGCCAAATTGGATATTGCTTTCGGGGTCGAGGATACGCTCCTTAAGAAAGAGATCAATCGCTTCCGAGCGGCGAAGTGCGGGGTCGCCGCGCTCGATGAGCAGGGGTTTAAGGCCCGCTTCGGCAAGGGTCAGGGCGGCGAAGAGACCGGCGCAACCGGCGCCGACAACGACGGGACGCTCCTTGGGTGCATTCGGGACAGGGTTGGGGAATGAAGGCGCCTCGCCGTCTACCATGCGGATGCGCGAGCGGTCGCGCTCGGCGACGCGGTCGACCACCTCCTGCTCGAGTCGGGAGCTTGTCAGTTCAACTCGAAAGCTCAAAATAAAATGGACATCTCGCTTTTTACGGGCGTCGATTGACTTGCGATGGAGCTCAATGGCTTTAATCTGGGAATCCTCGCATCGCAGGGCTCGTTTGACGGCGCGTCTACCAATAGCAAGGCAGGCGGTTTCGTCGCCGGCCTCATCGAGTGACGCGTGGACTTGGGTGATTTCGATCATCGAGGTCTCCTTAGATGCAAGAAAGAGGCCGCCCGGTGTCCCAGACGGCCCGAATGCGTTTTGATTATAGACTGCGCGGCTATAGGCTGCTTGCAGCGCGAATACCCGAGATCCAAGCCCACGCAAGGTTGAAACCGCCGCAATCGGCATCGATGTCGAGTGCCTCGCCACAGATGTAAAGTGGGGCGCCTGCCGCGTTGCTCACGCAGAGGTTGGGAGCTGAGACGCTCTCGATGGGCACGCCGCCGCGCGTGACCTGGGCCGAACGCTCCTCTGTCGTTCCCTCGACGAGCAGCTTAAAGTGCTTGAGGATTGAGACCAGATGGATGACGTCGTGCGACCCGGGGTGGCACTGTTCGAATGCGGTGCAGACAACGCGAGAGAACTGCGGGGCGAGCATGCCGTCGAGCCAGCGGGGGTCGCGGGGTGAAAAGCCGCCGAGCAACTCAACTCGCTGGTTGAGCATATCGAGCAACTCGTCTTTGGAGAGGTCGGGGAAAACGTCGAGCAGAATCGTGTCTCCGCGCTGGACGCGACGGGAGAGGTTAAAGGCGGCAACGCCCGAGATGCCAAAGGTTCGGAAGAGCACTTCGCCGTCTTCGCGCCAGAGCTCCTCGTGATTGCGGGTGAGCGTCAAGCGGGCGCGGACGCGCAGGCCATCCAGCGTCTTGAGCGCAGTCTGGTCGCCGAAGACCGATGCCGACACGGGGCAGAGGACGGGGCGCTGCGGTGTGAGGGAAAGATTGAACGTCTTCGCGATGTCGGCGGGGCTGCCGCCCGTAGCGATAATTACGGCCTTTGCCTGCAGCGTCTCGTTCTTGCGAGGGGTGTCGGCGAGCGCCTTCCGAAGTGAGCGGACCTCCGATTTTCGGTCGTCGTGCTTTTTTGCCTTGAGTGCTCGCGCGGGACGGTCTATTTGGAGTGTCCAGCCCTCGGGG
Organism: Collinsella aerofaciens ATCC 25986; assembly: GCF_964259375.1. Lineage (GTDB taxonomy): Bacteria > Actinomycetota > Coriobacteriia > Coriobacteriales > Coriobacteriaceae > Collinsella > Collinsella aerofaciens_BO. The sequence goes on from NZ_CAXVJM010000004.1 coordinate 6,654, forward strand.
GCTTTGAATGCCGAGGCAACGTTTGCTCCACAGATCAAGGTGATACCCAGGTGATTGCAAGCGTTGAGAAGCGCATCGCGCACCGATTCGGCACGAAGGGAGCGCGGATACAGGCGGCCCTCCTCGGAGGTCGTCATGATGCCCAGCGAGGAGAAGAAACTGCCGAGCTCTTGCTCGGGCCGGGGACCCATGACGGATTCGACGAATGCGGGGTGGTTGTACCGCTGGAAATCAATTGATTCGTTGGAAAGGTTGCAGCGGCCGTTGCCGGTCGCAAGGAGTTTAAGGCCGCAGGCAACATCTCGCTCAACGATGCAGACGCTTTTGCCTGCGCGTGCGGCCGTAATGGCGGCGGCGAGACCCGAGGCCCCGCCGCCGATTACCAAGACGTCATAGGAGGCGTTTGTGTTCACTTAGGCCTCGGCGGTCTCGTGCGGGGCAATGGCCTCGACAGCAGAGACGGCTTGGGGCAGCATACCGTCGGGCAGTGCGGTCTCAACCTCGCCCTTGTCGCAAGCCTCGGCGAGTGCCGGATTGATGGGAAGCTGCCCTAGAATCTCGAGGTTGTAACGCTCGGCGACCTCGGGGAGCTTGCTCTTGCCAAAGACTTCGATCTTCTTGCCGCAATCGGGGCACTCGATATAGCTCATGTTTTCGACGATTCCCAGAATGGGCACGTTCATCTTCTCGGCCATGTTGACCGCCTTGGCGACGATCATCGAGACCAGATCCTGCGGGCTCGTGACGATGACGATGCCATCGACGGGCAGCGACTGGAAGACCGTGAGGGCGACGTCGCCCGTTCCCGGAGGCATGTCGACCAGCAGGTAGTCGATGGGGCCCCATGAGGTTTCGCTCCAGAACTGCCTGATGGCACCCGCGATAACCGGGCCGCGCCAGAGCACGGGGTCGGTTTCGTTTTGGAGCAGCAGGTTAGAGCTCATAACCTTGACGCCGTGCTCGGAGATTTCGGGCAGCATAAGATTGCCGAGGGCATGGACGTGACGTCCGCTCATGCCGAACATCTTAGGGATAGAGGGGCCGGTAATATCGGCATCGAGGACGCCGACCTTGTGACCGTGGCGGGAAAGCTCCGTGGCGATGGCGCCGGTGACGAATGACTTGCCGACGCCGCCCTTACCGGAAAGCACGGCGATAACGCGCTTGACCTCGGACAGCGTATTCTCCTCAAATTGCGACGGCGACGTTTGCCCGCCGGCTGCCTGTGCGTGCTCGCAACCCATGTTTGACTCCTTTGTATATGTTGGGGCCGGAGCCCCGCGGTGTGACACGAGCGTCATTGTACCCTCGTTTGCGAGCGGGAGTCATTCATGATGCGTGGCAGGCGATCGGCGGTATTCGAAAGTACGGACCGAGCGTGCGGTCTGCGGCGTCAGACAGCGCAAAAGGTCTGCGAATCTTGTATCACGAACATCTGTGCGCGTCGAGTGCGCTAAACTCATCGTCAGTGTGATTTGAAGCTGTAGGAGGCAAGGAGCTTCCATGTCTGATTCTTCTATCGTTATTCGCGGCGCGCGCGAGCATAACCTGCGCGATATCGATGTTTCCATTCCGCGTGACCAGCTCGTGGTCATAACCGGTCTTTCCGGATCGGGCAAGAGCTCACTGGCGTTCGATACCATCTATGCCGAGGGCCAGCGTCGTTATGTCGAGAGCCTTTCGAGCTATGCGCGTCAGTTTTTGGGCCAGATGGACAAGCCCGATCTGGACTCGATTGACGGCCTGTCGCCGGCCGTGTCGATCGACCAGAAGACGACGTCCAAAAACCCACGCTCGACGGTGGGCACCGTAACCGAGATTTACGACTATCTGCGTCTGCTGTTTGCTCGCGTGGGAACGCCGCACTGTCCTGAGTGCGGTCGTGTCATTGAACGTCAGACGACCGATCAGGTCGCCGATAAGGTGCTGGCGGCAGGGGAGGGCCGTCGCGCGTTTGTGTTGGCGCCGGTGGTTCGTGGACGCAAGGGCGAATATGCCAAGCTGTTTGAGGACCTGCGTGCGGAGGGCTTTAGCCGTGTGCGCGTCGACGGCGAGGTGCGCTCGCTTGACGACCCTATCGACCTGGACAAGAAATTCAAACACGACATTGAGGTCGTGGTCGACCGTATCGTGATTCGAGAGAATTCCCTGGGTCGCATTGCCGAGTCCGTCGAGCAGGCGACGGCACTGGCGCACGGTAACGTGAACGTGTACATGCTGCCCGACCGCGACGCTCCCGAGGGAACCGAGGGCGAGTTGCTGGAGTATTCGCTGGCACTGGCGTGCCCGGAGCACGGGCATTCCATCGACGACCTGCAGCCGCGCGATTTCTCGTTCAACGCGCCCTATGGTGCATGTCCCGAGTGCGATGGCCTGGGCTTTAAAAAGACAGTCGATGCCGAGGCGCTGATTGAAGACCCCTCAAAGTCGATTGCCGACGGAGTCTTTGGCAGCCTGTTCGGCAATTCAAACTATTATCCGCAGATTTTTGCTGCGGTCTGCAAACACTTTAAGGTGAGTGCCGATACGCCATGGGAGGACCTGCCCCCGCGGGTGCGTCGTGCGTTTTTGGATGGCATGGGCGACACGAAGATTTCGGTCGACTATCAAAAGCTCGATGGGCGTCGCAGCCAGTGGGACACTAAGTTCTCGGGCGTGCGCAACATCCTGTACGAGCGCTACAACGAGACGACGAACGAGAACACCAGGGCTCGCTTGGAGAAATACATTCGCGAAGAGCCATGCTCGAGCTGTCATGGTGCTCGCCTGCGTCCCGAGATGCTTGCCGTCACCGTGGGCGGCAAGTCCATTTACGATGTCTGCTGCCTGTCGTGTCGCGAGTCGCTCGAGTTTTTTGAGGGCCTGGAGCTTACCGAGCGTCAGCAGTTCATCGGCGGGCGCATCGTCAAGGAAATCCTGGAGCGCCTGCGTTTTCTGGTCGATGTCGGACTCGACTATCTGACGCTTGATCGCGCCTCGGCGACGCTTTCCGGCGGCGAGGCCCAGCGTATTCGCCTGGCAACGCAGATCGGTGCCGGCCTCATGGGCGTTCTGTACATTCTGGACGAGCCGTCGATCGGCCTTCACCAACGCGATAACGAGCGCCTGATCAAGACGCTCGAGCGCTTGCGCGATATCGGTAATACCGTTATCGTCGTCGAGCACGACGAAGATACCATTCGCGCTGCCGACTACGTGATCGATATGGGTCCCGGTGCGGGCGTTAACGGCGGACACGTGGTCGCCGCGGGAACGCCTGCCGATATTATGGCGTGCCCCGATTCCATGACGGGTGCCTATTTGACCGGCAAGCGGATGATCCGCGTGCCCGATGAGCGCCGCAAGCCCGGCCGCGGCTGTCTTAAGATTACGGGCGCCCGCGCTAACAACCTCAAAAACGTTACCGCCAAGATTGAGTTCGGTACGCTCACAGTCGTTACCGGTGTTTCGGGATCGGGCAAGAGCTCCCTGGTCACCGATACGATTGCGCCCGCGCTTACGAATGCCATCCACCGTTCGACGCGTCCCGTGGGGCCGTACAAGAAGATTGAGGGCATCGAGTGCATCGATAAGGTAATCGATATCGACCAGTCGCCGATCGGCCGCACGCCGCGTTCGAACCCTGCGACCTATATTGGCCTGTGGGATGATCTGCGTGCGCTATTTGCAAGCACGCCGGAGTCGAAGGCGCGCGGCTACTCGCCGGGACGTTTCTCCTTTAACGTAAGCGGCGGTCGCTGCGAGGCGTGCAAGGGCGATGGACAGATTAAGATCGAGATGCACTTCCTTCCCGATATCTATGTCCCCTGTGAGGTATGTGGCGGCAAGCGTTATAACCGCGAGACACTCGAGGTTACCTACCGCGGCAAGACAATCTCGGATGTGCTCGACATGAGTGTCACCGAGGCACTGGCTTTCTTTGGGAATATCCCGCAGATTAAGCGCAAACTGCAGACCCTATATGACGTGGGTCTGGGCTACGTGAGCTTGGGCCAGCCCGCTACGACGCTTTCGGGCGGCGAGGCGCAGCGCGTGAAGCTCGCCAAGGAGCTTCATCGTCGTCAGACAGGTAAGACGTTCTACATTTTGGACGAGCCTACAACCGGCCTTCATTTTGAGGATGTTCGCCAGCTGCTCGACGTTTTGCAGCGCCTGGTCGATGCGGGCAACACGGTTCTGGTGATCGAGCACAACCTTGATGTCATCAAGGTTGCCGACCGCCTGATCGATATGGGCCCCGAAGGCGGCAATGGCGGCGGAACCGTCGTGGTCTCAGGCACGCCGGAGGAAGTCGCGGCATGTTCGCAGAGCTACACGGGCAAGTTCTTGGCGCCGCTGCTCAAGCGTGACCGTGAGCGTCAGGCGCAGCTCGACGCACGGTAAAGAGACGTTGTAGTACCGACGCGCCACCGATTCCTTCTGATTCGGTGGCGCTTCTGTGTGTCGAGATGGCATATGCGGCGGAATTGGCCCTATACTTAATCCTTGCGTCGCTCTGCGAGGGAAAGGATGTGCCATGGCAAAGGCTGTTAAGACGCCAAAAACCAATGCGATGCGCGAGCTGGAAAGCGCCGGCATCTCCTATGTTCTCCATACGTACGAAGACGATGGCGATGAATCGTCAGGTCTGGGCGTCGCGATTTCCGAGCAGCTTGGCGAGGAGCCCGGTCAGGGATTTAAGACCCTGGTCTGCACGACGCCGTCCAACGACCATGTCGTGTGCTGCATTCCCGTTGCCGACGAGCTCGACCTCAAGGCCGCCGCGCGCGCCGCAGGCGAAAAGTCGCTGACCATGATGCATGTCAAAGATTTGCTTGCCTCGACGGGGTATGTCCGCGGCGGTTGCAGCCCGGTCGGTATGAAAAAACGCTTCCGGACGCTGATTGATGAGACATGCGTCCTTTGGGATACCATTTTTATCTCGGGTGGCAAGCGCGGCTATCAGCTTGAGCTTGCTCCCGATGACTTAGTTGCATTTTGCGGGGCGACGGTTGCCCCGATCACGAGAGAGGACTGAGCGATGCCGCAGGAAGAATCAAAGTCCGGAGCTCACTTTGCAAAAGGGTCGGCTCCTCAGGTGCCCGCGCCCGAGGCCGCTTCGTTCGATAACGAGATTCGAAACGCTTGGTCCGCTGCCGCTGACCCGGGCGAGACGGCCGTGTACTTGCGTGCCGCCGGTGTCGGCACGGCGCTTCCCCGCACGGTTCTTTCTTCGGCTCGTCCCGATGAGACAGCTGTCTTTTTGGCTGCCGCTCAATCTAGCGCCAGCGTGATGCCGATCGCCTCCGAGGCTCCTCGTGTGCCGCGTCCCGATGAGACGGCGGTGTTTTTGATGGCAGCCCAGGGAAAGAGCACGCCGAAGAGCGCTCCTGCCGCTCGTTCCGCCAAGCCCGCGGCTCATGATGATGGCGAACCGCTTCTTTCGGATGACGAATGGTCGCCGCTTGGTTCGACCGATCCCGTCGAGGGCGTGGCCATCGACGGTGATGACGACTGGGACCCTCTGTCGTTTTCTGCCCGAACCGTCGCCGCCAAAGAAGTTGACACGGTGTTTGGCGACCATGCCATATTCGATGATGATGCCGTATCTGGTAACAACATGCTGACCAGCGATGACGCCGCGCCTGCTGATGACGCCGTTTTGGTCGACGATCCCTTTGCGATGACTGGCTCCTTTACCGTCGTGGACGATTTGCCGCCACAAGATGAGGTTCATGAGGGCTCTCAGGACGACGTAGACGATATGGGTTCGTCGGACTACTCCACGGTTGGTCGTTCTGCTGGCCTCATGACCGTGCTGACCATCGTGTCGCGCGTCACCGGGTTTATCCGCACGTGGGCCATGGCGGCCGCCATCGGCATGTCGCTGCTCTCGTCCTCCTATCAGGTTGCCAACAACCTGCCCAACATGCTCTACGAGCTCGTGATGGGCGGCATGCTCGTTACGGCGTTTTTGCCGGTGTATATGGGCGTGAGGCGTGAGCAGGGCCGCGAGGCATCGAACGAGTATGTCGGCAACCTGCTCGGTATTCTGCTTCTGGTGCTGGGCGGCATCTCGCTGCTGGGCACCGTGTTTGCTCCCGGCTTTATTTGGACGCAGTCGTTCCTTTCGGGTAATGGCGACAGCATGGATACCGCTGCGTTCATGTTCCGCTTCTTTGCTATCCAAATTCTGTTTTATGGTTTGGGCTCGGTGTTCTCGGGTGTTCTCAACGCACACCGCGACTACTTCTGGTCGACGTTTGCCCCGGTTCTCAACAATGTCATCGTCATCGCCAGCTTTATGGGCTTTGCTCCCGTGTCTGCACAATTTGGCGAGCGGGTCGGCATTATCTTGATCGCAGCCGGTACGACCCTCGGCGTCTTTGTCCAGATGGCCTGCCAGATTCCCGCGCTCGGCAAGCATGGCGTGCATCCTCATATCCATATCGACTTTAAGGACCCCGCGCTGCGACAGACGATTGCGCTTGGTATCCCGACGCTGCTCGCCACGGTGTGCATGTTTGTCTCGACCTCCATTACCAATGCCGCCGCGCTGGTGGTGCAGCCCGAGACCGGCCCTTCCGTCATCGCATATGCGCGCCTGTGGTACACGCTGCCCTATGCGCTGATCGCCGCCTCGCTTTCGACGGCACTCTATACCGAACTCTCTCACGATGCGCAGGAGAAGGATTACGACAGCGTCCGCACGGGCATTTCGCGCGGTGTCGCCCAGATGCTCTTCTTCCTGATTCCGTTTGCGATGTACCTGATCGTCTTCGCCCGTCCGCTCAACATGATCTACTGCGCCGGCAAGTTCGATGAATCCGGTGTGGCGCTGGTGTCGGAGTTCCTTATCTATCTGGCACTTTCCCTGCCGCTCTACGGCGTGGTCGTGCTGATGCAGAAGAGCTTCTCGGCCCTGCTCGATATGAAACCTTATAGCCGCTATTGCCTGTACTCCGCTATCGGTCAGGCCGGTTCGGTGCTGCTGTTTGGCGTGGTATTGGGCTACGGTATGCCGGCAATTGCGCTTTCGTACGTCGTTGACTACGTGGTCTTGGTCGGATGCTCACTGTGGTGGCTGCGCCGTCGTCTGCATGGCCTTCAGGTCAAGTCTATCCTGCACGGCGGTTTCTTCGGCCTGTTGTTCGGTGGCTTGGGCGCTGCCGCGGGCGCCGGCGTCATGTGGGCACTTGAGCACTTTGTCGGAATGCTTGGCAGCTCGATCCTCATTACCCTGGGCTACGTTTGTGTTGCAGGCGTCGTCTCGCTCGCTGTAACTTTTGGTCTTGCCTTCGTCTTTAAGATGCCCGAGGTCTCGGCGCTGCTTCGTCGCAAGTAGGTGCGCGTGGCAGGTCACGACAACATTCCATCACTTGCCGAGCAGGTTTCGCGCGTTCCCACGCAACCCGGCTGCTACCTTTGGAAAGATGCCAAGGGCGATGTCATCTATGTGGGCAAGGCAAAAAACTTGCGTGCCCGTATGCGTCAATACGTGACGCTGCAGGACGAGCGTCAAAAGATCCCGCTCATGATGCAGCTGGTGGCGAGCTTCGACTATATCGTGGTGGAGACCGAGCACGAGGCATTGGTGCTCGAGCGCAATCTGATTGGCCAGTACCATCCGTACTTTAACGTCGATCTCAAAGACGATAAAAGCTATCCCTTTATCGCCATTACCAAGAGCGACTTGTTTCCGGCTATTAAATACACGCGAGAGCGTCATAAACCGGGAACGCGCTATTTTGGCCCCTATACCGATAGCCGCGCGGCGCGTGAGACCATCGATACGCTACGCAAGGTTATTCCTATTTGCTCGGCATCCTGTGCGGAATGGCGCCGCTGCCGCCGCATCGTCGAATCTCATAAGGGCGAAGAAGACATCGTCAATATGATTTGCGCGCAAAACGGGCGTCCCTGCTTTGACTACCATGTCGGGCGCGGGCCGGGCGCATGCGTCGGTGCGATTTCCCCTGCCGACTATGCCAAGAACGTCAAGCGTGTCGAACGTTTCTTGTCGGGCCATCGCAAGGATGTCGTCGACGAGCTTACGTCCGAGATGACAGAGGCAGCCGAGACACTCGATTTTGAGCGTGCGGCTCGCGTCAAGCGTCGCCTGGAAGTCATTAGGGGCCTGGACGATCGCCAACAGGTCGTTTTTCCATCAAGCGTCGATATCGACGTCATCGGCTTCTATCGCGAAGAGACTATCTCTGCCGCCTGTGTCTTTGTCGTTCGCGAGGGCCGAACGGTTCGAACTTGTGAGTTCATCCTCGATAAAGGCCTGGATGTCGATGAGGAAGAGCTTCAATCTGGCTTTCTTAAGCGCTATTACGACGAGACGGCTGATATTCCAGCCGAGATCAATCTCTCTGTCGAGCTTGAGGATGCCGAAGCGTTGGGGGAGTGGCTTGCGGGCAAGCGAGAACGCTCTTGCCATCTCCATAGGCCACAGCGCGGCGAAAAGCACCGCCTGCTCGATATGGCTTCCAAAAATGCGCGCCATGCCCTCATGCGCTACATGATGCGCACGGGGTATGCTGACGATCGCACCAATCAGGCGCTCCTGGAGCTCGAAAGCGCGCTGGCGCTGCCTGCGCCGCCGTTGCGCATCGAGTGCTTCGATATCTCGACGTTGCACGGCACCTTTACCGTCGCTTCGATGGTGGTATTTACCAACGGCCGTGCCGACAAGGGCCAGTATCGTCGCTTTAAAATTCAGGCCGAATTGGACGAGGCGAACGACTTCGTATCGATGTCCGAGGTTCTGGGGCGTCGCTATGCTCCCGAGCGCATGGCGGACGAGCGCTTTGGCTCGCGCCCCGATTTGCTCGTAGTCGATGGCGGCAAGCCGCAATTGACCGCTGCAATTAAGCAACTCGAGGCACTCGGCCTCGATATACCAGTTTGTGGCTTGGCAAAGGCCGATGAGGAGGTTTTCGTGCCGTGGGACGAGACTCCCGTCGTGCTGCCGACCGGCTCCGCTTCGCTTTATCTGATCAAGCAGGTTCGCGATGAATCCCACCGATTTGCGATTACGTTCCACCGCGAGTTGCGCGATAAGGCTATGACGGTTTCGGTGCTTGACGACGTTCCGGGTGTGGGACCCACCAGAAAACGTGCCATTATGCGCCATTTTGGTTCGATGAAGCGTTTGCGCGCGGCAAGCGAGCAGGAGATTGCAGAAGTTCGAGGCGTTCCGGCCGATGTCGCCAAAGCGGTCCACGAGGCACTTGTTGCATGGAATGCCGAGCGCGCCCAGGCATCGGCCAACCAATCCGAAAAACTAAACGCGCTTCTAAACAACTGATATACATGATTGGTCAATTTTCAATCATTTGTTTCGCGGTGATTACCTGCCGATTTCGGGTTTTATTAACGCTAAAACGTTTGACTAGCCATGGTGAACAACACTGCTATCCTGCGGGTTGACGAAGACTGATATCTCACCTCGTCGATACATACTGTCTGTCGAATCATTTGTCAATGAATTCGGTGAACGGTAGTAAATACCGTTCAAGCGTATGTATGTATCGGTCGCCGAGCGCGGCACCTCAGTTGGGTTCGTCGGTAGGTAAGGTATATATCGTCCGCAAGTTGCGCGGGGGCAAGTCTAGGTGCTCCCGGGTAAGATTCTCTATTGATAGGAGAAGACATGGCCATCATCAACAAGGGTATGTCCAGGCGTTCGTTCCTCGGCCTCACCGGCAGCGTCGCTGCTGTCGCAGGGCTTGGTCTCACTGGCTGCGGTGGCAGCTCTAGCGACGAAGGTTCCGCTTCCGGTTCCACCGATTCCGCCAACCGTGGCGGCGGCGTGATCACCGCTGGTTCCGCTTACGCTCCGTCCAGCTTCGACCCCGCCAGCACCGGCTCTGCTGTGGGCCTGGGTGCTAACTGGCACGTCATCGAGGGCCTCTACGGCATCGATTACCACGACTACAGCACCTTCAACGAGCTCGCCACCGACGATCCCAAGTCCGTGGACGACACTACCTTCGAGGTCACCATCCGCAAGGGTGCCAAGTTCTCCGATGGCACCGAGGTCACTGCTGACGACGTCGTTGCCTCCTACACCGCTTGCGCTGCTTCCGCTACCTATGCTCCGTTCTTCCAGCCCTTCGAGTCCATCGAGGCCAAGGACGCCAGCACCGTAACGGTCAAGACCAAGGTCCCCAACTTCTCCCTGCTCAAGGATCGTCTGGCCATCATCCGTGTTACCCCGGCCACCCAGGCCGAGGAGGATCGCGCCAAGCAGCCGATCGGTTCCGGCCCCTGGATGTACGACTCTATCTCCGATACCGAGATCACCCTGGTTCCCAACCCCGAGTACAACGGTGAGTATGCTGCCGAGGATAAGAAGATCCAGTACAGCATCCTGACCGACCCCACCGCTCGCGTTACCGCCCAGCAGGAGGGCTCCACGCTCGTTATGGAGCTCGTCACCGCTGACGCCGTCGACCAGCTCGAGAGCGCTGGCTGCAAGATCGATAACGTTCAGGGTTTCGGCACCCGCTTCATCATGTTCAACGTCGCCAAGGAGCCTTGGAACAACGTCAAGGTCCGTCAGGCCGTCATGTATGCGCTCGACACCGAGAAGATGATCACCAACACCTTCGCCGGCCTTGCCACCGCTGCCAGCTGCTACCTGCCCAAGAGCTTCACCAACTATCATGAGGCTTCCACGGTGTACAAGACTGACGCCAAGAAGGCCAAGAAGCTCATCGAAGAGTCTGGCATCACCCCGGGCGCCATCACCCTGCGCACCACCGACAACGAGCAGATCAAGGGCATGGCCGCCCAGGTCAAGAACGACCTCGACGCTCTCGGCTTCGATGTGACCATCCAGACCGATACCTCGCCGGCCACCTACGCTGCCATCGACGGCGGCGAGGCCTACGATATCCTTCTCGCTCCTGGCGATCCGTCCTGCTTCGGCGCCGATCCCGACCTGCTGCTCAACTGGTGGTATGGCGACAACGTCTGGATGCAGACCCGTTGCCCGTGGAAGGATTCCGCTGAGTGGGCGAAGCTCCACGGTCTCATGGACGAGGCTCTTGCCGCCGAGGGCGACGAGCAGCAGAAGAAGTGGAACGAGTGCTTCGACATCATCGCCGACAACGCTGTTCTGTACCCCGTTGTCCACGTCAAGACCGTTTCCGCTTCCTGGGACGATCCGTCCACCGCGCCCAACGGCGAGGCCCTCGATGGCTTCAAGGGCATCGGCACGACGAGCATGTCCTTCAGGGGCGTCGCGACCGTCAAGGCCTAAGACTCGCTTGAGTCATATGTAGGGCGTCGGTCGTAAGGCAACGTCCTCATAGTTGAAACAAAGACCCGGGCGGCCTCGATGTCGCTCGGGTCTTGTAATGAGTATCCATACTCATATACCAGTTGGTCCTACCGACAAAAGAAAGGGGAGAGAACGTGAACAACTTTCTACGTTTGATTGGAAGGCGTCTCGTGGCGCTGCCGATTATGGCATTGGGCGTCACCGTCCTGGTGTTCTTCCTTATGTCGTTCTCCAAGACCGACCCCGCCTATACGGCGTTGGGTGACGGTGCCTCGCCCGAGGCGGTTGCCGAGTACCATGAGAAGTATGGTCTGGACGACCCCTGGCCCGTGCGCTACGTGCGCTACATGGGCGATTTGATCCATGGTGACATGGGCACCTATGGTGCTGCTCGCAACTCCGTTGCCAAGCGCATCTCCACGGCCCTGCCCGTCACGATGCAGCTGACCTTCATCGGTCTTGCCATCGGCGCGGTCGTCTCGTTTTTGCTCGGCGTCATCGCGGCACTGTATCGCGATAAATGGCCGGACCAAGTGATCCGCGTCTTTTCCATCGCCGGCTTGGCAACCCCGTCGTTCTGGCTTGCCGTTCTGTTGATTCTGCTGTTCTCTTCCTACCTTAAGGTGCTCCCGGCGTCCGGTGCTCTGCCTCACTTCACCACCAACCCGGCTGGCTATCTGGGACGTATGATCATGCCCGCTATCGCTCTGGCATTCCCGCTGACGGGTCAGATGACTCGTATCGTGCGTACGGCCATGGTCGAGGAGCTCGATAAGGACTATGTCCGCATGGCCCGTGGCGCCGGCGTTCCCGAGAAGGTCGTCGTCGGCATCAACGTTTTGCGCAACGCGCTGATCACCCCGGTCACCACCCTCGGTCTTAAGATCGGTTACCTTATGGGCGGCGCCGTCGTCATCGAGGTCATCTTCAACCTCCCCGGCATGGGTACTGCGATTCTGCAGGGCGTTCAGGGCAACGAGGCGAACCTGGTTCAGGGCGTCGTCATCGTCGTTGCTCTTGCCTTCATCATCATCAACATCGTGGTTGACATGCTCTACCTGCTCATCAACCCGCGCATCAGGACGGTGTAGATTATGGTAAAGATTCGAGAGAAGCAAACCGAGCAGCTCGAGAAAGCTGCCTCCAAGGGGCTCAAGCTCGGTGGCTGGAAGAAGATGACGCTGTCTTCTAAGATTGCCGCCGTCGTGCTGGCACTGGTCGCCCTGACCGCGATTCTGGCGCCCCTTCTTGCCCCCTATAGCCCGGTCGAGATTTTCACTGCTCGCCAGGCTCCCGGCAATGGATTTATCTTCGGTACCGACGATAAGGGCCGCGACATCCTGTCGCGTATGCTTTACGGTGGCCGTTACTCGCTGATCATCGGCTTCGGTGCTACTGCCATGGCTCTGGTCTGCGGCTCGGTCGTGGGCGCCCTCGCGGCGGTTTCGCGCAAGTCCGTTTCCGAGGCGATCATGCGCATCCTGGACATCATCATGTCCATCCCGGGCATCGCCCTCGCTGCCGTCTTCGTCTCCATCCTGGGCAATTCCGTGCCGTCGATCATCTTCGCCATCGGCTTTATGTACACTCCGCAGATTGCCCGTATCGTGCGCGCCAACATCGTGTCCGAGTACGGCGAGGACTATGTCCGCGCGGTCATCGTTTCCGGCGCCAAGGCTCCGTGGATTTTGATCAAGCATGTTCTGCGTAACTGCATCGCCCCGATCATGGTCTTCACCGTTACCCTGGTCGCCGACGCCATCATCTTCGAGGCCTCGCTGACCTTTATCGGCGCTGGTATCCAGGAGCCCACCGCTACCTGGGGCAACATCCTCGCCGACGCCCGCGGCGGCGTGCTCGCTGGCCGTTGGTGGCAGGCACTGTTCCCGGGCCTGGCCATCATGATCACCTGCCTGGCGCTCAACATCCTCTCCGAGGGCATTACCGACGCCATGGCCGCTGCTCCCTCCGCCGCCCTGGATCCGACCGACTCCTCCAAGCGCCGCGAGGCCGACCTGCTGGTCTCCGACCCCGTTCGCGCTTACAAGGAGCAGGCTCAGTCCCTGTCCGCCCGTCTTGGCGCCCTGCGCGATGTCGAGCTCAAGCGTAACGACCGCCATGTGCCCGATGAGTCCGTTGAGCCGATCCTTTCGGTCCGCGATTTCTGCATCCAGTTTGAGCACCACGGTGATATCAACGTCGTCGACCACGTCAACTTTGATGTCCGTCCCGGCCAGACCATGGGCCTGGTCGGTGAGTCCGGCTGCGGTAAGTCCATCACCACGCTGGCCATCATGGGCCTGACCGACGATGACGAGCATCTCTCCGGCGAGGTTCTCTGGGAGGGCCGCGACCTGCTCAAGATGAGCAAGAAGGAGTGGTTCGGCCTGCGCGGTACCGATATCGCCATGGTCTATCAGGACGCCCTGTCCTCGCTCAACCCCTCCATGCTCATTTCCGCCCAGATGAAGCAGCTCACCAAGCGCGGCGGCACCCGAAGCGCCGAGGAGCTCCTGGAGCTCGTGGGCCTCGACCCCAAGCGTACGCTCGAGAGCTATCCGCATGAGCTTTCCGGTGGTCAGCGTCAGCGCGTTCTGATCGCTATGGCCCTTACCCGCGACCCCAAGCTGGTCATCTGCGACGAGCCCACGACCGCTCTGGACGTTACCGTCCAGAAGCAGGTCATCAAGCTGCTTAACGACCTTCAGGCCAAGCTCGGCTTTGCCATGATCTTCGTTTCGCACGACCTGGCACTGGTCGCCGAGGTCGCTCATAACATCACGGTTATGTACGCCGGCCAGGTTATCGAGCAGGCGCCCACCAAGGAGCTGCTCACCAACCCGATCCACGAGTACACTCGCGGTCTTCTGGGTTCCGTCCTGTCCATCGAGAGCGGTTCGGGCCGCCTGCACCAGGTGCCTGGCGCCGTTCCGAGCCCGCGCGATTTCCCCAAGGGCGATCGCTTCGCACCTCGCTCGAGCCATCCGCGCATTGGCCTGGACACCCGTCCGGTCTTCAAGCGCGTGCCCGGCACCGAGCACTTCTATTCCGAGCTCCCCGATGAGGTGCTCAAGGCAAATGGTTTGACCCCTCACGCGGAGGTGATGTAGATGAGCGAGACCGCAGTCAACGGCGTCGAGCCGATCATCTTCCTTGATGACGTCCACGTCACCTTTAGGACCCGTACCGGCTCGATTCTGCACCCCAACCTGGTTCACGCCGTCCAGGGTGTAACGATTAAGCTCATGCCCGGACAGACCATCGGCATCGTCGGCGAGTCCGGTTGCGGAAAGTCCACCACCGCCAACGTCATGTGCGGTCTGCAGGCCCCCACGAGTGGCAAGGTCTACTTTAAGGGCAAGGACGTTACTAAACGTACCGCCGAGGACCGTCGCCACATGGGTCGCGTCATCTCGGTCGTGTTCCAGAACCCGGCCACGGCGCTCAACCCCCGCATGGTCGTTCGCGAGCAACTGCTCGACCCCATGCGCGTCCACAACCTGGGTACCGAGGCCGAGCAGGAGAAGCGCGTCAAGGAGCTCTTGGAGCTCACCGGTCTGCCCAGCTCCGCCGCCGAGGTTCTTCCCGGCCAGCTTTCGGGCGGCCAGCGCCAGCGCGTCGCAATTGCCCGTGCCCTGTCGCTGAACCCCGATGCCATCATCGCCGACGAGCCCACCTCGGCTCTGGACGTTTCGGTCCGCGCGCAGATTCTGAACCTGCTGACCGACCTTAAGAAGGAGCTCGGCCTGGCCATGGTGTTCATCAGCCATGACATCCAGACGGTCCGCTATATCTCTGACGACATCATCGTTATGAATGGCGGCAAGATCGTCGAGCAGGGCGAGGCCAAGCAGGTCTTCCAGCACCCTCAGGACCCCTACACCAAGATGCTGCTCGGCGCTGCGCCGTCGCTGCTGCATCCCAAGCTCGGCGAGTAGTCTCGCTTTCCCTCCCGTGCGCCCGGTTCCCTTGCCGGGCCCACCTCCGTTGCGATTTCGAAAGGTTGGGTTCACGAGCCATGCCAAGTGCTCAAGAGCTACAACAGCAATTTGGTGAATATCGAGGCGCTATGCCCCGTCCATCGGATTTCGATCTCTTTTGGAAGGACCGCATGGCCGAGGCGGACGCCGTCGAGCTCGACTACGCGATCGAGGCGGCTTCGGTTGCGGATTCCGCGACCTGTCGGTTTTTCGACCTCTGGTATACCGGCATGTGTGGTGCACGCCTGCATGCCAAGTACCTCAAGCCGGTCTCGGAGGAGCCCATGCCGCTGGTGCTTCAGTTCCATGGATATCCGGGTGCGAGCCGCAGCTGGTTTGAGCAGGCGTCGTTTGCGGGCATGGGCATGGCGCTCATCGCCCTCGACTGCCCCGGCCAGGGTGGCCCCTCCGAGGATATTGGTGGATTTGAGGGCACGACGGTCGCGGGCCATATCGTCGCCGGTATCGACGGCGACCCGGCCAACCTCTACTATATCCGCTTGCACCAGGATATCCGCATTCTGTGCCGTATCGTTCGCGAGCTCGAGGGCATCGATCTTACCCGCGTGTATGTGAACGGCGCATCGCAGGGTGGCGGTTTGGGTATTGCGACCTGCGCGCTTAACAGCGAGCTTATCAATCGCGCGGCCATCCTCTATCCCTTCTTATCGGACTTCCGCCTGGTTTGGGATCTGGACGCCGACGATATTGCCTACGAGGGTCTGCGCTATTGGTCGCGTTGGTTTGACGAGGACTCGACTCGTATCGAGGAAGCCTATGCCAAACTGGCGTACTTCGATTCCAAGAACTTTGCCCCCATGGTCAAATGCCCCGTTCTGTTTGGCACGGGCACAGCCGATATCGTCTGTCCGCCGGCGACGCAGTTTGCGGTCTACAACAACCTGACCTGTGAAAAGCGTCATGAGTTCTTTGAAGGTTTTGGCCACGAGGAGATTCAGGACTTTGATGATCTGATCATTTCGTTTTTCTGCGAGGGAGGGGAGGCTCATGTCTAAGTGCGAGAGCAATGTTGACGAGCTGATAGTCCCCGGGCTCGTGGGAATTCCTGGAACGGTTTCGTCAAGGCTCGCAGAATATCGGGACTGGCACGGTGATGTCCAAGCAGATATTTCTGATTTAGAGACATGCGCATCGAATCTTGAGATTCAAGGCCTGGCCATTACGGCGATTGACTTTGTTAACCCCTGCGCCCGTTACTCGGAGGTTTCCTTTGAGCTCGGTGACCATGCGGTCCACGCTCGTTTGATTGAGCCTGTTGGTCGTGCCCGAGTATCTGAGCGCGTGCCGCTGTGCCTGATGTTCCACGACATCGATCGGCCTGTGCGCGGCTGGCATCACATGACGAGATTTGCCGCCATGGGATATGCCGTGCTTGCACTGGACGACGGTGTTGCTGGTACGGACGACCTGCAGCGGGGGATTGCTTCGCCCGCTTTTGTCGAGCGCGTCCGTTGGGGCTGCGCGTTGGCGAAGGTCGCGCGCAATCTTGACGGCGTGGACTCCGATCGCATTTTTGCGTGGGGCGAGGGCCTTGGCGGCGGCGTCGCGCTGGCGGTTTCCGCTCTGGACGAGCGGGGCCTTGCCTGCACGGCGGTTGCCAATCCAATCCCCGGTGGCCTCGAGGCTCTGTCGTCTCGGGTGCGCGGATCGGCGCTCATGGGCACATCGCTCATGGATGCCGTGAGCGATCCCAAGGGCCAGTTCGCCGTATTCAACGGTCTTGAGTGTGACCGGAGGCATATCATCTATGCCAAATACGCTCACGAGCGCATCAATGCGTTCGAAAACGAAGTCGTCGACTTCTTGAACCAAACGTTCTACCCGTGTTCTTTGGCCTAGACGGCCTGGACACTGCCAACAAGAGTGGGTGGCATAGGGCCGCCCGCCAGACAACTAAGGAGATTCTTGTGGCAACTCAGAAATTCACCGGCGTTATCCCTCCCGTCGTTGTTCCCGATACCGAAGACCACCAGCTTGATGTTGCCTCCTTTGAGCGCAGCATCAACCGCATGATCGATGCCGGCGTCGATGGCCTGTTCTTCCTGGGCTCCTCGGGCGAGGTCGTCTTCTCCACCGACGAGCGCCGCCGCCAGATTGTCGCCGAGGCCGTGCGCATCGTCGACCACCGCGTTCCCGTTCTGGTCGGCATCATCGATACCGAGACCGAGCGCATGATCGAGCATGGTAAGGTCGCTCAGGAGCTGGGCGCCGATGCGCTTGTCGCCACCTGCCCGTTCTATGCCCTGCAGGGCATGACCGAGGTCGAGGAGCACTTCCGCATCCTGCACGAGGAACTCGACCTGCCCATCTTCGCCTACGACATCCCCGTGTGCGTCCACACCAAGCTCCCCTGGAAGCTCCTTGCTAAGCTCGGCGCCGAGGGCGTCCTGGCCGGCGTCAAGGATTCCTCGGGCGATGACATCTCGTTCCGCTACCTCGTTCAGGAGAACGAGAAGAACGGCCACCCGATGAGCATCCTCACCGGTCACGAGGTCGTCGTCGACGGTGCTTACCTCGGCGGCGCCGACGGTTCCGTCCCGGGTCTCGCCAACGTTGAGCCCGAGGGCTACGTGCGTCAGTGGAAGGCCGCTCAGGCCGGCGACTGGGCTACCGTCAAGGCCGAGCAGGATCGCCTCAATGAGATTTCGCACATCTGGGATGTCACCTCGGGCGTCCAGGGCTATGCCGGTGGCGTCGGCGCCTTCAAGACCGCTATGAACCTCATGGGTATCTTCGACAGCCCGACCATGCCGCGCCCGGTGAAGGCCATGACCGGCGAGAACGTCGAGGCGATTAAGAAGGTCCTCCAGGACAACGGTCTCCTGTAAAGCTTCCCCAGGCACCCGATCTTGGGGCTCAAGTGGTCGGGCGTGACCCATTAGGTCAACGCCCCACCACTTTCACCCCAACCTCGGGCACCTGGGAAACCTTTATCATGCTGCGGCGATAACACCGCCTTCATTTCCTGTAGTTGTTTTTATCTCCTAAGGAGAACGACATGGAGAACAAGTACGTCTGCTCTGTCGATATCGGCGGAACTAAGATCGCGACCGCCATTATGGAGTACCCGGCTGACGGCAGCGTGCCCCATCCCGTTTTTGAGGCCGAGGTTCCTACCGAGGCCCAGGAGGGCGGCGAGGCCGTCTTCCAGCGTATCGAGGCGTCCATCAAGGCCGCTCTTGAGGCGAATCCCGATGTCGAGGTCCTCGGTGTCGGTATCGGTGCCGCCGGCGTCGTCGATCCCAAGACGGGCGCTATCGCGTATGCCAACGAGATCATGCCCGGCTGGTCCGGCGTTCAGTTGGGGCCGCGTCTGCGCGAGGACCTTGGTCTTCCCGTTGCCGTTGTGGGCGACGTGCAGGCTCATGCTCTGGGCGAGGCCCACTGGGGCGTCGGCAAGGGCAAGTTCTCCGTCTTGTGTTTGGGCATCGGCACGGGCATCGGCGGCGCATATGTCGAGAACGGCCGCGTGATGCAGGGCTTCCATGGTGCTGCCGGCCATATGGGCCACATCGAGTGCTCGGCTGCCGCCGGCATTCCTTGCGCCTGCGGGCGTTCCGGCCATCTAGAGTCGGTTGCTTCGGGCACTTCCATTGGTCGTATGTACGATGAGCGCTTTGGTCGCGTCGACCCCAGCCGTCCTTCGGTCGGTCGCGATGTGAACGACCTGTGCCGTGCGGGCGACGCAAAGGCGACCGAGGTCATCCATGACGCCGGCTTTGCGCTGGGTGCCAGCTTGGGCTCGCTCGCTAACATCCTGGACCCTGAGGTCATCGTGCTCTCGGGCGGCGTGATTCACCAAGGTCCCGATTGGCGTTCACAGACGTGGAAGGATTCGGTGCACGAGGGCTATGCCAGCCAGGCGCTCGATCCGCTTCAGGACACGCCGATCCTCATCGGTTCTCTGGAGGGCGATGCTCCGCTCATCGGTGCCGCCGAACACCTTCTTGCATCTTTGAAGTAAACATAACTACCAAGTGCGCCTTCTGAGGTGCCGCGGATTGACGTGAAAGAGGAGCGAAGCGTACTTCGGTACGTGAGCGACGGTTTGAACGTCAAGGTGCGGTGTCTCAGAAGGCTGTTTTTAGAAAGGTTGAGTCGAACATGACCGTCGATCCTTTGATTCAATCCCTGAAGGGCAAGCTCGTCGTGAGCGTTCAGGCGTATATGGGCGAGCCGCTTCGCACGCCCGAGACCATGGCTCAAATGTCTCGCGCTTGCGAGCTCGGCGGCGCCGCCGCCATTCGCTGCCAGGGCCTTGCCGACATTGCCGCCATTAAGGGCCGCTGCGAGGTCCCCGTCATCGGCTTGTGGAAGGATGGTCACGAGGGCGTCTACATCACGCCGACGCTGCGTCACGCTCGCGCCTGCGTTGCCGCCGGTGCCGACATCGTGGCAATTGATGCCACTGATCGCCCACGTCCCGATGGCAAGACCGTCGAGGACACCTTCCGTCCGCTGCACGAGGAGGGCGTGCTCCTGATGGCCGACTGTGCCACCATCGAGGACATTCGCCGTGCGGTTGATATGGGCTTTGACCTGGTATCCACTACGCTTTCTCATGGTGTCGCCGCCATCGACTGCACCATGGCCGATGGCCCCGATCTGCCGCTCCTGCGTCAGGCGACCGAGGAATTCCCCGGTCTTCCCATCATCTGCGAGGGCCGCGTGCACACGCCCGAGGAGGCCCGCGCCGCGATTGATGCGGGCGCCTGGGCCGTTGTCGTCGGCACCGCCATCACGCACCCCACGAGTATTACAAGTTGGTTCAAGGCTGCGCTTGAGGCGTAAGACAGGCCTCGTATCCGCTTGGGGCGGTATACTCAATAAAGGCAATTGATCGCGCGGGATCCGCTGGCCGGGTCCCGCGCTTGTTTTAGGAGGCACACATGCAAAAGGGAGATGCCATGGATGCGGCGGAGCGCTCGGAGCGCATCCCCGATATCGTCATCATCACCGGAATGTCCGGATCGGGCCGAACGCAGGCCATGCATGTGTTCGAGGACATGGGCTACTTTTGCATCGACAACTTGCCTCCGCGTCTGATCGCCCAGCTTGCCGAACTCGTCGGCATCAATACGGGCGTGGGCAGGCATCTTGCCGTCACCTGCGACCTGCGCAGCCAGGGCTTGTTCGATGAGCTGCTCGATGCCGTTGCCGCGCTCGAGGAGCGCGAGATGAGCTGTGACATCGTGTTTCTCGAGGCCTCTGACGAGGTGCTGATCCGTCGTTATAGCGAAAACCGCCGCCGCCACCCCATTGCCAAGCCGGGGGAGACTACGGCCGATGCGATTCAGCGCGAGCGCCTGCAGCTGCAGGGCGTGCGCGATCGAGCCGATATGATCATCGACACGAGCCGCCTGCGCACCTCTGCCCTGCGCAACAAATTGCGCATGGCGTTCTCCGAGCTGTCCGACCAGCAGCTCATGGACGTTCACGTGTTCTCGTTTGGCTTTAAGCACGGCATGCCCGTCGAGGCGGACATTATGATCGACGTCCGCTTCCTGCCCAATCCGTTCTACGATCCCGAGATGCGCACCATGACCGGTCTCGATAAGAAAGTCTCCGACTTTGTTCTGGACCATCCCAAGACCCAGGAGTTCTGGAAGGCCTGGACGCAGCTGCTCGATACGGTCATGCCTGGCTATATCGCGGAGGGCAAGCCACAGCTTTCTATTGCCATCGGCTGCACGGGCGGTCAACACCGCAGCGTTGCCATCGCCGAGGCCACGGCACGTTATTTAGAAGGTGCCCAATATCATGTGAGCATTTCCCATCGCGACCTGTCGCGCGCCAACACGAAAGCATAGGCCTGCATGTCGTTTACCGCCGAGGTGCGTGACGAGCTCGCGCGCTGCGAACCCGAATGTGAATACTGCGATTTGTCGACGCTTGCCGCCCTGACGCGTGTGAGCGGTACACTTTCGCTGGCCGGCTCCGGGCGGTATCGTTTGACGGTCGCGACCGAGACGGGTGCCGTCGCGCGCACGATGATCACGCTGACGCATCGCATCCTTAAGCTCAAAACGGAATTCACCGTTCGTAAATCGGTCTTGCATAAGGTCCGTAACTATCTCATTACCCTGCCCGATCAACCCGACCTGGACAAGGCTCTGGTGCTGCTGGGCATTCTCGACCGCAGGGGAGGGCTCGTCGCCGGTGTTCCCCGGCACATCGTTGCCCGTCCCTGCTGCAGGCTTGCCTACATCCGCGGCGCGCTCATCGCCGGCGGTTTCGTGGCCGATCCCCGCGGCGACTTTCATTTGGAGATCGCGGTGCAGGGCGAGCAGTATGCCCGGGGACTTTGCGATTTATTGGAGCAGATTGGGGTCCATGCGCGCGTTAACGCGCGGCGCGGATCCTTTGCTGTCTACATTAAGAGCGCCGAGGAGATCGAGCAGCTCCTAAAGCTGATTGGCGCCAAGCGCAGCGTTGCCGAGATCGAGGAAGCGCGCGCGGTCAAATTGGTTAAGAACGACGTAAACCGTCGCGTGAATGCCGAACTGGCCAATCAGACCAGAAGTGCGGGTGCCGCCCAGCATCAGCTTGCGTTGATCGATGAGCTCGAACAGCGGGGTTTGCGCGACACGCTTCCGGACGCCTTGGCAGTCTTTTGCGACCTGCGCGAGCGCTATCCCGATCTGTCGCTGCGCGATCTGGGGGAGATGGCTGACCCTCCCTTGTCGAAGTCGGCCCTCTACCATCGAGTTTTGAGGCTTGAAAAGCTCATTGAAGCAAACAGGTAGTTGAGCGAAACTGCTTATATAGGGATTGAACTGCTGTTTTACTCTTTAAAACGTTTTAACGTAAATTTGATTTTCAATTTCGAGCATTCTCGTGAAATTCAAGTCAAAAAAAAGGTATATTAGGCGAGTGGTTAGTTTGTGGGCCTCAACGGCGGGCGCTGTAGCTCGCGGGGGCCTTACGAAAGGAGACACAATGGCAGTAAAGGTTGCTATTAACGGCTTCGGTCGCATCGGTCGTCTGGCTTTCCGTCAGATGTTCGGTCATGAGGGCTCCGAGATCGTCGCTATCAACGACCTCACCTCTCCCGATATGCTCGCTTACCTGCTGAAGTACGACTCCACGCAGGGCAACTACGCTCGCGATCACGAGGTCGTTGCTGGCGAGGATTCCATCACCGTTGACGGCAAGGAGATCAAGATCTACAAGGAGGCCGACGCCAACAACCTGCCTTGGGGCGACCTCGACGTCGACGTCGTTCTCGAGTGCACCGGCTTCTACACCAGCAAGGCTAAGGCTCAGGCCCACATCAACGCTGGCGCCAAGAAGGTCGTCATCTCCGCTCCGGCCGGCAGCGATCTGCCCACCATCGTGTACAACGTCAACCATGAGACGCTGACCGCTGAGGACAACATCATCTCCGCTGCTTCCTGCACCACCAACTGCCTCGCCCCGATGGCCAAGGGTCTGAACGACTTCGCTCCCATCGTGTCCGGCATCATGACCACCATTCACGCCTGGACTGGCGACCAGATGCCGCTCGACGGCCCGCAGCGCAAGGGCAACAAGCGTCGTAGCCGCGCCTGCGCCGTCAACATCGTCCCCAACACCACCGGTGCTGCCAAGGCTATCGGCCTGGTTCTCCCCGAGCTCAACGGTAAGCTCATCGGTGCCGCCCAGCGCGTCCCGACGCCGACCGGCTCCATCACCAACCTCTACGCTGTCGTTGACAAGAAGGTCACCGTCGACGAGGTTAACGCCGCTATGAAGGCCTACGCTGCCACCATCTCCGAGACCTTCGGTTACAACGAGGACGACATCGTCTCCACCGACATCATCGGCGAGACCCACGGCTCCATCTTCGACGCCACTCAGACCATGTGCTCTGACCTCGGCAACGGCCAGACCCTCGTTCAGGTCACCTCTTGGTACGACAACGAGAACTCTTACACCTCTCAGATGGTCCGCACCATCAAGTACTTCGAGAAGTTCGTTGCTTAATTTAGCTTTTAGCGAATAGCTCGTTGAGCGTCTAAAGAAGGGCGCGGCCTTATAGGGCTTACACCCTAGGGTCGCGCCCTTTTTATAGGAAATCGTCTGCCGTAATGGGAGGCAGACACGTACGAAAGGTAGAAGCAAACATGGCCTTTACCAAGAAGACCGTCCGCGACATCGATGTCGACGGCAAGCGCGTTCTCGTCCGCGTTGACTTCAACGTGCCTATCAAGGATGGCGTCGTTGGCGACACCACCCGTATCAAGGCTGCCCTGCCCACCATCAACTATCTCGTTGAGCACAACGCTCGCGTCATCCTCATGAGCCACCTCGGCCGTCCCGAGGGCACTGGCTTCCAGCCTGAGCTCTCCCTTGAGCCTGTCGCCAAGAAGCTCGCCGAGCTCTCTGGTCTCGACGTTGCCTTTGTCGCCGACACTTACGGCGAGAAGGCTGCCGAGGCTGTCGCCGCCGTCGAGCCGGGCAAGGTTCTCGTTCTCGAGAACGTCCGCTTCGATAAGCGTGAGAAGAAGAACGATCCCGAGATCGCCAAGAAGCTCGCTTCCTATGGTGACGTCTTCGTTCTCGATGCCTTCGGCACCGCTCACCGCGCCCAGGGTTCCGTCGTGGGCCCCGCCGCTTACCTGCCTGCCGTCGCTGGCTTCCTGCTCGAGAAGGAGGTCGACACGCTGACCGGCATCTTCGCCGAGCCCGAGCGCCCCTTCGTCGCCATCGTCGGCGGTTCCAAGGTTTCCTCCAAGATCGGCGTTCTCGATCACCTCATCGACTCCGCTGACACCCTGATCATCGGTGGCGGCATGGCCTACACCTTCTTCCTGGCTCAGGGCCTGTCCGTCGGTCAGTCCCTCAAGGAAGAGGACTGGGTCGAGCGCGCCGGCGAGATGCTTAAGAAGGCCGAGGAGAAGGGCGTCAAGATCCTGCTCCCCATCGACAACCGCGTTGCCGATCACTTTGGCGAGGACGCTGTCCCCGAGGTTGTCGCTTCCGACGCTATCCCCGACGATCGTGAGGGCATGGACATCGGTCCTAAGACCGAGGAGCTCTACGCCGAGGCTGTCAAGGGCGCCAAGACCGTGTTCTGGAATGGCCCCATGGGCGTCTTCGAGTTCGACAACTTCGCTCACGGCACCCAGGCTATCGCCGAGGCTGTCGCCGAGGCCGATTGCACCTCGATTATCGGCGGTGGCGACTCCGTCGCAGCTGTCAACAAGTTCAACCTGGCCGACAAGATGAGCTGGATCTCCACCGGTGGTGGCGCTTCCATGGAGCTCGTCGAGGGTAAGGCCCTGCCCGGAGTGGAGGCGCTTCTCGATGCCTAATCGCACCCTTCTTATCGCTGGTAACTGGAAGATGAACAACGACGTCGCCGAGGCCGCCAAGCTCGCCGACGAGCTGGCTCAGGCTCTGCCCGAGGTTCCGGCTGGCGTCGAGGTGCTCGTCTGCCCTCCGACCATCGACATCACCACGGTTCATGACCGCATTCAGGCTGCCCCCATCGCCCTCGGTGCACAGAACGTGTACTGGGAGGCCAAGGGTGCCTTCACCGGTGAGTCCTCTTGCGACATGCTCAAGTCCGCTGGCTGCACCTACTGCATCATCGGTCACTCTGAGCGTCGCGACTACTTCCACGAGACCGACGAGGATCAGAACATGAAGGCCAAGGCCCTCGTTGCCGCAGGTCTTGTTCCCGTCTTCTGCTGCGGCGAGTCCCTTGAGGTCCGCGAGGCTGGCACCTATGTCGAGCACGTCGTGAACCAGGTCAAGGCTGGCCTTGCTGGTCTTGAGATCACCTGCCCCAAGCAGGTCGTCGTGGCCTACGAGCCTATCTGGGCCATCGGCACCGGCAAGACCGCTACCGCCGAGGACGCTCAGGAGGTCTGCGGCGCTATCCGTGAGACCCTCAAGGAGATGTTCGGCGAGGAGCTCGCTAATGGCATCCGCGTTCTCTATGGTGGCTCTGCCAAGCCCGGCAACATCGCCGAGCTCGTCGCCAAGCCCGACGTTGACGGCGCCCTCGTGGGCGGCGCTTCGCTCAAGGCTGCCGACTTCGCCTCTATGGTCGTCAAGGCAGGCGAGTAGGACATATGGCACAGCGTCATCTTCCTGCACTCCTGATCATCATGGATGGCTGCGGCCTTGCTCCGGCCGATGGCGAGAACGCCGTCGCCGCTGCCAAGACGCCCTTCCTTGATAGCCTGTACGAGAAGTATCCTCACACCACGCTCGGTGCTTCGGGCGAGGACGTGGGCCTTCCCGACGGCCAGATGGGCAACTCCGAGGTGGGTCACCTCAACATCGGTGCCGGCCGCATCGTGTTCCAGGAGCTTTCGCGCATCAACAACGCCATCAAGGATGGCTCCATCGCCAAGAACGAGGTCTTCGTCAAGGCTATGGACGACGTCAAGGCTGACGGCAAGACTCTCCACCTCATGGGCCTTATGAGCCCTGGCGGTGTTCATTCTCACATGAACCACGTCGAGGCTCTGGTCAAGATGGCTGCCGAGCATGGCGTCAAGACCGTTCGCGTCCACGCCTTCATGGATGGCCGCGACGTTGACCCGCAGTCCGGTGCCGGCTACATGAGTGAGTTCTGCGCCTTCCTGGCCAAGATCTCCGAGGAGACCGGTTGCGACGCTCGCGTTGCCACCGTCTCGGGCCGTTATTGGGCCATGGACCGCGATAATCGTTGGGAGCGCATCCAGCGCGCCTACGACGTCATGGTCAACGCGTCCGATGCCGATACCGACCCCGTTGCCGGTATCAAGGCCTACTACGAGAAGGATCCGCGCGGCGACGAGTTCGTCGAGCCCTTCGCTGCCCACAACGAGGGCATCCACGAGGGCGACGCGGCCATCTTCTTCAACTTCCGTCCCGATCGCGCTCGTCAGATGACCCGCGTGTTCACGGACAAGGAGTTCGACGGCTTTGAGCGCGAGCAGATTAAGCTTTCGCACTTTGTGACGATGACCGAGTACGATCCGACGTTTGACGTCGAGGTCGCCTTCCCCAAGACGTTCCCCGAGAACGTCCTGGCCGACGTTATCGCCGCCAATGGCCTGAAGCAGCTGCACACCGCCGAGACCGAGAAGTACGCCCACGTGACGTTCTTCCTCAACGGCGGCATCGAGGAGCCCAAGGAGGGCGAGGAGCGCGTGCTCGTCGCTTCCCCCAAGGTCGCTACCTACGATCTGCAGCCCGAGATGAGCGCTCCCGAGGTTACCGAGAAGCTCGTCGCCGCTATTAACGAGGATCGCGCTGATTTCTACATCGTGAACTTCGCGAACTGCGACATGGTTGGTCACACTGGTGTCTTCGACGCCGCCGTTAAGGCCGTCGAGGCTGTTGACGATGCTCTGTCCAAGGTTGTCCCGGCGATTCTCGCTAAGGGCGGCTTTGCGCTGATTACCGCCGACCATGGCAACGCCGATCACATGTTTGACGTTGCTTCCGACGGTTCCAAGCATCCGTTTACGGCCCACACCACCAACCGCGTGCCGTTCATCATCGTTGATGATAAGGCACAGCTCACCGGTATCGAGGACGGCCGTCTTTCCGATATCGCTCCGACCATGCTCACCATGGCTGGTATTGAGCCTTCCGCCGAGATGACGGGCCGCGTGCTCGCCACCGAGGCATAAGAGAAAACAAGTACCGTTTTCTAGTAAGGGGGTTGTCCACAATCGGACAACCCCCTTTTGGTGTTTCTGCCATTTCTGCCCCGTCCCCAAATGGCGGGTGGGGGGGCGTTGGGGGTTGTGGTACAGTACTGGAGTTTGAATTGTTCTATTAAGGAGCTTATCTATGGGTCCGTTCCAGATTCTTCTGTTTGTCGTTTGGGCTGTCTCTGCCGTGGCGCTGACGATTCTCGTCCTGATGCATTCCGGTAAGGGCACCGGCGTTTCGGATATGATCGCTAGCTCGCTGTATAACTCCAGCTCTGCCACGGGCGTCATGGAGCAGAACCTCGACCGCCTGACCGTCATCATGGCTGTCGTGTTTGCCGTGTGCGTCGTGCTGTGCATGTTCTTCTTCCCGCAGGGCATCGTCGGCTACTAAGCACGAGCCGCATAAATATTCAAAAAGGGTCCCGTAAGTGCGGGACCCTTTTTGTTTACATATTTGTAACAGAGTCAAAATATCCCCACATACTTCGCCCAACTAAAGAAATTCTCGACCGTTAACCGGAATTAGCCCCAAATTGTGTATAAAATGCGCTACTGTATTGCAAAACGTTGGTCCGTTGTGCATAACCAGCCATAGCAGCGGGCGGCGTTTTGATGGTTCGGATCGGATTGTTTCGACATGTGTCCGACTGAACATTTCTTTGTCCTATCTCATAAGGAGGATGGCATGGCTGATTCTATGTTCCACCAGCCCGTTATGGGTCGTCGCGCCTTTGTTGGCGGCACCCTTGCTGCGAGCTCCATGGCTTTTCTTGCCGCATGTGGCAAGAAGGGTGGCGACGCTTCCGGTTCTGAGTCCGGTTCGACGCTGAACTTCTACATCAACAACCCGGTCTGCATCGACCCCTACAATGTCCAGGAGGACCAGGGCACTCAGGTCGAGTACCAGCTCTTTGACGCTCTGACCTCTTACGACGCCGAGAAGGGCGAGATCGTTCCGCTGGCTTGCGAGTCCTTTGAGTCCAACGACGACGCCACCGAGTTTACCTTCAAGATCAAGAAGGCCAAGTTCCACAACGGTGACGACGTTACCTCCAAGTCCTTCAAGCTCGGTTGGGAGCGTCTGGTCAACACCAAGTCGGCCATCGCTACCGAGTACGGTCCTTCCGAGGTCTCCTATCACCTTTCCATGGTCGAGGGTTATGACGACCTGCTTGCCGGTAACGCTACCGAGCTCAGCGGTGTTACTTGCCCCGACGATGAGACCCTCGTCGTCAAGCTGTCTTCCGCTTACGCTGACTTCCCCTTCGTCGCCTCTCATCCGGCTCTGGCCCCGGTTCCCGAGTGCGCCGAGTCCGATGTCAAGAGCTTCTATCTTGCCCCGGTCGGTAACGGCCCGTTCATGATGGACGGCAAGTGGGAGGATGGCCAGGAGATCAACGTCAAGAAGTTCGACGATTACTATGGCGACAAGGCCAAGATCGATGGCATCCACTTCCAGGTCATCAAGGACATGGAGACCGCTTACAAGGAGTTCCAGGCCGGTAACCTCGATGTCTGCGACGTTCCCGTCGCTCAGATCGATGCCGCCAAGAAGGATCGCGGCGTGTCCAAGGACGGCTACACCATGGGTGACGGCGAGCGCATGCTGCTCGGCGCCGAGCCTTCCACGTACTATCTGACCTGCAACACCACGGCCGAGCCGTTCAACAACGCCGACCTGCGTAGGGGCATCTCCCTGGCCATTAACCGTGAGGCCATCTGCAAGACCATCTTCAAGGGTACCCGTACCCCTGCCGACGGCATTGTTCCTCCGGGCATCGATGGCTACAAGGAGGGCGCATGGGAGTTCTGCGCCTACGATGTCGACAAGGCTAACGAGTACCTCGACAAGGTTGCTCCCGCTGGCGCTAACGGGGATCGTGGCATTAGCGTGACCCTGTCCTACAACCAGGACGGCGGTCACAAGGAGATCATGGAGTCCATCATCGGCGACCTCGCCAAGGTTGGCGTTACCGCTGTCTCCGATACCCCTGAGTGGTCTGCCCTGCTCGAGCAGTATCAGAACTTTAACTATCAGTTCGGTCGTCTGGGTTGGATTGCCGACTACCCGATCATGGACAACTTCCTGTATCCGCTGTTCCACTCCGACTCCCTCGGTGGCGACAACCGCTCCGGTTACAACAACCCCGAGTTCGACGCCAAGGTCGACGAGGCTCGTACTATTGTTGACGACGAGGAGCGCGTCGCTAAGATGCAGGAGGCCGATGCAATGGTCGCTGCCGACTGCCCGGTCATCCCGATTATGTTCTACACGCACACCATCGCCGGCTCCGATCGCATCAAGCACCTCTATGTCGATCCGCAGAAGCACGCCGATCTGGGTACCGCTGAGCTCGCCTAAGAGTTTGCAGCTTCCGTGAGGGTCAAGTATTTACGTAGACCTCATGGGAAACATACAGTTCTCCCTAACCTGGGGTAAACTGGCTGATGGTAATTTTGGGATGCCGGTCTGGCGATCGGCATCCCATTTAGGTTAATCCCTAGATAGGGGAGTGGTATGGGTAAGTACATCGTTAAACGTGTGCTTCAGTTCATCCCGGTGTTTTTGGGCGTTACGCTGATTCTGTTCGCCCTCCAGAATATCGTGCCGGGAGATCCGATCAAGCTGATCGGTGGAGACAAGGCTCTGTCCCCCGAGGTGGAGCTTCAGCTTCGCGTTCGCTATCACCTGGTCCAGACGGACGAGGACGGCAACGCGATCCTTGACGAGAACGGCGACCCCGTTCAAACGTCGCTCGTGGACCGTTACTTGTATTACATGAACGGCCTGCTTCATGGCGATCTGGGCAATTCGTATCAGCGCAAGCTGCCGGTTACGGATATCTTTGCCCAGAAGTATCCGTATACGGTCAAACTTGCCGCGTGCGCCATCGTGCTCGAGGCAATTATGGGTATCGGTGCGGGTATCATTTCGGCGGTAAAGCGTTATTCCTTCTGGGATATTTTGGTAACGCTCACCACGTCGATCCTCGTTGCGGTCCCGGCCTTCTGGCTCGGTATGTTGCTGCAGCTGTTCTTTGGCGTCATCCTCAAGGACGCCACGGGCGGTGCAATCTCCATGCCGATCTCGGGTGCCGGCGGTTCCAGCTCTCAGTATCAGGATTGGATGCACTATGTGCTTCCGACCATTACGCTGGCTTCGGTTTCGACCGCTTATGCTGCCCGCATTATGCGCTCGCAGCTGCTTGACGTCATGAACCAGGATTACATCCGTACGGCAAAGGCGAAGGGTCTCTCCAATCGCGCGATCATCGTCAAGCATGCGCTTAAGAATGCACTCATCCCCGTCGTTACCTATATTGGTGTCGACTTTGGTGGCATGCTTTCGGGCGCCATCCTGACCGAGACGGTCTTTAACTGGCCCGGTATCGGCTATGAGGTCTATCGCGCCATTAGCATGCGTGACTGGCCCATCGTTATGGGCGGCGTTACGCTCATTGTCGTCGTCGTCATGGTGATCAACCTGCTCGTCGACATTAGCTATGCATTCCTCGACCCGCGCATCCGCCTTGGCGGTCCGTCGGATAAGGCCTAAGGGAGGTACGTCTCATGCAGGAAACTGATTCTCAGTCTCAGGAGCAGGCTACCGCCACCAAGGCCGCATCTGCTCCCGCCAAGTCCCGCACGCTGTGGGGCGACGCTTTTAAGCGTCTTCGTAAGAACAAGCTCGCCGTTATCGGTGTCTGCTGGATCATCATCGTCGTTTTGGTTGCGCTGACTGCCGATCTGTGGGCGAAGCCCTGGCTCGGTTCGCCGACGGCTTCCGACTCGACCACCATGGCCGAGACGTCGCTGCTGGCTCCGTGTGCAGAGCACCCGTTTGGCACCGACGCCCTTGGCCGTGACATTCTCGTCCGCGTTATCTACGGCGCACGCGTTTCGCTGTCCGTCGGCATTATGGCCACCGCCATCTCCACGCTGATCGGTCTGGTCATGGGCGCTCTGGCCGGTTTCTATGGCGGCATCTGGGATACGATCATCATGCGCTGTGCGGATATCTTCCTGGCGTTCCCGTACGTGCTGTTCGTTGTCGCCATGATCGCCGTTATCGGCCGTGGTCTTCAGAACGTCTTTATCGCCATCGGTATTCTCGGTTGGCCTTCGATTGCGCGCGTCTTCCGCTCTGCAATCTTGACGGTCAAGGAAAACGACTATGTTGACGCCGCGCGCGCGATGGGTGCATCTGATGCTCGTATCGTCGTGCGTCACATCTTCCCGAACTCCGTCGCCTCCATCGTGGTCTACGCGACCATGAACATTGGTGGCGCCATTCTGACCGAGTCCGCTCTGTCCTTCCTCGGCATGGGCGTTATTCCGCCTACGCCTTCGTGGGGCTCCATGATTCAGGACGGTCAGCAGTATCTTCTGACCGCTCCCTGGATGATGATCATGCCCGGTCTGGCAATTCTCTCGACGGTGCTCGCCTTCACCCTGCTGGGTGACGGTCTGCGCGACGCCCTCGACGTCAAGATGAAGGACGCATAAGGATGAAGAAGAACAAGAACTATGTGGACCTGAAGGACCAGCCTGTTCCCGAGGGCCAGCATCTGCTCGAGGTCGATGACCTTAAGATGTATTTCCACACCGAGGACGGCGTTGTTCGCGCTGTCGACGGTGTCTCCTACACGCTCGATCGCGGCGAGACCCTGGGCGTCGTCGGTGAGTCCGGCTCCGGTAAGTCCGTGACCGCCATGACCATCATGGGTCTTATCTCGATGCCTCCGGGAAAGATCGAGGGCGGCGACGTTCGCTATCGCGGTCGTTCTATCCTCGAGATGACCGAGGAGGAGATGCAGCACATTCGCGGCAACGACATCGCGATGATCTTCCAGGATCCTATGACCTCCTTGAACCCGGTCTATAAGATCGGCAAGCAGGTGGGCGAGGGCCTTCGTCTGCACCGTGGCTACTCCAAGCAGGAGGCGCTCAAGCGCGCTACCGAGCTTTTGGACCTCGTGGGTATCCCCGAGCCCGAGAAGCGCGTCAATGAGTATCCGCACCAGTTCTCCGGCGGTATGCGTCAGCGCGTCATGATCGCTATGGCTCTTGCCTGCGATCCCGATATCCTGATTGCCGACGAGCCCACGACGGCTCTGGACGTTACCATTCAGGCTCAGATTATCGAGCTCATGCAGGAAATGCAGGAGAAGAACGGCAACGCCATCATCATGATTACCCATGACCTGGGCGTCGTTGCCGATATGGCTGATAAGATCATGGTTATGTACGCCGGCCGTCCCGTCGAGTTCGGTACTGCTGAGGAAATCTTCTACGAGAGTCGCCACCCCTACACCTGGGGCCTTATCCGCTCCATCCCGGAGCAGGCCATCGAAGAGAAGAAGCCGCTTACGCCGATTCACGGCAACCCGCCTTCGCTCATGAACCTGCCTGAGGGCTGCGTCTTCTCTCCTCGTTGTCCCTATGCGACGGACAAGTGCCGCAAGCAGCGCCCCGAGCGCGTTGTCACCGAGTCTGGTCATTACTCTGCGTGCCACTACTCCGGTGACCCCGAGTTCCTCAAGAACGCTCCTGAGACGTCCCGTACGCGCAAGGATTCCAAGAAGGGAGGCGAGGCGTAATGGCAGATACCAACGAGCGTACTCCGCTGCTGAAGGTCGAGCACCTCTCTAAGGAGTTCCCCGCTGAGTCCGGCATGTTCGCCAAGCGCTTCTCCAAGCGTGTTGTCTCTGCAGTAAATGACATTTCGTTCGAGATTTATCCGGGCGAGACCTTTGGTCTGGTTGGTGAGTCTGGTTGCGGTAAGTCCACGACGGGTCGCACCATCATGCGCCTGACCAAGCCGACCGCCGGTAAGGTGTTCTTCCAGGGTAAAGACGTTGCCGAGATGAGCAAGCATGAGATCAAGGACATGCGTCGCGAGATGCAGTTCATCTTCCAGGATCCCTATGCTTCGCTCAATCCCCGTATGACCATCGGCGAGATCGTCTCCGAGCCCATGACCATTCATGGCGTGGGTACCAAGGAGGAGCGTATCGAGCGCGTCCGCGAGCTGCTGGACGTCGTCGGTCTGAATCCCGAGCACATCAACCGTTATCCGCACGAGTTCTCGGGCGGCCAGCGCCAGCGTGTCGGCATCGCCCGCGCGTTCGCTCTGAAGCCCAAGCTGATTATCTGCGACGAGCCTGTCTCTGCACTTGACGTATCCATTCAGGCCCAGGTTCTGAACCTTCTTAAGGAGCTCCAGGACAAGTTCGGTACCGCATATCTGTTTATCGCCCACGACCTGTCCGTCGTGCAGCACATCTCCGATCGCGTTGCCGTTATGTACCTGGGCAAGATGGTCGAGGTTTCGGACTGGAAGACGCTCTACAGTGAGCCGCACCACCCGTACACGCAGTCGCTGCTGTCTGCCGTGCCGGTGCCCGATCCTGATATCCAGAAGACCCGCAAGCGCATCATCCTCGCCGGCGATCCGCCGTCACCGCTGGATCCGCCGACCGGCTGCCGTTTCCACACGCGCTGCCCGATCGCTCAGGGTATCTGCTCCGAGAAGCTTCCTGAGTTTAAGGAAGTTGCCCCGGGCCACTGCTGCGCGTGCCACTTCGCCGAGCCGTTCCCGATTAAGGAATCGCACATCGACCTGTAGTCGGTTGTTTTCGTCCGGGCCCGTGCTGGACTTAGTTTTCAGAACGTCCTCGACCATGGAAACCCCCTTATCCTGCTCCTTCGGAGCTGCGGATAAGGGGGTTTCCTGGTCTGCGGAATGTTCTGAAAACTAAGTCCAGCACGGGCCCTGCGTTACCGCTGCAGGGGGGGGCGATTCCTTGATCGCTCACTTAATCTAATGGGAAAGATAGCGAGGCCGGAGCTTTAGCTCCGGCCTCCTTATATAAGGGCTCGGCAAAGCCGAGCCGCTAAATTTGTATCAGCCCTCAGAACATGTTTGAGAACTGTGCCTGAAGTACGTATTTGCAGGTCCCGAATCGGTGTTGCCTCCCGGCGCATTCCGCAGGGGGAGCGATATTTTGCAGCACGAAGTGCGTAGCAAAATATCGCTCATGCCCGAGGACGCGCCGGGAGGCAACACCGATTCGGGACCGGACATATAGATCTACCTGCTCATTTACAAATTCGTAAACTTTTTTCAAAAAAGTGCTTGCACAGTTCTCGAATCATAGGTTATTATCTTCCTCGTTGAACGCGCGGGTCCAACAAAACGAACCGCGAATCAACAACATAGCATGTCGGAGTGGCGGAATTGGCAGACGCGCTAGCTTGAGGTGCTAGTGACCGCTTTTTGGTCATGCGGGTTCAAGTCCCGCCTCCGACACCATCGCATTTGAGAAGCCTCTTCGGAGGCTTTTTTGTTACCGATAGACGGTGAGGTCCACGATGGAAACGCTTGAGCGCAACGAGTGGGCAGACGTTGCCCAACTGGTCGAGATCACGAGCGATGCTGTCATCATCTGTGAGCTCGACGGAACCATTCTGCATGTGAATAACCGTTTGCTCGACCTGATGTGCGAGGATCGCGCTGACGTCATCGGCGGTGATGTCAAAGACGTTCTGTACTCGTCTGCCTTTGAGCGCGCGACCGAACATCGTCTGCCGTTTGAGACCGATGGCTCCGAGAGCGAGCTGATGCTCAAACTGAGCGACGGATCTTTTATTCCCGTCTTGGTTCGCGCGGGTTCCGTTACGCCTCCGCGTATCTTTGGACGTCGTGCACCGCGTGTCCTGGTGGCGCTTCACAGCATCGAAGAGCAGTATTCCCACGATCGTCAGCTCAAACGTGCGCTATCGGAGCTTAGGGTGGCGAATAAACGCCTTTCGGGTACCCTTTCGGTCATTATGAGTACCGTGGGCTCCGATGAGCTCCCCAGCTTGCTCGATACCGTTTTGAATCAGCTCGTTGGAACGCTCGATGCCTCCGGTGCGGCTATCTATTTTTCCGAGAGCGGCGGCTTTAAGCTCCGCGGTGTTTCTAGGGAGCTTGAGGATAGCTATCTGCCCGAGTTTATGCCGTACGGCGCGGGCATTCCGACCTACGTGCTTCGCGAGTCGCGTGCCTGTCGCCTGTCGATTCAGCAGGACCTTGAGGGCGACCGGGTTGCTTCGGGTATGTTCATGGATTTGGACAATCGTTCCAAGCACTTGCTGCGCGTGCAGGATATGCCCCCGTATCGCAGCGAGATCTGTCTTCCCGTGTTTTACGGCACGCAGGTCCTTGGCGTGTTGGAAGTTGGCTGGAAACGCCCCCAGGCGCCACTTGCCTATGACGTGAACGTGCTCGAGGTCATCTGCGATTACCTGTCTATTCAGCTGGTCGGCATGGCGTCGAGCTTACGTTCGCGCCGCACGGCGGAGCTCGGCCGCTCGCTCAATTTGCTGCGCGACGAACTGTTTACCTATCTCGATGATCCCGTTGCCGCCTCGCGAGCGGTGTCGACGGAAATCTGCACGGTGCTCAATTGTCATTTCTGCCCCGTGGAGTATGATGCGGGCCTCGAAACCTATGTCATCGATTTTGAGGGCGGCAGTCGTGTGGCGCTGCCGGACGATCCGGAGTCACTCTTCTTTTCTGTCACGGCGCCAGCAGCGCGCCTGGGGGCAGCCCCCGACGGGTTTGAGACATCGGTGTTGGGCGGGACGAGCGCTGACGACCTCAAGCACGTGCGCCTTACACGTGTGGACGAATCCACGTCTATGGGTTCATGGTTGAGGGCCCACGGCCTACCGTGTCAGGGGCTTTATGTCGACTCCGGCATCGAAGCGGGGCGCTACCACTCGGAAGCGGATGGCAAACGAAGCAACGATGCGATTGTTCCCGCTGATATCGCCAAGGGGCCGACGAGGCGCGCTTTGCTACTCCGCGATGGCAGCCAAGAACCAATTGACGACCTTGAATACGACTACCTGGTGCATCTGGCGCATGACTTTGAACTGATCTATGAAGGCGAGTCTCAAAAACGCGAGGAGCGTCATATCGCTCAGACGCTTCAGATTGGCATGAGAAATTCGCTTGGTGACGTTCCGGGCATTGCAACCGATTCGGTATACCTATCGGCAACGAATTCTGCGTTGGTCGGCGGTGACTTCTATACGCTCATCCGTCTTCCCGACGACTGCGCCGTCATGATCCTGGGCGATGTGTCCGGCAAGGGCATCGAGGCGGCATCCATGTCCGCACTCGTCAAGACGGCGCTGACGGCCTATGCCTGGGAGGGTGCGGGGCCTGCCCGTATGGCACGCTCGCTCAATAGCATGCTCATGGGCTTTTCGAGGGTCGAGACGTTTGTGACGGCGTTTATCGCCAAGATCGATCTTAAAGCGGGCCGCGCTACTTATTGCTCTGCGGGACATCCTCCCACTATGGTCATTAGGCTGTCGTCGACGCCGCGTGGCGGCGGCGAGACCTGCGGGGGAGAAGTGGAGCTCCTTGGGTGCCAATCGGGCGTGATCGGTGCCTTTGAGAGCATGGTCTACGAGACGGGCGTGTTTACATTCGCTCCTGGTGACATGCTATTTATGTATACCGACGGAACAATCGAAGCACGTGATCGCTCGGGTGCTTTCTTTGGCGAACAACGCCTTCGCGACCTTCTGCTCTCTGTCTCGGGTGAGGGCGTATCGGGAATCTGCGGCAAGGTCTTGGGCGAGCTTGACCGCTTTACCGAGTCGGCGCTGGACGATGACATCGCGCTGGTTTCCCTTGAGTTTTTACGGGGTCGATCGTAGGTCACGACGCCTGACGGGCGAAATCTGCGCGGTTGCAGATACGTGTGCATCGAGCGAGCTCTTTTGGGGAACCATGGTCGTATGAATGAGTGGAATGACATAGCGGTTTTGACGCCACCGGGCGATATCGACATCGCCTCGGTGCCCGCACTGCGCCGACGGTTGGATAATTTGATCGACCGGGGCGTGCGTCGTGTTGTCATCAATTGCCAGACCGTGGGCTTTATCGACTCGACGGGTTTGGCGTTTTTGCTTACACGTGCTAGAGAGCTTATGAGGCATGAGGGGCTGCTTTCGCTCGTTAACGCCTCCGATGAGGTCGTTCGCTTTTTGGAAATTGCCCGACTTGTTGACATCCTTCATGTCGCGGGCCCGGCGCGGGAGTCGATTCCCGCCATTCCGGTGGGGGAGTTGCCGCGATGGAGCAAGAGCGTCGAAGTGCAGCGAGGCATCGAGAATCTCCCGTATTATCGGCATCGTGTGGCCGAGCTTCTCGAATCGCTTCCCCTGAGGCGTGATGAGCGCTATGACGTCGCATTGGCGTTGGGTGAGGCATTGGGTAACGCATATGACCATGCGGGCGGTGTTGGCTGCATCCTGACGGTTCAGGCCTATGGGGACCGTGTTGTGCTCGAGGTGCTTGATCGGGGCGCTGGCTATTCTATCGATGGGGCGAGCGAACCGGTAACATCCGAGGAACGCGGACGCGGTATCAAGCTTATGCGTATGCTCGTCGATAATGTGGAAGTTGCCCGTCGTACAGATGGCGCCGGCACACGTGTTCGGATGGTGAAGCTGTTTAGCTCGGCATTGGAATCGTGTGCTTAGGGTCTTGGCTTGGCGCTATTTACCTGCATGAACTTGCTTTGAGCAACTTTTTTGAAAAAAGTACTTGCGTCTTTAGGACAACTCGCGTAAATTAATAACCCGCAAGCGGA
>NZ_CAXVJM010000004.1:44321-142548 GCF_964259375.1 Collinsella aerofaciens ATCC 25986
GCGGACATGGCTCAGTTGGTAGAGCACAACCTTGCCAAGGTTGGGGTCGCGGGTTCGAGCCCCGTTGTCCGCTCCATTGCATTTCCGGACCGTCTCAAGCGGTCCTTTTTCGGCGAAGTGGCCAAGTGGTAAGGCAGAGGCCTGCAAAGCCTTTACCCCCGGTTCGAATCCGGGCTTCGCCTCCAGGCAACATCCGGGCGCTCCGGCGCCCGTTTTGTTTTACATATGCGGACATGGCTCAGTTGGTAGAGCACAACCTTGCCAAGGTTGGGGTCGCGGGTTCGAGCCCCGTTGTCCGCTCCAAGCGCAACAGCCCGACTACTACGGTAGCCGGGCTTTTTCGTACCCATCACATTGGCTCGAACTTTTTTCAAATTATTGGAAAATAGTTCTTGCATTCGGGTGGATCATCCCGTATATTAAATCCTCGCAGGCGGACATGGCTCAGTTGGTAGAGCACAACCTTGCCAAGGTTGGGGTCGCGGGTTCGAGCCCCGTTGTCCGCTCCATTTGGGCGTTTAGCTCAGGGGGAGAGCGCTTCCCTGACACGGAAGAGGTCAGAAGTTCAAATCTTCTAACGCCCACCAAATGTTCGCAGTCCAGAGGCTTTGCTTCTGGACTGTTTTGTTTTATGCCGCCAAACATGCCAGCAAATTTTGATCCAAGGTCTGTATGCGATGGTCTTCGTATCCCGTAGGGGTGCCGGCAGATTGCATACGTCCTGGCCGAGCGTGACCGCAACATGTTGGTCAAGCATAATCTTTTGGATTCTTTTGGCGTGAGTGGCTTGGTTTTAGTAGGATTTGTCAGTGGCTTGACTAAGGGGGTTTTATAGCTGCCATGCAGGTAGCCGTGTTGGTAACGTTTTACCGACTTGTCAAATACCCCTCATTTATAATGCGTCTGCAAAATGACTAATTGCTTTGACCTGCTGAAACACTATATGTTGTGTTTGACCTAAAAAAAGAATACAGGATATAGATGCATCTTTGTCGTATGATAGATGGCGGACAGAGAACGAAGACCTTAATTGCCTCTTTTGAACGTGTCCTTGAGCCGCTTGATCGGCTCCTGGGAATGTCCGCATAGAGGCTTATGGTTTATCGAGAACACAGATTGCGCGACGGCGCCGCAAGACAGGGGCAAGCCCTGCCGGGCATCGTTTGGCTCTGAAGCGCAATGAGGCTACGACGCGAAAGAGGCAAGAGGATGAAGATCATCAAGCGCAGCGGCACCGAGGTTGTCTTTGACATCGATAAGATTGTCAATGCCATCCGCGCCGCTAACTTGGAGGTCGAGGAGAGCTCTCGTCTAACCGACCGCCAGGTGGTTTATGCGGCGCAAAACGTCGCCGAGGCATGCGAGAACGCGGGCCACACCGTTTCGGTCGAGGAGATCCAGGATTTGGTCGAGGACGAGATCATGCGTCTCGACTGCTACGAGGTTGCCCGCCACTACATCATCTATCGCTATGTTCAGAGCCTGAAGCGCCAGAAGAACACGACCGATGACAAGATCCTGTCGCTGATCGAGTGCAATAACGAAG
Source organism: Collinsella aerofaciens ATCC 25986 (assembly GCF_964259375.1). Classification (GTDB taxonomy): domain Bacteria; phylum Actinomycetota; class Coriobacteriia; order Coriobacteriales; family Coriobacteriaceae; genus Collinsella; species Collinsella aerofaciens_BO. Next base: position 45,868 of record NZ_CAXVJM010000004.1, read on the forward strand.
AGGTCAAGCAGGAGAACTCCAACAAGAACCCGACCGTCAACTCCGTTCAGCGCGACTATATGGCTGGCGAGATTTCCAAGGACCTGACCCAGCGCGTGCTGCTGCCTCAGGAGATCGTGGATGCCCATAATGAGGGTCTGATCCATTTCCACGATTCGGATTACTTTGCCCAGCATATGCACAACTGCGATCTGGTGAACCTGGAGGACATGCTCCAGAACGGCACTGTTATTTCGGGCACGCTGATTGAGAAGCCGCACAGCTTCTCGACCGCCTGCAATATTGCGACGCAGATTATCGCCCAGGTTGCTTCCTCCCAGTACGGCGGCCAGTCCATCTCGCTGACCCATCTTGCCCCCTTTGTTGAGGTGAGCCGTCAAAAGATTCGTGGCGAGGTCGCCCGCGAGCTCGAGGAGCTCGGCGTTTCCGCATCTCCCGAAAAGGTTCGCGAGGTCGTTGAGGATCGCCTGCGTGACGAGATCCGTCGCGGCGTCCAGACGATTCAGTATCAGGTCGTGACCCTTATGACCACCAATGGCCAGGCGCCGTTCGTGACGGTCTTTATGTATCTTAACGAGGCCCGTACGCCTCAGGAGAAGCACGACCTTGCCATGATCGTGGAGGAGACGCTTCGCCAGCGCTACGAGGGCGTTAAGAACGAGGCCGGCGTGTGGATTACCCCGGCATTCCCCAAGCTTATCTATGTACTCGAGGACGATAACGTTCACGAGGATTCCCCGTACTTCTACCTGACCCAGCTGGCTGCCAAGTGCACCGCCAAGCGCATGGTGCCCGATTACATCTCCGAGAAGAAGATGCGCGAGCTCAAGCTGTCTAAGGGCGAGACCGCCGGCAACGGCGATTGCTACACCTGCATGGGTTGCCGCAGTTTCCTGACGCCCGACCGTTCGGGCAACGGTTTTAACAACGTTGCCAACGCGCTGAACTACGACCCGAACAAGCCCAAGTACTATGGTCGCTTTAACCAGGGCGTTGTGACCATCAACCTGCCTGATGTCGCACTGAGCTCGCACCAGGATATGGACAAGTTCTGGAAGATCTTCGATGAGCGCCTTGAGCTGTGCCACCGTGCCCTGCTGTGCCGTCATGAGCGCCTGATGGGTACACTTTCTGACGCCGCGCCGATTCTTTGGCAATACGGCGCCCTGGCGCGTCTGAAGAAGGGCGAGACGATCGACAAGCTGCTCGTGGGCGGATACTCTACGATCAGCCTGGGCTATGCCGGCCTGTATGAGTGCGTTAAGTACATGACGGGTCACAGCCACACCGAGAAGGAGGGCACGCCGTTTGCCATGGCCGTCATGCAGCACATGAACGACAAGTGCGCCGAGTGGAAGGCCGAAAGCGATATCGACTTCTCGCTGTACGGCACCCCGCTTGAGTCGACGACCTACAAGTTTGCCAAGTGCCTGCAGCGCCGTTTTGGCATTATCCCGGGCGTGACGGACAAGGGCTACATTACCAACAGCTATCACGTCCATGTGTCCGAGGAGATTGATGCTTTCGATAAGCTCAAGTTCGAGGGCATGTTCCAACAGCTTTCGCCGGGCGGCGCCATCTCCTACGTTGAGGTTCCCAACATGCAGGACAACCTCAAGGCTGTCATTCGCGTGATGCAGTACATCTACGACAACATCATGTACGCCGAGCTCAACACCAAGAGCGACTACTGCCAGGTGTGCGGCTACGATGGCGAGATCAAGATTGTCGAGGACGATGGCAAGCTGGTATGGGAGTGCCCCAACTGCGGCAACCGCGACCAGGAGAAGATGAACGTCGCCCGTCGTACGTGCGGCTACATCGGTACCCAGTTCTGGAACCAGGGTCGAACCGAGGAGATCCGCGACCGCGTGCTGCATCTCTAATACCGCTCCGGGGCTGAACCGAGAGGGCCGCTTGGGCATTTGCTCGCTATTTCGGACAGTCCTGCGCAAGACGAAGGCCACATTAAGTGGCCTTCTTTGCGTGCGGAACTCATATCGAGCAAAAGCCCAAGCGGCCCTCTCGGTTCAGCCAAGTTAACGTAGCTGAGATGCAGCGCGCGGTCTGCTCACTCCTCGAAGTTCTTAGCGGAAATAATTTGAGCTGCAGCTGCGATTTACTTGCGATGGCGGTTGAGCCGCAACCCAGTTTTTATTGGACCTCGAACCCTATGCTCGATGTTCGCTTCGTTCATTGAGTTACCCTTTGCATGAGGCCGGGACATATCGTCCCGCCCGCAGTTTCGCAGGCCGAAGGCCGAGAATGTTTGAGGACGGGAAGATATGTCCCGGCCTCCCGGGAGAGTTACTTATGAACTACGCGAACATTAAGTATTTCGATATTGCTGATGGTGAAGGCGTTCGTACTTCTCTGTTTGTGAGCGGGTGCCGTCGTGGGTGCAAGAATTGCTTTAACTCTGTCGCGTGGGACTTTGCTGCGGGCGAGCCGTTCGATCGCGCCGTCGAGGATAAGATTATCGAGAATCTCGATCATCCCTTTATCGATGGCCTGACGATTCTGGGTGGCGAGCCTATGGAGCCCGAGAATCAGGCGGGGCTTGTTGACTTTATCGAGCGCGTGCGTGCGGCCTATCCTGCTGGGTCGGGCAAGACCATTTGGTGCTTTACCGGTGACGTGCTCGAGGAGCTTATGCCGGGTGGCCGTCATCATACCGAGGTGACGGACCGTATCCTGGCCTGCCTCGACATGTTGGTGGACGGCCCGTTCGTTCAGGATCTGTACGATATCTCGTTGCGCTTTAGGGGCTCGAGCAATCAGCGCGTGATCGACATGAACGCCACGCGCACTCGTGCTGCACGTGAGGGCGTTGCGCTTTGCGATGCTGTGGAGCTTTGGCGGGACGATCCGGTCTATTCGACCCATACTATGTAGCTTGCGGTCGATGCCGGAGGGCGTGGTACCATAGCGCGAACGCGAAATCGAAAAAAGTGAGGCCCAGATGGTCGATCAGGAAAAAGTCGAGACTGCCATTAAGCTGCTGCTTGAAGGTATAGGCGAGGACCCAACTCGTGAGGGCCTGCTGGAGACTCCGGCACGCGTCGCCCGTATGTATGGCGAGATTGCCGGCGGTATGGACCAGAGTGCCGAGGAGCACCTGTCCAAAACTTTTGCCGTCGCTTCGAACGATTTGGTTATCGAGCGCGACATTACGTTCTACTCGCTGTGCGAGCATCATCTGCTGCCGTTTTATGGTAAGGCTGCGATCGGCTATATCCCTAACGGTCGCGTGGCAGGTCTGTCTAAGCTTGCCCGCACGGTTGAGGTCTATGCCCGTCGTCTGCAGCTGCAGGAGCAGCTGTGTGCGCAGGTTGCCGATGCCCTCATGGAATATCTTGCTCCCCAAGGGGCGATTGTGCTGATGGAAGCCGAGCACATGTGCATGACCATGCGCGGCGTGCAAAAGCCCGGCACCAAGACCGTGACGCTCGCTCGTCGCGGCGTCTTTGAGACCGATCCCGCGCTCGAGGAGCGGTTCTTTAGGATGCTGGGTCGTTAGCATGAGGGTCGTCAACGACTTTACATCGAAGACCGATGAGGGGACGTCGCGTCGCGGTTTTATGGCTTCGGGCCTGGCGCCTTTTGGCGTCATGCCTCGTATCGATTACATCTGTGCCAATGGCCTGTTCCGGCGGCACCTGGGCAACATTGCACAGTTGGAATCGGGGCGCATCTTTTGCCGCCACGGTATTGACCATCTGCTGGATGTCGCGCGCATTATGTGGATTAAGAATCTCGAGGAACAGCTCGAATTTGACCGCGAGATCATCTACGCCACGGCACTTCTTCACGATATCGGCAAAGATGAACAGTATGAATCGGGTATATCCCATGATGTTGCAAGCGAACGCGTCGCTGATGCGATTCTCGGCGGCATGCCCGATGACGTGGCGTTTGAGCCGGCCGATGCCGCAGCCATTAAGACGGCCATTCTGGGCCATCGAAAGCTGCGCGTGAACAGCCAACCGCTTGAGCGTCTGCTCTATGCAGCCGACAAAGCGTCGCGCGCCTGCTTTGCATGCCCCGCGCGCAATGCTTGCAACTGGAGCGATGATAAAAAGAACCTGTCGATTCGCGTGTAGTTATTTTACGCGGTCGGGGTTCTAAACGAAGGAGACGATCGCGATGAGCAACAAGAAACTGCCCGAGAATGCAACCAAGACTGAAGGCGCCGAGCTCGCCCGCCGTGGAAGGGGCGAAATATCCACCGCAACGGCGGTTCCCCACGTGAGCTATGACGATCTGCGCCATGCCGATCGCATTACTATCGACGGTCTCGAGGTCTTTGCCAACCACGGCGTGTATCCCGAAGAGAACGCGCTGGGCCAGAAGTTCATCGTGTCCTTGGTGCTCTATGCCGACCTGCGTGCAGCGGGGGAGCACGATAACCTGGACGCCTCGATTGACTACGGCTCGGTGTGCCACGATGTCGATGGCTATCTGCGCGAGCATACGTTTAAACTCATCGAGGCGGCAGCCGAGGGTGTGGCCCAGATGCTGCTGCGTCGTTACCCCTTGCTGCTTGGCGTGCGTGTTAAGCTCGATAAGCCTTGGGCGCCCGTCGGTCTTCCCCTGGCAAGCTGCGGCGTCGAGATCGAGCGCGTGCGCTAACCGGTTCTAATACGTCTCTATGGGTGGCTGCTTGAGCCGCTGCGACAGAGCTCTATTGTTGGGGCAGTATGTGCCGAGCAGGGCGTGAAACCGCTGATTGTGGCTTGGCTCGAGCAAGTGGACGAGCTCGTGGGCGACAACCATGTCGAGACACTCGATGGGATAGGCGGCGAGCTCGCGTGCGATGCGAATGGCTCCGGTCTTGGGCGTGCATGAGCCCCAACGCGTTTTCATGCTGCGCACGGAGATGCGGGCCACGGTGACGCCCATTGCGATTTCGTACGCGTGCACGATGTCGCGTAGCGCTGCGGTGACCTCGGTCGTATAAAGCTGGCTGATGTGGGCTTGGAGCTCGTCGGACGTTAGGCCGTCGAGGATTGCGCGCCGCTTGGCCTGTGGGCCTTCGTCCGTTTCGTCGGTACCCATAAAACTTGCGAAAGTAGCCTGCTTGGGTCGCGGTGCGGGTGATGCAAAGTTGTGATCGAGCGCATCCTGTACCGTGATGGGCTTGCCCCAAAGTGCAATGATGGACGAGGGACTGAGTGGCTCTCGCGCTGCCGCCTGACGTTGCTTGCGCTGGGCAAGTCGGCTGACAATCCAGGCGCTGTTGCGCTTCACAAATGCCTCGATGCGCTCGCGGCTGGCGCCGAGCGGTGCGCTGGCGTGGACCTCACCGCTTGATGTGACGCGTAGGTTGAAGTTTTTGACGCGCTTTTTGGTAACGACGACGAAGATGGGCGTCCCATCCGGCCGGGATACAGAAATCGTAAACTGCTGCGTCAAAAGCGGTCCTTCAGATTGGGGACGGGCCGGCATGTCGACCGTTCGGCATGCCGGCCCGCTCAAGGGATGTGAAATTAATAACGCTCAAAGAAGGCAAGCGCGTTGTCGCTACAGAGCTTCTGCATCACGGTCTTGCCAAAATGCTTGGAAAGCATGTTCTGGAACTCGGGCATCATGCTGGCATCGGAGAGGAAAGCGGGCACCGTGGCACCGTCCCAGTCGCCGCCGAGCGCGATGACGTCCTCGCCGCCCAGGTCGAGCCAGTGCTCGATATGTGCCGCCAGCTGGTCGAAGGTGACGTCTGCGGCGGTCTTGTCGGTTGCGTCGTTGGATAGGAACTCGCTGCAGTAGTTGAGGCCGACGATACCGCCCATGTCGCGAATGGTGCGGAACTGGTCGTCGGTGAGGTTGCGCTTGACGCTGCAGACGGTGCGGGAGTTGGAGTGGCTGGCGACGAGGGGACGCGTGGCGTGGGCGACAACCTCGTCAAAGCACTCATCGTTGAGGTGGGAGACGTCGAGTACCATGCCGGCGTGCTCCATCTGCGCAAGCGCCTCGATGCCGGCGGCGGTGAGGCCGGCGTGGGTATCGTGTCCGCTCGCGAGCGGTCCCTGCGCGTTCCAGCTGAGTGACGACATAAGCACGCCCAAGCTCTTGAGCACCTCGATCAGTGCGGGGTCCTCGGCAAAGAACGTGGCGTTTTCGATGGTGTGGATGCAAGCGACTTTACCGTCCTTGAGCGCGGGGCGAATGTCTGCGGCGCTGCGTACGTTGACCATGCGGTCGTGGTTGAGCATTGCCTGGCCGCTCATATGCGCCATGATTTGCGCCTGGAAGCGCGCGGCGTGGGCGGTGGGAATCTCGTCGGGGACAAACGTGGCGAAGCACTGTGCCCACGGCGTGTTGCCGATCTTTGCGAGCGAGATGGCGCAGGCGTTGCCCTCGATGAGGTCGAAATCTTGCGGATGCGTTTCGTCGCCGGGGAAATAACCGTCGGTGCCGGCGGTAAAGCGCAGGTCGAGATCGAGCGTGGCCCAGCCGATTCGGTCGGCGGTGTCGCAGTGTAGGTCAAATACGGGATATGCCATGGTTCCTCCGGTTGCAGCGTTTCTTTGCAAACTGTCATTGAATTGTATGACTAGGGTATAGTTAGCGCCATATGTTCACGGCGGCCTGCGTTGTGCGCCGCCCTTATCACGGAGGTTACCATGTCCAACCAGGGCAAGAAGGTCAAGACCCATTATCGCGGCACGCTCGACGACGGCACGCAGTTCGATAGCTCCTACGATCGCGGCGAGCCGCTGGAGTTCACCTGCGGTGCCGGTCAGATGATTAAGGGCTTCGACGCCGCTGTTGTCGACATGCAGGTGGGCGAGAAGAAGACCGTGCACATTCCTGCTGCCGATGCCTACGGCGAGCACAATCCCGAGATGGTTCTGACCTTCCCGGCCGAGCAGGTTCCCAACATCGAGCAGATCGAGAAGGGCATGAAGCTCTTCCTGTCCACGCCGAGCGGCATGCCCGTCCCCGCCGTCGTCATTGACGTGACGCCCGAGGCTGTGACGCTCGATGCCAACCACGAGCTTGCCGGCAAGGATCTCAACTTCGATATCGAGCTCGTCGAGGTCGAGGATTAGGCTATGCCTGCAAATCTGGTTTCGACAACGTGCCTCGGAAATCTCAACGACCCGTCCTATGAGCTTTTGCTTCGCCGGGAGCTGGGCGGTGTCTTTGAGGTCGATGAGCTACTGCTCGATTGGGACCAGGCAGATGTATGCGCGTTTGCGGGCGTGACGGAGCTGGGGCGCACGATCGATGTTCGGCCGGATGCTACCGACGGTGGTCGTCTTGCCGACGGCGACGTGCTCGCCATTGACCGTTCGGGTGTGGTGCCCGTGGCGGTTGTCGTGCGCCTGCGCAGCGCCGAGGTTTATTTGGTCGAAGTCGACCGCATGGATCCGATTGCGCTCGCGCATGCGTGCTGGGAGATCGGCAACATGCATGCGCCGCTCTTCCGGGGCGACTCGGACGAGCATACCGTGCGCATGTATACGCCGGTGCAGCCTGTTTTGGGCCGCATGCTCCGGGGTATCGAGGGCGTTCGCCTCTCGGTGGTCACGCGCGAGCTCGATGCCAGCCGGCGCTTTGCGTCGAGTGCGGCGGAGGTCGTCGTGAGCATGGCTCCCGACTTTACCATCGTAAAAAAGACGCGCGGCTAAGCGCGCGTATGCGCAAGACGGGCTTTGAGGGGCGACCAATCAAAGTCCGTCTTGCTGTTGATAAGAGGCTTTGGGGGAAGCATATGGGTCTTGAGGGAATCAAGCTGATTGCATGCGATTTGGACGGCACTTTGCTGCATCCGGGGGAGCGCGAGCCGCGTTCCGAGGCCTTTGGGCTCATCGATGAACTGCATCGTCGCGGTATCGTGTTTATGCCGGCGAGCGGCCGTCAATATGCGAGCTTGCGCTATCTGTTTGCCCCGGTGGCCGATGAGCTCGCCTATGTATGCGAAAACGGAGCCCTGGTGATGAGCGAGGGGCGTGCCGTTGTCAAGCGTTCCATGGAGCGTAGCCTTGCTATGGATATCGCGAATGCCGTGGTTGCGTATCCCCATGCCGACGTGACACTTTCGTGCGAGGGACACCTCTACACCATGAGCGGCAACGATGCGTTCGTCGACCATTTGCGCTATGAGGTCCACTGCGATGTGGCGGTGGTCGACCGTCCCGAGGACATCGACGAGGACGTCATTAAGATTGCCTTCCAGACGCCCGAGGTGGATCAGCCGGCGGCCCTGGAGTATTTCGAGCGCCTCTTTAGCGACCGTGTCGACGTGATGACGTCGGGAACCGAATGGACGGACTTTATCGGTTTCGGTTCGGGCAAGGGCTCCGCGCTTGCCGATTACGGTCGTGCCCTGGGGATTTCGCCCGATGAGATGATGGCGTTTGGCGACAATGAGAACGATCGCGACATGCTCAACGTCGTGGGCCATCCCTATCTGATGGAGAGCTGCAACCCCACCATGCGAGGCATCAACGACCGCGTCCGTTACGTGCGCACGGTCGAAGAGGAACTGCGCCGTCTGCTCGCCGAGTAGGTTTTCGGGACATACCTAGAAATCTACTTTTTGCTGTAGCGGATGGGCAAGTAGATTTGCGGGCATGCCACTAAGGGCTACCGGCAGTCGGGGCAGAGACCCTCGAAGATGGTGTAGTGCGACGTGACGTGCCAGCCGATTTGCTCGGACGCCTTGGCGTCGAGCTGGGCATCGAAGGGGAGCGGTACGTCGATGACGCGGCTGCACGAGGTGCAGATGATATGTGCGTGCGGCTCGATGGTGCGATCGAAGCGGCTGCCGCCCGGCGTCTTGATGGAGAGGATCTCGCCGGCGTCGGCCAAGAGATTGAGATTGCGGTAGACCGTACCGCGGCTGATCTTGTCATCCTGTTCGCGTACGGCGTTGTAGATTTCGTCGGCGGTGGGATGGTTATAGCTTTGGCGCACGGCGTCAAGAACCAGCTTTCGCTGCCTGGTATTCCTTCTTTGCACCGCCATGCGCCTCGCCTCTTTTCTATCAACGGTCGTAGGTAAATGATACCGTATTTAGCACACAATACTAATAACGAGGAATGAAACCGTCTTCATTGGCAAGTGGGGCTCGGGTCTGGGCGTCTACGAGGCGAAAACGCGTTCCCATGCGCTCGTAGGAGGCATGAAGCGCCTCGAGATGAGATAGGATGTTTGCCGGAGCCCCCTGTATCTCCATCTCGACTGAGCCGTCTTCCATGTTACGCACCCAGCCGGTGAGTGCGCGTGTCTGCGCGAGGTTGGTGTTGGTAAAGCGAAAACCGACGCCCTGGACTTGCCCCTCCCAGCGCAGGAAATAGCGCAGGGGAGCGTCTTGAGTGGCCTCGTCGCTTGCGAGCACAGTAAGCCTGCGGCGCAGCTCGAGCTCGACGTTCGATGGTTTTTGAGGCTCTCGACTGCCGCTGGTGACGCTGGAGAAGAACGTATCGAAGAAGCCCATCGCTATGCCTGCTTGCCTGCGTCGGCCGGGAAGGTTATGCCGGCCTGCTGGCGCACGGCATCCATGATGCGCAGTGAGACGAGCGTGACATCGCGGTAGTGGCCAAGCTCGTGGCGTCCCGCCGGGGTCTCCCAAATCTCTTCCTTGACGTTATCGATGCCGCCGATGGCGGTGATGAAGTCTGCGAGTTCGTATTCCATGGTGTTGCTCGATTTGGGCAGGTCGAGCACGCGGCCGTTATCGCCCTGTTCGCGCGGCGCCTCGGTCGCCGAGCCGCGTACGACGTCGCCGCGATAGTCGATGCGGACGTTGCGGGGCGTGGACAGATGGTCGATCTGGATAGTGCCACGCTCGCCTTCGATCTGCGAGGGCAGTAGGTCATTCGTAATTTTGGAGTGCGCGAGCTCGACGGAGATACGGCCACCGCCGTAGCTGGCGAGGATGGAACCGCAGCCATCGATGGGGCCGTGCGTGAGCTGTCGCGTGGTGGGGTCGAGCAGAGTAGCCATGCTCGTAAGGCCGGAGGGCATGCCGAAAATCTCGACCATGGGCTCGACGGTGTAGACGCCAATGTCCATGAGGGAACCCGATGCCATATTGCAGTCGAAGATATTGGTGGCGCGTCCCGCGAGAATCTCGTTGTAGCGCGAGGAATATTTGCCAAAGCGCAATGAGGCGCGGCGGATGGGGGCGATCTCGCCCAGGGCGTCCTCGATGGCGTGGAAGGCGGGATCGTGGAGGGGGCGCATGGCCTCGAGGGCCACGACACCTGCTGCCTCGGCAGCGCGGAAGACCTCGAGCGCCTGCGCTTCGGTGGCGCAGAAGGGCTTCTCGACGATGACGTGCTTGCCACCGGCGATGCAGGCAAGGGCCTGCTCGTAGTGAAGTGCGTTAGGGCTGCCGATATAGACGGCATCGACGTCGGCGGCTGCCGCAAGCTCATCGAGTGAGGTAAAGTTTCGCTCGCCACCGCGCTTGGCGGTAAAGGCAGCACCGCGATTGGCATCGCGTGAAAGCGTGCCCACAAACGCGGCTTGGTCGTTGGCGTTGACGACTTGGATAAAGTCGTCGGTGATCATGGATGTGCCGATGGTCGCGATGCGCAGCATACGTCCCCCTTGCGTTGTTTGGTCTACAGGATGAGTGTAGCGCGTGGGGATATAAAGCTGCGCGAAAACGCTATTACAGGTCGCTCTCGTTAAAGCCGGCGTCGATATCGAGGTTGCTGCCGTCGGCCGCCGTGGTGGCAAGCTCGTCGCAGCGCTCGTTGAGCTCATGACCGGCGTGGCCCTTAACCCAGATGAACTCCACTTTGTGCTTGCTCTTTGCGGTGAGCAGGCGCTCCCACAGATCGCGGTTCTTGACGGGTTGCTTGTTGGCAGTCTTCCAGCCGCGTTTTTTCCATCCGTCAATCCAGTGCTTGTTGAAGGCGTTGACGACGTACTGCGAATCGGAATGGACTTCGACGTCGCAGGGGCGGTTGAGTGCCTCGAGCGCCACGATAACGGCCATGAGCTCCATGCGGTTGTTGGTGGTCTTGGCGTAGCCGCGCGAAAGCTCGGAGGTGAAGGTCTTGCCGGCGGGGTTGGTGTATTTGAGCACGGCGCCGTAGCCGCCGCGTCCCGGATTTGATCGGGCCGAGCCGTCGGTATAGATGATGACCTTCACATGGTTCCTTTCGTTGGGTATGTTTCGTGCGAGTGACCATTGTAGCGCCATGCCCGCCGGGGGCTAGCAATCTATGATTTCTACCCCGTCTTCCGACAGTTAGTTGGCATGGATGATGCGGTTGAGCTCATCGAGGTATTGCTGCAAGAGGGGAGAGGGCTTGCGCTCGTCGTGCATGATATAGCCTACGTGCATCGTTGAGGCGTCTGCTAACGGGATCGATGCCATACCCCATTGCATTTCATTGGAGAGGACGCCGGTCGACAGGGTGTAACCGTTCGACGTGATAAGTAAGTTAGTAAGTGTTCCGCGGTCCGAGATTCGTATGTTGCGGTCGCAAGGGATATAGCTAAAAGGTTCCTCGGCGTAATAGAAGGAGTTTGAGGTTCCCTGCTCAAAGCTGTAGCGCGTATAGGGCGTGAGGTCGGCAAGGGACAGCTGAGGGCGGCGTGCGAGCGGGTGACGTTCGCTGACGAACACGTGGACCGTCGCGTCGAATAGGGGATGGAAGCTTGCGCGGGCATCGGCAAAAGCCTTCTGCAGAACGCGGACGTTAAAGTCGTCCAGATACAGAATGCCGATATCGCTGCGAAACGCACGGACGTCATCGATGATCTGCGATGTGGTGGTCTCGCGCATGATGAACTCGAACTTGCTGTCGCGGCAGCGCTCGACCACGTTGACAAAGGCCTCGACCGAAAAGGCGTAGTGCTGGGCGGAAATGGCGAGGCGGGCTTGCGGGGTGCCGCCGTCCTCGTAGCGGGCCTCGAGCATGTCGGCCTGCTCTACGACCTGGCGCGCATAGCCCAAAAGCTCGGTGCCGTCGTTGGTGAGTGCAACACCGCGGCTAGAGCGCGTAAAGATTTCGATATGAAGTTCCTGTTCCAGGCTTTTGACGGCGTTGGAGATATTGGACTGTGCGGTATAGAGGCGCTGAGCTGCGGCGTTGATTGAGCCGGACTCTGCCACGGCGATCAGAAAACGAAGCTGCTGGAGGGTCATCGGCGCCCGTCCTTTCGATAGCTATCTAAAAAACCGATAACAGGTTAGCGCTTTTAAGTGATTGACCGAGGGGAACAATGCTCGTACTATTCAAAACACACAAAGGCGGTAGGTAATTAAGCCAACCACGGAACCGGGATGCGAAAGGAGGCCCGCATATGAATTGCTTACCAAGACGAATGCCGGGCTCCTGTTTGCGCCCGTTGGCGTGATCAGGAGACAGCGACTTACTTCTCTCTTTTTATTTACTTTTGTTCGATCAAGGAGATCATCATGAGCCAGTTTATCAACAACCCCGAGCACACCTTTGGTTTCGATACCCTGCAGCTGCACGTTGGCCAGGAGAGCGCCGATCCTGCATCCGACTCCCGCGCCGTGCCTATCTACCAGACCACGAGCTATGTGTTCCGCAACTCCCAGCACGCCGCCGACCGCTTTGGTCTTGCCGACGCCGGTAACATCTACGGCCGTCTGACCAACTCCACCCAGGGCGTCTTCGAGGGCCGTATTGCCGCCCTCGAGGGTGGCGTGGCAGGTCTTGCCGTCGCCTCCGGTGCTGCTGCCATCACCTATACCCTGCAGGCTCTTGCCCAGGCCGGTGACCACGTGGTGGCTCAGAAGACCATCTACGGTGGCTCCTACAACCTGCTGGAGCATACGCTCTCCCAGTTTGGCGTCGAGACCACGTTTGTCGATGCCCATAACCTTGAAGAGGTTGAGGGTGCCATCAGGGACAACACCACGGTCATCTATCTCGAGACACTCGGCAACCCCAACTCCGACATCCCCAACATCGACGCCATCTCCGAGATCGCCAAGAAGCACGGTCTGCCGGTTGTCGTCGATAACACCTTCGGCACCCCGTATCTGTTCCGTCCGCTGGAGCATGGTGCCAACATCGTCGTCCACTCCGCAACCAAGTTCATCGGCGGCCACGGCACCTCGCTGGGCGGTGTGATCGTCGACGGCGGTAACTTCGATTGGAAGGCGAGCGGAAAGTACGCCCAGATCGCTGAGCCCAACCCCTCCTACCACGGTATTTCGTTTGCCGAGGCTGCCGGTCCCGCCGCCTTCGCAACCTATGTCCGCGCTATCCTGCTGCGTGACGAGGGCGCCTGCATCAGCCCGTTCAACGCCTGGGTCCTGCTCCAGGGCACCGAGACCCTGTCGCTGCGCGTTGACCGTCATGTCGAGAACACCAAGAAGGTCGTTGAGTTCCTGGCTGGTGACAGCCACGTCGCCAAGGTGAACCACCCGAGCCTGCCTGAGCACCCCGATCACGAGCTCTATCAGAAGTACTTCCCCCGTGGCGGTGCCTCGATTTTTACCTTCGAGATTAAGGGTGGCCAGGAGGCAGCTTGGAAGTTCATCGATCATCTGCAGGTGTTCTCGCTGCTCGCCAACGTGGCCGACGTCAAGTCGCTCGTCGTGCACCCGGCTACCACCACGCACTCCCAGCTCTCTGCCGAGGAGCTCGCCGAGCAGAACATCACGCCCTCCACGATCCGTCTTTCCATCGGTACCGAGAACGCCGAGGATATCATTTGGGATCTGAAGCAGGCCTTCGCCGCGCTGGACGAGTAAGGCGACTTGTGCAAGGACCCCTTGCGACTCGATAGGTATAGCTGCATAAAATGCCTGCTCAAGGCGCCTGTGCGAACAATGGTTGCACAGGTGCCTTTTTGCATAGAGAGGGTGCAAAAACAGGGTTTTTGGCACGCTTTATGCATTCGAGTTGTGGAAAACTCCTGTTAAGAGGATGTGAGTTTTACGCAATTGACGTGCGCCTTTTGAGTAAAACCGCAGGTCTCGATTTGCTCGGGGTACTATGCAGCGCGATCGAATCACACGCCGCTCAAACGCAGCAAAAACACACTACGGAGGTTTCCAGCTACATGAGGATCGATTCACGAAAACCGAAAGCCGCCGCCCTTTCCGCCGCTCTGACCGTGGCACTTTTGGCGGGCGTCGGCGCAACTGATGCCCACGCGGCAACACTATCCGATACGGTCGGATCTACGCCGTCCGAGGCGACGCTGGTGCAGCCCGTCGACTACCGCGGTGACGGTTATGGCTCTATGCAGGAGTGGAACGCCTCGATGGGGGCGAAGCGCGATTCCCTGGAGATGCGCGCTCAGATCATTATGAATATGTATGGCGACTATGCTACCGATGACGAGCGCGCTGTGTTGCAGGGCTGCATCGACGGCGCGAGTAGCCTGTTGACGATGGGGGAGGTCGACGCCAAGTCGACCGAGCTCGACGAGCTTCGCTCTACGCTCGAGGATGCCAAGCGCGAGGCGCTCGAGGCTGCCACAGCCGAAGCCGAGGCCGCTGAGGCCGTTCAGGCTTCGTATTACAACGCCGGCTCCGGCTCGTCTTACGCGTCTGCTGCGTATTACGCGAACGGCTCGGGCCTGACGCGCTCGAGCGGCGTCAATAACTATAACGGCCGCCGCGAGACTTATTACAGCAGCAACGTGTTGTATCACCACCGCACGGGCGAGTGGACCCAGGATTCCGAGGGCTTTTGGCGCGATTCCGATGGTTACTACGTCGTGGCCGCGGGCGATAAGGCTCAGGGCTCCACGTTTACCGGATCCAAGGGCGAGTGCAAGGTCTATGACTCCGGCTGCGCTGCCGGAACCACCGACTACTATACCGGTTGGTAATCTGTCATAAGCCAATAGGACATGACAGACGGGCGCCTTTGCCGAGCTTTCGGGCAACGTAAGGGCGTCCGTTTTTGTGCGTGCTTGAGTTAACGGAGTGCTGGCGTTTGCGACGCAGGCGTCAAACATCTCACGTCCGTACCCGCGGGCAAGGAGCCCGGTATGGATGCAGATGCGTTCGTGAAGATGAAGGATGTCTTGATTGCGGCATTCCCCTTTTTGGTGGGCGGTCTGGAGTCGGCGGTGGTCTTGGTTGTCGAGGCGCAGGTGCGTCTGAGCTTCGCCGCGACGGCGATGGTCGCTGGCTTTGTGGCCTTTGCGATTGTCATCCTCTCTGGCGTCGGGCTTCATTCCTGCCGTGGCAATGAAGAGGGCGCTGCTGAGACGTAGCGATCTGCTTCCGACCTGTCCGAAATATGTCTGATGCTTTTGTCATAGTTATGCTTGAAGGGGTCTTCGAAAGATTACGATTCGAGCCAATTGCGTTTCCGTTCTTTCGCTGCTCACATGAGCAACGCTACCAAAAGTAAAGATGCGCTGAAAAATCCAAAGGCGATTCCCAGGCCTGCTATGTTGGCAATAAATCCAAACAGTAAAGCTCCTATGGAAACGGCACCGAAAGCGGCGAGGTTGAGAACTGAGGTTATCGTGCCCGGCCGATTTAGTTCTTTCGTGTTTCTCAGGTATTCAGTTATAAGTTGCGTTGAGATCAATCCGCAACAAATGCCTGAAAGCAACGATAAGATGATCGCTATTTGCCATAATGAAAAGAACGCTATCGCGCAAAAAGATATTACAAGAACTAGCAACGGTATCCGTAACGTCAATGGGCCTTTTTTATATAAACGCGTTGCTGCCGATCCAGCTGTTGTTCCGATTGAAAAAGCAAGAAGCAGGTTGCTCAGTATTGCATCCCCCCACTTATTCTGTGCGCACAAGGATATGTAGCCCGGCCCTTGAATAGATGACGTCGCTGTTTCGGCAATTAGAATAAACAGCAACATCAAACGGGCGCTTCTGCTGCTCATGACCGCTTTAACGGTTTCGACTATAGTTTTTGGTTCCGATTCGACCTTTTTCTGAGACGTTTCGGGGCTTAACTTGAGAATCGGGCTAATCCAGAGGAGGCTAGTGGACAACAGCGCGAGGGCCGATAGTAAGGCCATAACATGCTTGGCCGTTGACCCTGAAAGCAATCCAAGAAGAAGGGCGGAGCCTACGGCAGCGGCTTTTTGGGCCGTTAAATAGCGCCTTTGAAGGTTTGCAATGCCTTGGTGGGCGGAGGATTGAATGACCACAGCTTGGGATGAAGTCGCATAATGAGCCTCTATACCTCCTAAAACTGCCGAGGCTATTAGGATACTTATTAAGTTCTGTTGAAATAATACGGTTACTGCGAAATAACCAAAAAACGCAAGAAGTCGAATTAGCGAAATCGTTGTAAATATTATTTTAGGGGGATGGTTGTCGCATATTCTCCCCGCAGGGAGGAATAGAAGTGAGCGGGCAATCGATGAAACCGAGAGAACGAGTGATGGGGCTAAAGCGTCATTTGAAAGCGCCAGTGCCCAAATAGACAAGTAGGTTAGTAAAAGAGCATCACAGATTTGGCCTATCGCAACGGATGATAGAAAGGTGGAATAGCTCGATTTCATATTTCAATTCCCTTGCGGGCAACTAAAGTTTCAAGATTCAGCAGGAATGTCTTTCCATCTAAAGTGGAATGTCCCGTTAGTAGTTTCTGGATAATCTGGCCAACAAGAATTGATGCTGCGGAATAGCAGGCCCAGGGCGTTGCCGATTTGTTGTATTCGAATGAATTCGCAACTCTTTCGTATTCTTTAACCTCTGGCCATTTCTGTTCTAACGCATTTTCGTATTTTTGATAGCAAAGAGATTTGCTTGGGTCGAAAATGGGCCCGACACGTATTGTCGGAAGAGAGTTGCTGATGCAGGCATAGCATGTTTGATTTTTGAAGGAAACTTTATCAACCCAATAGAGTAAATCGGGCATTGGCCAATCTGCAGCGACTACCGTGAAGTCATTTTCGGATAGGACCCCGCATATATTTTCTTCTGTAACGAAGCGCTCGGTCGTTTTGACTGCTATATCGGGATTGATGCGCTTGAGCCTTTTTGAAAGGCATGTGGTCTTTGGTTGCCCTACATCTTGTTCGTCATAGGCTATCTGTCGTCCAAGGTTGCTTAATTCGACTGTGTCGCCGTCTATTAATTCAATTGTCCCAATACCTGAAGCCGCCAACAGCTCCGCTATCGGCGCTCCAGCGCCCCCACAACCTATGATTGCAATGCTTTTTGTGGCTAACCCTTTTTGACATCTAGAGGATTCTTCTGAAAAGGTCTCAGATTGCTCGAAATAGGCCATTTGCCGTTTGTATTTAATCGCGTCGTGATTATTCAGCTGTGAGTCGTTACTTTGGCTGGTGATTAGCCCTTTCTCTACAAGAAAGCTAAGGAATACGTCGAATGAATTTGGATCATCAGATCTGAATTGTTTCTTTAGATTCGCTACTGATATTGGTTCTGAAAGCGTTTTCAGCATTTGCCACGCTAAATCATAAGGCTCATTTATCTGAAATGTGGATGTTCCGAATGTGGGGCTAATTATCAGTGATTTTGAATGAGCAGAAATAAAGAAATCTACGCCAGATTTTAGTCTGATATTCTCCATCTTTTCCCCTTTCGATTATGGGGCGGCATGCCGTTTCGGCATGCCGCCCCATTGCGCTAGATGTTCTTGATAATTTCAGACGCATCAAGCTTTTTGGCCTGCTCTTCGATCGTCATTTGTTGCTTCCTTTCTACACAAGTAAAGGTGTTTCTGTATGCAAGAAGCGCTTGTTGAATCCGGGGCGACAAGTTCGCCCTGAACGAGATCGCGCTTTGCGGCGATGGATAGCCCCGCTTTGAGAAGAATCGCCTCAACGTCTTCCTTTGGGTAGAAGCGCTCGGTTGCTGTGTAGTCATTTTTGTTCCAGGTGGCCGCACGACCGTCAAAGGTCAGGATTGAGAAGCCTAAGACGAAGGGGTCTCGACCTGTGTTATATAACGAGGATAGGGGATAGGAAAGAACGCAAGCGTCTTCATATTTGCGAAAATCGACTGAGCCCATGTAATTTTTGAAAGAGCTAAGTGAAACTAGATCAAAGAGAAAGTAACCGCCCGCAGTAAGGCTTGATGCGATATTGATAATTGCAGACCTTAGAGAAATCTCGTCGGGCAAGCAGTTCAAAACATCATCGAGAGCTACGCATAAACCGTATTCGCTAGTATTGAGAGGGTCTTTCGAAATATCTGCTACGGCAAAGCGCAAATCCGGGTATTTATTTTGTGCTACAGAAATCATGTTTGGAGAAAGGTCGACTCCATCAATGTTAAATCCGGCTTCATTGAAGAGATGTGTGAACGTCCCCGTACCGCAGCCAACTTCGAGTGAATGTACATCCCTGCCCAGCTTGCAGACATCGATAAACTCCCTTTTTAGGAGGGAGAAGAAGGCGGGATAATTATCGTCCCGTTTAAATATGTCGTATGCCTTGGCGAGCTCGTTGTACTCGCTTAGTGAATTGATGTGCATGTGCGAGACTCCTTTCGAAATAGAATTGTACAACGACTGTTGTAGAAATCTACAACAAATCTTTTCTTTTTCTATGGGAGAATGATGATTGGAGGTAGAAATGGTGGATCGTATCAACAGGGCGACTGATTCTTCCACTTTGAGGGTTTATGCAAACTCTGAGCGAATGAGAATCCTTGCAGTATTGCGCAATATTGGCCCATGTAATGTTGGAATGATTAGCGATAAGATTGGGCTTGCTCCGGGAAGCGTGAGTTATCACCTTAAGAGGTTGAGCGCCGCGGGGCTTATAACGAAGTGCGAAGGCAAAGGCGATAAACGTCAAAGCTGGTGGACCATTACCCCCCTGCCTTTAGGTCCGCTTGAAGAATTTGATGATGGAGCGGAAGTTACCGATCTGCTTGCTGTTCGAAGGGCCTCGAGCCAGTCTTATTTTGCCGCCTATTCACGATATCTCGACAAGTTTGATGACTATGATGATTGCTGGCACGGGGCTGAGCTTGGCTTCGACACCGTCCTTCATCTGAATTCTGACGAGCTATTTAGACTTGGCGAGGAGCTTGAAGCAGTTATCGAACGATGGGCAAACTCCCCCAAAGAATCAGAAGGAAAAAACAAGAAAGCCGTAGCCGTCACCCTGCGCGGCTTCCCTTGGATTCCTTAGCTTTATATAGATTACTGTTTTTTGGATTTGGGGCGCGAACAACGAACATGCAGATTTACGTTGACCCTGAATGTGGCAACTGACTCTCTGCGATGGGGCTTGACTGTGTACGGCGGGCCGCATTAGCCAGGTCGAGTTCGTGTTACGCAGCCGGAACTACCGATTGCTACGCCGGTTGGTAATCTGCCGGCATCGATTGCACATGATGGACGGGCGTCTTCACCGAGCCTTTGGGCAATGTAAGGGCGCCCGTTTTTTGTGTATGCTTGAGCTAACAGAGCGCTTACCGTGGCAGTACGCCGCGCATATGGGCGCGGGGCACACTAGTTCATGAGAAATAAGGTCTTTCTCGTGGAGGAAGTGGTCTTGTGAATGCTCGAGATATTGCCGTTGCCGCCGTCGCATTGGTGCTTGGTTGCCTTGGTCCTACGGCCGCGCTCATTGCGGGCATGCAGGGGTCATGCGGGGCTACTCCCATCGTGGTTGGCGCGCTGATCGCAACCGCACTGCTGGGAAGCGCGGGCGTGGTTCTTTGCCGCGATGACGAGGACGAGGTGCCGGAGCCGCAACGCTAACTGTTGTGAGATTGGCTGCCGGTCATAGACGAAGATAAAAGCCGCCGCAGGGGAAAGGTTCCCTTGCGGCGGCTTTGCTGTTAAGGCTGTTGAATGCGGCACGTTGGCGCTACCAGCTTTTCTCGATATCGCGGATGCGCTGATAGAGCCACTCGTTTTGCGGCGCCTGGATATTGTGTTTGGCTGCGAGGCGGCAGATGGTGCCCGCGAACTCATCAACCTCGGTTTTGCGCCTTGCGACGCGGTCTTGAGCCATCGAGGGCATACCGGCGGGGTCGATTCCCTCGATGAGATGCACCATCTGCGTCAGGTCTGCCTCGGTCAGCTCAATGCCCTCGGCGTTGGCGACCGCAAGCGTTTCGCGCATGGCGGAAACAAAACAGCGACGCTGCTCGGAGCCCGGCTCCGTGGCGCTTCCGTAGGTCCCGCCGTAGGCCATGCACGTCTGGTTGATGCCATCGTTGAGCATGAGTTTGGCCCACATGCGGTGCGCAATGTCGCTCTCGACGGTATGGGCGATGCCGCAGCGCGTGTAGAGCTCGTCGATGGCGGTAACGGTTGCAGGCTCGGTGCCCGCTGCCGCGCCAAAGCGAATCTCGCCCGCATTGGTAAAGGTGAGCGCGCCGTCGAGGAATACGGCGTCCATGCCCTGGCAGATACCCAGGACGGTGTGCTTCCAGCCAAAGCGCTCGGCAGTCTTTTGCTCGCTCGTAATGCCGTTGCACAGCGAGGCGATGAGCGTGTTGGGTCCCACGACGCGCTCCATAGTCTTGAGCGCTTGGTTGAGTCCCGTCGTCTTGACCGTAAGAATGACCAGATCGGCGGGCGTTGCCTCGCTGACGCGGACGGATTTTAGCGCACAGGGCTTGCCGTTGACGGTGAGCGCGTCGCCCGCGTGACGCTCAAAACGGGCGTCATCCATAACGTATTCGACGGCGTCATTGCCGAGGGCCTTGGCAATCATGCTCCCGTAGAGCAGGCCGACGCCGCCCTTGCCGATAAAGGCGACCTTGTTGATCTGCACGTGAATCATCTCCCCATATATAAGGCGCCCGCGTAAGGGGCGCCTGATGGATTGTATGTCGCCGGGACGTTTGGTGAGCGCGCGGGGCTGCTGTTAAGAAAAAGAAACTGTTGCGCTGTGCGCTTATGCCGCAGGGCAGACCGCGAAAACGCGTGCGGGATATCCAACGCCATCGCGCACCTTGGGGAAGGTGCAGAAGATGACAGCGCCTGTGGCGGGAAGCTCGTCCAGATGGTCCATGACCTCGATCTGATAACGGTCGACCGAGAGGATGTATTGTTCACCGGGGTAGGGGTAGGCGTCCTCGCGCGTGGTCACGCTCGCCTCCTTTCATCGGGCTTTTTGCTGATGTTAAAGCGGTGTCGTGACGGCTCGATTTCTGCTACGTTACGATACGTTCTCGATTGCGATTCTGATGTGTTTCGGTGGCGTGACGGGTTTGTTTCGCCTTGTCAGGGCTTCGATGGGAGAGGAGGGGCCGTGCAGTATCGCGTTGACCCCAAAGGCGGTAACCGTATCTCGGCGTTGGGGCTGGGGTGCATGAGGTTTTCCGGCGCGCCGGGACGCCCCGATGCGAAGACAGCTGATGCTATCATTTCCCGCGCCGTGGAGCAGGGGATAAATTACCTGGACACGGCGTACCTTTATCCCGGCAACGAGGCATGCGTGGGCGCTTCGCTTGAACGCTTGGGCCTGCGCGACCAGGTTTTGCTCGCGACCAAGCTGCCGCACGCCTCGTGCAAGTGCGCGGAGGATTTCGACCGTTTCTTTGATGAGCAGCTGCGCCGCCTGCGGACTGACCATATCGACTACTACCTCATGCACAACATCACCTCGCCCGCCCAGTGGGAACGCGTGGTGGCGCTGGGTATCGAGGATTGGATTGCGCGCCAAAAGGCTGCGGGGCGTATTCGCCAGATAGGTTTTTCGTACCACGGCAGTGCGGCGGACTTCTTCACGATGCTTGACGCGTATGACTGGGACTTTTGCCAGATCCAGTATAACTACGCTGGAGAGCACTACCAAGCGGGAACGGCGGGACTCATGGCAGCCGCCGAGCGCGGGCTCGCGGTGTTTGTGATGGAGCCGCTTTTGGGTGGACGCCTGGCGGGCAAACTACCTCCGCGGGCCCGCGCCGTGTTCGATGACGTACGCGATCCGTATCTGAAGACGCCGGCTGCTTGGGGCCTTTCGTGGGTGTGGAACCATCCTCAAGTCACGATGCTGCTTTCGGGCATGACCGATACCGCGCAGGTGGATGAGAACGCGGCGCTGGCTGATCGTGCACTGCCGGATTCGATGACGACAGAGCAGCTCGATACCATCGCACGTGTGCTGGGAGAGTTTGAGAAATCGAATCGCGTGCCCTGTACGGGGTGCGGCTACTGCATGCCGTGCCCCAAGGGTATCAATATTCCCGGCTGCTTTGGCGCCTACAACGCGAGCTATGCGCATAGTTGGTTTACGGGGCTGTCTCAATACTTTACGGCGAGCGCGGTGCGGACGAACGAGCCCAAGCTGGTGAGCAACTGCGTCAAGTGCGGCAAATGCGCGCGTCACTGCCCGCAGCACATCGATATTCCCGAGCGTCTCGACGATGTGCGCCGACGTTTCCAGCCTGGCCCCGTAACGGCCGCACTTAAAGCCTTTTGCAAAACGCGCTCCTGATGCCCCTTTTATAACTTGCGGTGGAATAGTTCCTGTTTGCGGCAGAATAGGGGCCAAACAGGAACTATTCCACCGCAACTGAAGGGGGCTGTCGTGGGCCATCGGGATTCATGTGATGATTTGCGTGAGGTTCGTTGGGGCGTTTTGGGCGCTGGGCGCATTTCGCATCGATTCGCATCGTCGCTCAAGGAGGTGGACGGGGCACGGCTTGTGGCTGCCGCCGGTCGCACTCCTTCGCATGTTGAGGAGTTTTGCAGGGCGTTTTCGATTGATGCCGCGCACAGTTATGCCACGGCTGACGATAGCGGCGATGCGGCTTATGATGCGTTGATTGCCGACCCCGATGTCGACGTAATCTACTTGGCTCTTCCGCATGGCATGCATGCGCGTTGGGCCTGTCGCGCGCTGCGCGCCGGAAAGGCCGTGCTGTGCGAAAAGCCGGCCGTTTTGAATGAAGAAGAGGCCTATGTGATCGCCTCGGTTTCCCGTGAGTGCGGCGTGCTGTTTATGGAGGCGATGAAAAATCGGTTTTGCCCGATGCGCACTCGCGTGAAGGACTTGCTTGCGTCGGGCGAGCTCGGCCGTATCGTCTCGATTGAAAGCGTGCAAAAACTCGATTATGGTGAGCCCCCTTCGAGTTATCTGCTCGACCCGTTGCAGGGTGGCTGTCTATATGACATGGGCTGCTATGCGGTCGGGTGGTTTGAGGATCTACTTGCGGGTGCGTGCGATGTTTCGTCTCGTGAAGTTCGCTGGCGTGACGGATCGGGCGGCCGCGTCGATTGGGCCGACGAGATCCATATGAGTGTCGGCGGTATACCCATTCATATGGTGTGCGACGGCAAAGCAGCATATGAAAGCCGCTTAACGATTGCCTGCGAGCGGGGCTCGTTGGAAATCGACCGTCTCCATCGCCCCGAGCTCGCCCATGTGAAGTATTCCGACGGGCGAACGCTCGAAATAAATGCTCCGTTTGAGGTCGATGATTTCTACGGCGAAATCCAGCATGCGACCCAGCTCATCCGGGCGGGGAAACTCGAGAGTCCCGTCATGCCCCTTGCCGCCACACAGCGCTGCGCGCGCATAATCGATGCAATCCGTCTAGCCCCCTAGGACTTGGCGCTGACGCATAGGGGATCATGACGCCGGCGCCCGTAGCCGTAGTGCTTGGTGGCCTGCATCTCTGATGCCCCTTTTATAAGTTGCGGTGGAATAGTTCCTGTTTGCGGCAGAATAGGGGCCAAACAGGAACTATTTCACCGCAACTGATGAGGGGGAGCTGGAGATGCTGACGATTGGGTGCCATCTTTCGACGACGAAGGGCTATCGAGCAATGGGAGAGACGGCGCTATCCATTGGCGCCAATACCTTTGCATTCTTTACGCGCAACCCGCGCGGCGGCAAGGCGAAAGATCTTGACATGGATGACGTGGCGGCCCTGCGCGAGCTTATGGAGCAAAATGACTTTGGCCCGCTCGTGGCTCATGCCCCGTATACCTATAACCCCTGCTCGGCCAAAGAGCGGGCGCGCGAGTTTGCCCTGGAGGCCATGGCGGAGGACCTGCGGCGCATGGAAGCGCTGCCCGGCAACTACTACAACTTCCACCCCGGCGCACATGTGGGGCAGGGGACTGATGCTGGCATTCAGATGATCGTCGACACCTTGTGTCAGGTGATGTTTGAGGGGCAGCAGACGACGGTGCTGCTCGAGACCATGGCGGGAAAGGGTACCGAGGTGGGCCGTAGCTTTGAAGAGCTGGCGCGCATTATCGAGGGTGCTGCTGCCAGGCGTCCAGAGCTGTCGGCCAAGTTGGGCGTTTGCCTGGACACCTGCCATGTGAATGACGCCGGTTATGACATCGTCCACGATCTTGATGGTGTGCTCGACGAATTCGATCGTGTGGTGGGTATCGAGCGCCTGCGCGCCGTGCATATCAATGACTCCAAGAACCCCTGCGGCGCCCATAAGGACCGCCACGAGTGCATCGGTAAGGGTTATCTGGGTAGTGAAGAGTTTGGCGGCGGTATGCAGGTTATGCAGAATATTGTATCGAATAGCCGCTTGCGCGTATTGCCATTCATTTTGGAGACACCGAACGAACTTGCAGGTTATGCAGCTGAAATCAAACTGTTAAGGTCGTTGCAGCAGTAATGACTGTCACAAAGTGGAGTGTTCCATTCACGTTATGGGTTTGTTTCAATCAGTTTTCTAATTGCAGATTCGCACTTACGGGTGCATAATATCCAACAGTTTTTGCAGACCTCTGAATCAAACGGGGTCACCGGAAGGAGACTGATTATGAAGCTCAAGAAGCTTGGCGCATTTGCCGCCACGGGCGCCATGGCGCTCGCCCTCGCACTGACGGGCTGCGGCTCGTCCAACGCCACCTCTGGTTCTGATGCCGGTTCCAGCAGCTCTGACGACGCTAAGGTCGAGAAGGTCGACGGCTCCAAGGAGTACGCGCTCGTCAAGGACGGTACGCTGACCGTCGGCACCTCTGCCGAGTACGCTCCGTTTGAGTACAAGGATGACAACGGCGATTATCAGGGCTTTGACCTTGAGCTCATCAAGGCTATTGGCGACAAGCTGGGCCTGGATGTCGAGTACGTCAACAATGACTTTGACACGCTGGTTCCGGGCGTTGCTTCGGGCGCCAAGTACGACGTTTCCATCGCGGCTATTACCGACACGCCCGAGCGTGAGAAGGAAGTCACTTTCTCCGACTCCTACTACATGGACGATCAGGCCATCGTGACCAAGGTCGATAACACCGACATCACGGCCGACAACTACAGCGAGAAGCTCAACAGCGCCGACGCTACCATCATCGTCCAGTCCGGTTCGACCGCCGAGGCCTTTGCTCAGGAGAACTTCCCCAAGGCCAAGATCGTCCCCTACAAGGACGCTACCGAGTGCTTCAGTGCCCTGCAGTCCGATAAGGGCGACGCCGTAGTCACCAACCGCTCCGTTGCCAGCCAGCTGACCGCCGAGCAGTTCAACACCTGCCAGACCATCAAGCAGATCAGCACCGGCGAGGAGTACGCCATCGCCATCAACCAGGGCAACACCAAGCTCAAGGACGACATCAACCAGGCCATCAAGGACCTGACCGACGACGGTACCGTCGACGCCCTCATGGCTAAGTACAACATCAAGTAAAATAGCTACTTGATTGTGCGCAGGCCCTTTCCGTTTTGGCGGAGAGGGCCTTTGCGCTTCTCTTGACGGAGAGCATTTCCGTCTCGTTTTGCCGGCAACTTCTACGATAGGAGCCACCTTGTCTCGACTGAACAAAGGGGCCGCGGAGCAGCGTTTTCCACTGCCCGCCTTGCTCCAAAAGCTAGCCTGCGTCATGGCCGTGGCGCTCGCGCTGGTGTGTGCGGGGGCATATACGCCCACGACCGCCCAGGCGCTTGAGACCGCAAAGATTACCGCCCGACCCAATACCGGTTCGGGTAGCGCTGTAGTCGGCGGTACCGAGACGCGCATCACCTGGGAAGTTCAGGCCGATGCCGACGAGGAACTGAGCGGTCTTTCGCTGACGTTTGTCGACGGCACGACGTTTGGTACCGATGACACGCGATTGACGATGCTCTCGGGCGAGGACCTCATGGATCGTACGCCCATGAAGCCCACGTGCAAGGCTGACGGCCAGACGCTCAAGATCGACTTTGGCGAGACGGCGCCTGCCGGCGGCTTTTTCCGTGTCGAGGTCTACGGCGTGACGTTTCCCGTCGAGGGCGGCGAAGAGGCCTTTAGCGGCACCTATACGCTCGCCGACGGTTCGACCAAGAAGATTTCCAAGATTCCTTCCGTCGAGATCAAGGGCGTGACGGCATTCGATAACTTCCTGGCCGATCTTAAGGAGCAGCCGTGGGTCGAGGCGTGGAATTCCAACATGTTCCTGCGCCTGTTCCTGAACCCGGTCATTTTGGTTCAGAGCCTGCCGATCGTCTTTAAGGGCTTCCTTATGTCGCTCTCGATCGTGCTCGTGGCATTTCCGTTGGCCATTCCCTTTGGCTTTGCGCTGTCGCTCATGCGCATTTCCAAGTCGCGTATCCTTCGTTGTCTTGCCGGCATCTATGTGAATATCATCCGCGGTACGCCGGCGTTCCTGCAGATCTACATCGCGTTCTTTGGCCTGCCGCTTGCCGGCGTCAAGGTGGACGACTATGTGCTGGGCGTCATCGTCATGGCCATGAACTCGTCCGCCTACCTGTGCGAGATCTTCCGCGCCGGTATTCAGTCGATCCCCAAGGGCCAGAACGAGGCTGCTCGCTCGCTGGGCATGAATGCCTTCCAGACGCTGCTCTACGTTATGATTCCGCAGACGTTCCGCAATGTCCTGCCTACGCTGACTAGTGAGTTCATCCTGCTTTACAAGGATACGTCGCTGCTCGCGGCCGTGGGCGTGGTCGAGATCGTCATGAACGCCCGCACCATCGTGGCCACGACGGGCTCCATCACGCCGTATGTGGTTGCCGCCCTGTTCTACCTGGTCATCACCCTGCCGCTTGCGCGCTTGGTGAGCGGTCTTGAGGCGAGGCTGCTGGGTACGGCCGAAACCAAAAAGAAGCGTCCCACCAAGAGTGCCGGACAGGTCGTCGCGACGCCCGCCGATCACATCGCCGGTCTGTAAGGAGGTCCTATCATGAGCGAAGCCAATAACTCGAACGAGGTCGTCGTCAGCATCAAGAACCTCCAGAAGGCCTTTGGCGATAACGTGGTCCTGCGCGATATCGATCTGGATGTGCATAAGGGCGAGGTCGTCGTAGTTCTGGGTCCTTCGGGCTCGGGCAAGTCGACGATGCTTCGCTGCATCAATCGTCTGGAGCATCCCACGAGTGGCTCGATTGTCGTTGAGGGTGTGGACGTGTGCGCCAAGGGCGTCGACCTTAACAAGGTGCGCACGCATCTGGGTATGGTGTTCCAGCAGTTCAATTTGTTCCCGCACCTCTCAGTCAAAAAGAACGTCATGCTCGCGCAGCAGAAGGTGCTCAAGCGCAGCAAGGAAGAGGCCGAGAAGATCGCCGTCGAGGAGCTGACCAAGGTCGGTCTTGCCGAGCGCATCGATTTTATGCCGAGCCAGCTTTCGGGCGGCCAGCAGCAGCGCGTGGCCATCGCCCGCGCCCTGTCGATGAATCCTCACGTCATGCTTTTTGACGAGGCCACGTCGGCGCTCGATCCCGAGCTTGTCCGCGACGTGTTGGGGGTCATGCGCGACCTGGCACGCGACGGCATGACCATGATCGTCGTGACGCACGAGATGGGCTTTGCCCGCGACGTTGCCGACCGCGTCGTCTTTATGGACGGCGGCGTTATCGTGGAAGAGGGTACGCCGAGCGAGGTCTTCGACCACCCCAAGAGCGAGCGCACCAAGGCGTTCTTGGGCAACATCTCGTAGCGGCGCGTCGAGGTTATCGATATAACAAACGGGGACCGGATGTGAATATCCGGTCCCCGTTTTTGTTTGGGCATGAGCGACTGTTGTTGTGCGGTACTCGGCTGTCAGTTGCCTTGCGACTTTCTGACGGCTTCGTTAGGCCAGCTCCGCTCCCAGGGCCTTGCAGGCCGCTTCGCCTTCGTCGTCGGGCGCATCGTAGCAAATGACGGAATCGACGACGTTGACGCCCGCCTCGTCGGCATCGGCCTTCCAGTTGTCCATCCACTCGCCCTCGGCCCACGAGTAGGAGCCAAAGAGGACGACCTTCTTATCGCCGAGGGTCTCCTTGACCTCGTCCCACATCGGCTGGAACTCGTCATACTCAAGCTCCTCGGAACCCATGGCGGGGCAGCCGAAGGCAATGGCGTCATAGCCGGCGGCCTTGTCTGCGGAGAAGTCGGCACAGGAGATGACCTCTGCCTCGGCACTGGCACCGGTTGCGCCCTCGGCAACGAAGTTTGCCATGGCCTCGGTGTTGCCCGTGCCGCTCCAATAGACGACGGCGATCTTGCTCATATGTTTTCCTTTCGGTTGTGCGGCGTGCGGCCGCGGTTTGTATGTTCTATCGGGTTGCCTGGACAAGTTGTCCCAGGGTGCAGCCCTGTTGATAGATGTAGGTAAGGTATTGCGTGCAGGCACGGTAGGCATCAAACGTCGCAAGCGCCTGCTCGACATTTGCGTAGACCTTCCAGGCCCCAAAGACCTTGTAGTTCTCGCCGCGCTGGACGATAAACTGATGGACATCTTCGTAGGGATAGCCCAAAAAATAGCCAATTTCGTGTGGAAACTCGCACATGCACCCCGTATCGCAGTGCCTATTTCGCGCGAGTGCGCAGACGCTGCCGTCATAGGCGCTTTCTGCGGCATTGCTGCTTGCCAGCGTGATGCGCGCGGCGAGATGCACCAGCGATGCGGGCAGGTTGTGGACATCGTAACCTTCGGCGGCAAGCGCCGTCGTGGCGCGGGGGTCGGAGAGGTATCGCATGAGGTCTGCAGGGCGGTACACATAGATGAGCGCTCCGCAGGGGCGCCAGACCAAAACGCTCATATGGATCCCGAGTGGCTGGAGCTCGCAGTTGCATTGGGCTATGACGGCGAGCAGGCGAGAGCGTCGCTCTTCGATATGGGCGGCGCTGGGTTTTCCGTTTTGGTTGGCGTAAACGCCGGGATAGGTAAAGAGCGAAGCCGGCTTGATACCTGCGAGCGTAGGGGAGCAGTTGCGCACGACAGCCGTTTGGTATGTTGGGATGTCAATGGTTCGAGTCACGATGCCCCTTTCGGGTCCTCAGTTGTTAGCCTAGGAAAACTTATACACGAAAGTAAGCCATGGTCAACAAAAAAGTTTGAAGAGGGAAACTAATTGACCGAACAGACATGATTTTGGGTTAAGATGGGGACACCCCATGGGGGTATCTAGATAGGGCTACTTGAAAGGGGAACGCATGAGTGACTTGCTCAGCCCTGCGAATCTCATCGTGCTGGCCGTCATTGCCGTCGGCATGTTTTTTGGACTGCGTCGCATTGCCGCTTCGACACACGGGAAGAGTTGTTGCAGCGATGGTGCGAGCGGCAAGAAGGCCAAAAAGGTTGTTGTGGTGGATACCGATGCGTCACACTATCCCTATAGCGATGAGCTGCTCATCGGCGGTATGAGCTGTGACGGCTGCGCTCAGAACGTGGCCAATGCCCTCAATGCGCTGGACGGCGTGTGGGCAACGGTGACGTATGCGGACCACACGGCACGCGTGCGCTCTAAGCAGCCGGTGGATCGTGATGTCCTCGAGACGGCCGTGAAAGACGCGGGCTACTACGTCATGACGCTGTAAGCGTCGCTCTGGATGCGCTTCCTTGGCTAGGCTCGTCCGCGCAGTTCGATGTCTTGGATGTCGTCGAAGTCGATGGCGATGTCTCGGAGCTTGAGCAGCTTGAACGCGGGGAGTACTTCGTCGAGAATGCCGGTGCGGCTGCGATAGCCGTATGTATCGTAATAGGTGACACGAACCAAGTCGCCACGTTTGAGACCCTCGAGTTTTTTAGAAAGCACGAGGGCTTTTTCTTCCGTGAGCTCACGTTTTGGCTCGACGGTGATTTCCTGCTTGCGCACGAGTTCGTAGTATCCCGTGAGGGCGGCAAAGGGCATAAACTGTGCGGCGCGGTTGGCGCGCACGGCACCGTTGGCAGTGAGGTTGGGGTCGGCGGCGCGGCGTCTGCCCTCGGGGTCCGCCAGGCGCTCGAAGGCGGTCGGCGGGCGCACGGGCTGTTGTTTGGGTTTAGGCACGGTGTCCTCCAACTTGTTCGTTGCGTTCGCGCGCGGTGGCGCCGGCGGTAAAGCTTAATCCCTTGACGAGCGCGTTCTTGCCGTACTTGCCTTTCACGGCCAGGACGGCGCGCGCCAGGTCGCGCTCGCGCTCATCGGCCTCGATATCGCTGAACAGATCGATGGTGGCAAATTCCTCGGGCATGAGGTTGCCAAATCCCAGGTTGATGCGCTTGACCGGTCGTTTGGGATCGACAGTCTGCGCCCAGAGCTCATCGAAATAGCCCATGATCTTCTTAAACGAATTGGTACGCTCGGGCAGCTTTCGCGAGGCGTTAGAGTGCGCAAAGAGTGCGGCATAGCCACCGCGCGGTTTGCCGCCATGCTCTCCCACAAAGATGCCATCGATTGCCTGCGCTTCGCGCACCAGGCGACGCCGTTCGTCATCGCGCTGGACGGGCTTGGGTGCACGGGGCGCGAGCTCGGGGCCGGCGGTTACGGTGGGTTCGATGCTCGACGTGCTCGAGCGTAGGTGTCCGCATCCGTCCACATATTGCGCTGTACCGCTGGCATCGAGGCGGCGTATGTCGGCGTGCTCGCTTGCATAGCCCACAAAGAGCGAGATGCTGTTGCACACCACGTGCTTGTCGATCAAATCCAGCACGGCGGCATCGACCATTTCGCGCAAGACGGTGTAGGCCTGCTCGTAGGCATAGCCCTTCGAGAGCACCTGCCCCGTGGTGGTCGAGGTCGCTTGTGGGCGATAAGCTTGGATATCGGCGATGGTTGTCGGCTCACGCCCGAAGGCGTGGTCGATAAGATATTCGGCATTGACGCCGAGCTCGTCGTAGAGCAGGTTCTCGTCGAGTGCGGCGACGCCCATTAGGTCGTAGACGCCGTATTTCTCGAGACGGGCCGCCACGCCGGGGCCGATGCCCCAGATGTCGGTGATGGGGCGATGGGGCCAGATCTCCTTGCGAAAGGTCTCGTCGTCGAGTATGCCGATACGGCTGGGCACGTGCTTGGCGGTAATATCGAGTGCAACCTTGGCCTGGAATAGGTTGGGGCCGATGCCGACCGTCGCCGTGATGCCGGTGCGCGCGAGGACCTCGTTGCGCAGCGTGCAGGCGAACCCTTCCGCATCTGTGTGATAGAGGTCCAGATAGGGCGTCACGTCGATAAAGCACTCATCGATGGAGTAGACGTGCACGTCCTGGGGGCTGACGTATTTCAGGTAGATACCGTAGATCTGCGCCGACACCTCCATGTAGTGCTGCATGCGCGGTACGGCCTTGATGTAGTCGATGCCATCGGGTATTTCGAACAGGCGACAGCGATTGTGAATCCCTAGGTCCTTCATGGCCTGCGTGATAGCGAGACAGATGGTCGTGCGTCCGCGCGATTCGTCGGCAACGACCAGGTTGGTGGTGAGCGGATCGAGCCCACGATCGACGCACTCGACGCTGGCATAAAACGTCTTGAGGTCGATACAGATGTAGGTGTGCTGCTCGTGCGCCATCTGTGCCCTTTCATCAAACACATGTTCTTATCGAATACCTGTTCGATAATACCCGCTCGACCGGACACCGTCAAAACCTACCAAAAAGGGACAGGTTTTTTTGGTCGGTTTACCGAGTGCTTACGGTGGGTCGGTAGCCTTAATGTGTTAAATACGCTGAGGGGGTATGGATGACCATAGGTATGGGTGATCTTGCACTTTTGATACTGTTCGTGCTGTGCCTTGCGATCTTTGTTTACCTGCTGATCAAGGTCCTCAAAGGACGGGCTATAAGAATCGATGAGGTGGGATACTTGCTGCTTGTCGAGAGGCTTCGGTCGCCGGTGTTGACGGCCGCGATGAAAGCCGCCTCGAGTTTGGCGTCGCTGCCGTTTGTCGTCGGTGTGCTAGCCGCGGCGATGCTGTGGGCGCCCAATTGGGCCCATGTTGTCTGGGCCGCCTTCAATGTCGGTGCTATCAGCGCAATCGACCAGCTGTTAAAGGTACTTGTGCGTCGACCTCGTCCACAGGGATTTCGGCTTGTCGAGGCACCGGGGCTGAGCTTCCCCTCGGGCCACTCGATGGCGGCCATGGCGTTTTATGGCTATGGCATATGGTTGGTGCGGTGTGGCGTGTGTGGCCTTCCGTTCGGCGCCGCCATCGAGGTTGCACTTGCGTGCGTCATCCTTGCGGTGGGAGTCAGCCGTGTCTATCTGGGCGTGCACTACGTTTCGGATGTGCTGGGCGGGTTTTGCCTGTCTTTTGTCTGGCTCATCCTGTTCGTGCGTCTTGGCCCTTGGATTTTGACCGCCTAATTGTCGCAACTGGACGCCATGTCGGATCGAATCTGATTTTAACGCAGCCCTAAAGAGCGCGAAACAGCTCGGAAAAGCTCGCTTCGTAGCATGAGCCTAACGATCGATACCACCATAAAGCACGGAAGGGTTGTGGGGACAATGGTCAACTATGGGTTTGGTATGCCGACGCGCTTGGTTGCGGATGGGGATGTGGCTCGCTGGTGCGGACGATTGGTTGCCCACTATGGCGGCACCAAGGCACTGGTCGTGCTGGGAGGCGACAAGCACACGCGTGATGAGCTTGTTTCGGCGGCGCTGGGCTCGCTCGATCGCACCCTGCTCGAACGCATACTCTTTCGTTGCGGCTTGGTCGGGGGCGACGGGGGAGACGATTTGGTCGATGAGGCCGTAGCCCTGGCGACCGATGAGGGCGTGGATTTTGTCCTGGCGATCGGCGATGCCGATACGGCGAGCTTTGTGCGCGAACTTGCTCGTCGCATGGCCGTGCTCGATGCCGGCGAGGACGGCTTTGTTCCCTACGGATGTATCGTCTCCGAGGGAAAAGTGCCCGCCGTTGTGGGTGCCGGCGAGGTTCCCGTTTTTGCCATTATCGCACCCGAGCTGTTGGAGGGCATCGGCTCTCCCTTGCGCGAGCTGCTCGGCAGCGTATGCGCCGCGGCATAATGGCTCACCAGGAAGGGGCAGGTAAATTATGGTAGGTAAAGCGTTTGACCTGCCAAAATAAACCTGCCCTTTTTTGGTCGGTCGCCGTTCGGGGGCCGATTGGCAACGCTCGCTGATTACGGTCTTGACCTGCGTTAGAATAGGGGCATCTGATTATCCGGGCGCATGGAGGAATGCGCCCGTATGCTGAGGAGGACTTTATGGCAACTGTTGCCGCACCTATCGACGCTACGTCGACCGCCGCTTGGAAGGCGCTCGAGGCCCATCAGGAGAAGCTCGAGGCCGAGGGCATCGACCTCAAGGCCTGGTTCGCTGCTGACGCCGACCGCGTGAATAAGTTGAGCTTTGACGCCGGCGACCTGCACTTCGATCTGTCCAAGAACCTGGTGACCGATGAGACCGTCAAGCTGCTG
The DNA here is from genome assembly GCF_964259375.1 of Collinsella aerofaciens ATCC 25986. Taxonomy (GTDB): domain Bacteria; phylum Actinomycetota; class Coriobacteriia; order Coriobacteriales; family Coriobacteriaceae; genus Collinsella; species Collinsella aerofaciens_BO. Next base: position 79,277 of record NZ_CAXVJM010000004.1, read on the forward strand.
TGCGATCTTGCCCGCGAGGTGAAGCTCGAGGAGCGCCGCGACGCCATGTTCTCCGGCGAGCACATCAACACCACCGAGGACCGCGCTGTTCTGCACACCGCACTTCGCCGTCCGGCAAGCGAGAAAGGCCAGCTCATCGTTGACGGCCAGGATGTCGTCGCCGACGTGCACGAGGTCCTCGACCGCATGTATGCCTTCGCTGAGCGCGTGCGCTCCGGTGAGTGGAAGGGCGTAACTGGTAAGAAGATCGAGCACCTGGTGTCCATCGGCATCGGTGGCTCCGATCTGGGCCCGGTCATGGCTTACGAGGCTCTGCGCCCCTATGCCGACGCCGGTATCGACTGCCGCTATATCTCCAACATCGACCCCAACGACCAGGCCGAGAAGCTCCGCGGTCTGGACCCCGAGACCACGCTCGTGATCATCGTCTCCAAGACCTTCACCACGCTCGAGACCCTCACCAACGCTCGCGAGGTCAAGACCTGGATGCTCGAGCAGCTCAAGGCTCAGGGTGCCATCGACGGCTCCGAGGAGCAGAACGCCGAGGCCGTGGCAAAGCACTTCGTCGCCGTTTCCACCGCACTCGAGAAGGTCGAGGCCTTCGGTATCGACCCCGCCAACGCCTTCGGCTTCTGGAGCTGGGTCGGCGGCCGCTACTCCGTCGACTCCGCCGTGGGCCTGTCGCTGATCGTCGTGTTCGGCCCCGAGCGCTTCCAACGGTTCCTCGAGGGCTTCCATGCCATCGACGAGTACTTCTGCAACACGCCGCTCGAGAGCAACGCCGTCGCGCTGATGGGCCTGCTCAACGTCTGGTACGTCAACTTCTTCGGCTCCAAGAGCCACGCCGTGCTTCCGTACTGCCAGTATCTGCACCGCTTCCCGGCCTACCTGCAGCAGCTCACCATGGAGTCCAACGGCAAGCACGTCCGCTGGGACGGCAGCGCTGTGACCTCCGATACCGGTGAGATCTTCTGGGGTGAGCCCGGCACCAACGGCCAGCATGCCTTCTATCAGCTGCTGCACCAGGGCACTGTGGTGGTTCCGGCCGACTTTATCGCCTTCGCCAACACTGCTAACCCCGCAACCGACAGCGGCCGGGATGTCCACGAGCTGTTCCTGGGCAACTTCCTGGCCCAGACCAAGGCGCTCGCCTTTGGTAAGACGGCCGATGAGGTACGCGCCGAGGGCACGCCCGAGCAGATCGTCCCGGCCCGCTGCTTTGAGGGCAACCGTCCGACGACCTCGATCTTCGGTGACACGCTGACCCCGTTCGCGCTCGGCGAGCTCATCGCCCTGTACGAGCACATCACGTTTGTCGAGGGCACGGTCTGGGGCATCGACTCCTATGACCAGTGGGGCGTTGAGCTGGGTAAGCAGCTTGCCAAGCAGATCACCCCTGCCTTCCACGATGACGCCGCCAAGGCCGAGCAGGACGCTTCGACCCAGGCGCTCATTGAGTTCTACCGCGCTCACCGCAAGTAGTCGCTGCTGTTAACGCATCGCGTCTTATAGTCAGGGGCCCGTATCCTATCGGATGCGGGCCCCTTTGCTTTGCCGTGGTCCCGGGGCGCACGGCCTTTGTGGAACATCGCCGGGGCGCCGCGCGCTGCGAGAACCCTGCGCCTAGATCTCGGTCTCCGCATGGCCTCGCTGCGCCTCGGGCAGCTCCCCGTAGAGCGGATGGTCTTCGAGCCTAAAGCGCTCGACCTGTTCGGGAATGCGACCGCGTACAAAGAGCCACGAGCGATCGATCGGCGTCGCCATGAGCGTGCTGGGCAGCGCGTCGGCGCGGTCAGAAAACACCCGGGCACTCTCGGGATCCTGGAACGCCAGCACCAGATGCGTGTCGCAGTTGCCCATGATGGAGCGTGCGCGTGCCTCGCCATAGAGCGCATCGAGCTGGTTGGTCGACTGCAACAGCAGCGTTGCCCAGATGTTGCGGTTTCGGATAATCGAGAGCACGTTGTCGATCTGGGGGATCTGCAGATTTGCGAAGTCATCGAGCATAAAGCGCACGGGCACGGGCAGGCTGCCGTCGGGCTGCCTATCGGCCTCACGAATGAGGCCCATAAACGCCTGCGAAATAAAGAGGCCGGTCAGCGGATCGAGATTGCGGTCAATATCGCTCACGGTTACAAACAGGGCGCAGGGGGTGTGTCCCATGGAAGCGAAGTCCACCTGATGGCACTCACGATAGAGCTGTGCCGCACCGTCGAACCCCAGACACATGACCTTTTCGGCAAGGATGCCGACGATGCTCGCGTGCATGCGCTCGGCATTTTGCGTAATGGCGTAGCGCCGCCATAGCGAGAGGGCATAGCTTTGGGGGTCGGTCGTGATCAGGTCGTCAAACAATCGACCCGTGGCACCGTCCTGCAGGTGCTCGATCAGCTTGATGACCGAGCTGATCGTCTGCTCGTCGGCGGGTAGCTGTTCGGTGACGTAGGCGATAAGACACGACAGCAGGTTTGCCGCCGCATGATCCCAAAAAGGCTGGTTGTTGTCCTCGATGGGGCAGATGGCCTTTGCCACCGAGAGGATGTCCTGCTGGTTGGGCCTGCCGTCCGCCTTGCGGCGAATGTGCCTCAGGGGGTTGTAGCCGCAGCGCTCGATGCCGGGCGCAAGGGCCGGGACGGTGTTGAGGTCGGCGAAGTTGAGGCATTGCACGCGGTAACCGTGGGCTGCCAGCACGGGTCCTACTTCGCGACAGAGCGTGCCTTTGGTGTCGAGCACGATGTAGCTTGCGTTCATTTGCAGCAGGTTGGGCTTGAGGACGTTTCGGGTCTTGCCGGCTCCCGAGGGGCCGATCACAAGTGCGTTGTTGTTGAGTCCCGTTTGGCGGGTGTCGCAGGAAAGCGTTCGATCCTTGGAGAGGATGGTGGACGATGCGGACTCAGATGCGGCGAGGCGGCTGGCGAGGTTAGACATGGGCGACCTCCTTGGTGGTCGAGAGGATTTCGTGGGCAAAGCCGAGCTCGACGGCGCGCTTGGCCGAAAGGTAGGTGTCTTTTGCAGTGAGAGACTGGATGCGCTTGGGCGTGAGGTCGCTGCGGTCCGAGAGGATTTGCGTGAGGGTCTTGCGGGTCTGCATGAGGCGCCGGCTGGTTTCCTGTAGCGCAAGTGCCGAGCCGCCTGCCCCCTGGGGGATCAGCGGGTCGTGAATCATGAGCTCTGCATGGGGCGCCATACGGCGATTGTCGCCGCCCATAAAGATCACGGCGCCCATGGACGCGGCGAATTCCAGGCAGACGGTGCGGATGGGGCACGATGCGAGGCGCATGGCGTCATAGATCGCAAGACCCGATCGCACGCTTCCGCCGGCGCTGGCGACAAATATGGTGATGGGGCGGCTGGGGTCGGTGGCATCGAGCAGACGAATCTGCTGGCATAGGTCGTGGGCCATCGGGGTTTCGATGTTTCCCATGACGGAGAGCTCGCGACGGGCGAGCATCTCATCGTAAATGCTGGTGAGCGTGATACCTCGGGCGGATTCACGCATGGTGAGGGGGCTGATGATGGGGGAATGATTGGTGTCCATGAGGACTCCTTTCCGTTGGTTGTGTTGTGGAATAGGATTGTTGCCCGCGGAGGGGCTGGCGAGCTACAGGGTTCGTCCGAGCCTGAGATCGAGCTCGGTTGTGGGGCAGGCTGCCTGTTCGTGCGGCTCGCAAGCGCCAAGGGCTCCAAAGCGATAGAGCGTTGCGGCGGGCGTGGTGTAGGCGAGCCGCAGCTGATGCTCGACAGGGGCGCATCCGTCATTTTTGTAATGAGCCGCGTAGTACTGCGCGATGCTGGCGTTCATCTCGCTGCCATTGCGATGGCGCTCAAACTGGCGTCTGCAGGTTTCGATGATCTTTGCTACCGACTTGGGTGCCGTCGCGGGAACAAGGGCGAGATAGCCCTCAAATAGCTCGTTGATGCTCAGGAGGCACAGCAGGTCGATCAGCGTTCTTATGGCTACTCCCTCGGCAGAAAAGTGCGCGGTCATGCGGTTATATCGGTTGCGGTCGACGATGGCCGCATGGGGTCTTGGAGTTTTCTGCCCCGTGGTCCCGGGCTTTTGCCGCGCCTGTGTATTGAGCTCGACGTTGCAGCGCTTGAGGCCGTCCAACGGAAGGAACAGTGCGGTGCGCAGGGTGTTCCGCTTGCTTTCGAGTTCATGACGCTCGTCGGGTTCCCATTCGAGCTTGAGTTTCGTGTCGAGCGCCGTAAGCATATGGGCTAGGCAGCCTACGGTAAGAATGTGCGAATCGTTGTCGCGTTTTGGGGCATAGGGGTCTGTCAGCTTGCGAATGTCGGGGTCGCCCATGATCTTTGTGCAGCGCTTCAGCAGTTGAGGGTGATCGGCCAAGATCGTCGCGAGCGGTAGCGACGCGTAGTTCTTGATGGTCGCGGCGGCAAAGGCGGCGTCATATTCGTTTGCATATGCTCGCTCAATGCGGGCATCCAGAATGCTTTTCTTATCGCCGTCTTCAGCGTGGTGGTTTGTCATAGCTTCTCCAATCGGTTGATGTTCGTGCTGTTTGTTGATGTGTTGGTTGTCGTGAGTGATGTGCTTGCCGTGGGTGATGTGCTGACGTTGGGGTGCTATGCGGTTTTCAATGAGCCCGTGAGGCAGTTGCTGCAGGGGCGGGATGGAACGGCCCATGCAAGGCGGAAGGCATCGTGCTCAAAATCGAGACAGCAATGCCCTGGGTGCCTCACATGTGGCAGTTACCTCATTAAGTTGTCATTGCGTTTGGGGTTGTACTTTGCCGATCTTCCTTCTCTTACACGCTAAAACTCAAACTTCATATGCTCGATCTACTTAAAACCGCAACGGCGGTCTTTTATCAACTTATATGTCGGAACGCGTCTTTGCAAGTACTTTTTTGCCTTTGTTTCAAATGGGGTGGTTTTGCAACCGTCACGCGCCACGCTATGCGAACGTGCCCCTTTTCTGTTGTCGGTCGGATACGATGAGTCGCGTGACGTCGTCAGAGGTCGAATTCGACCGCTAACGGCGTTGTGCAGCTCATCATTTCTGGTCGCAAACAGTAAAGGGGCATGAGGGTGTATTGAGGGGGGATGTCTTGCTGTCGGCATCCGCGTGCGGTGCCATTCGCTGTCTGTAAATATACGTTTACAGTTAATTTCATACCACTTGTCGGAATGCGGACGCTGTCCTTGTATGTCGGGCGTACATTGAACGTGGTTTTTCGCGTGAAACCACGAATCGGTTGCCAGCCCTGAACAAGGAGGCCCAGCATGACGCTTGCCAAACCCATCAATAAATACATCGACTATATCGATGCCCCCGAGGACACGTTTGAGCAGTATGTCGAGAAGGCGTTAAAGTACAACTTTCGCTGCGTATTTGCGAACCTGCAGGAGTACGAGACGGGCCGCGCCATGCTCGAGGGCTCTGACATCATCCTTGCCGGCGCTATCGACTTTCCCCAGGGCACTATGACGCTTGAGGAGAAGCTTGCGAGGTTTGAGGAATACGCTGCGTGTGGCTTTACCGAGATTGACTACGTTTTGAATCAGGGGTCGATCGAGAACCGCGATTTTGATGCCATCGAGCGCGAGATGACTACCATTGCTGATTTTTGTCGCGCGCATGGCATCACTGACAAGGTAATCGTCGAGATGTGCAAGCTGGACGGCGACGACGCCGCCAAGCGCCGTGTATGCGAGATCGCGCTGGAGGCCAAGCCGGGATTCCTTAAGACATCGACCGGCAGAAGCTTTGGCGGTGCTAAGCTCGAGGACGTGCGGCTGATGCACGAGGTGCTCGGCGATGCCGTGGCAATCAAGGCGGCGGGCGGTATCCATAATTACGAAGAGGCTTGCGCATTCATCGAGGCCGGCGCCAGCGCGTTAGGTGCATCGGCGGGCATCGCGATCGTCGAGGGCGCACCGACGGATGAGCGTCGCTAGCAGACGTATTTGACCTGAGCGATAAAGCTTCACGACCACACGCCGTTCATGTTCGAGACAATATGACTTTTTGCCCGTTGTAAACGGAGTCGCGATGGGTGTTCTGTATGATGGCTCAGACAAGGTTGTTCAATGACAGGGAGGCATATATGGCAATCAAAGCCATCGCGATGGATATCGACGGTACGCTCACCAACGATCAGAAAGTGATTAGCCCGCGTACGCGCGAGAAGCTGCTCGCGGCGCAGGAGTCGGGCATTAAGCTCATTTTGGCTTCGGGCCGTCCCGCATGGGGGCTGCACGCCTTGGCGCAAGAGCTCGACCTTCAAAACCATGACGGTCTGCTGGTGGCCTTTAACGGCGCACACGTCGTCGATGCCCAGACCGACGAGGTGCTGTTCGATCAGGCTATGCCTGCCGACGAATTGCATCGCCTGATTGATCACCTGCGTAATTTTGACGTGATCCCTATGATTTCGCTCGGTCGCGATTTGCACGTCGAGGACTCGTACCATTGCATGATCACGCTGCCTGACGGCTCGCAGAAGAATATCGTCAAGTATGAGCGCGACGCGTGCGATCTTAAGATCCGTGAGGTCGAGAGCTTGCATGAGGTCGTGGATACTTATCCTGTGGACAAGCTACTCACTGCGGGCGACCCGGCCTATTTGCAAGCGCATCACGAGGAGATGTACGCGCCCTTTAAGCAGACGCTTTCGGGCATGTTTACGGCCGACTGGTACTTTGAGTTTACGGCGCCCGGTATCGACAAAGCCCGTGCGCTCGAGGGTGCCCTGCCCAAGCTCGGCATCGATGCCGGCGAGGTCGTATCGTTTGGCGACGGCCAGAACGACAAGTCCATGATTGAGTGGGCGGGTACCGGTGTTGCCATGGGTAACGCCGTCGACGAGGTCAAGGCTGTGGCCCAGATGGTGACCGCCAATAACAACGAAGACGGTATTGCGGTGGCGCTGGATAAGCTGCTGGGTTAGAATCGCCGATAATGCATGGTTCGGGCGCCTGCTTACAGGCGCCCTTTTGTTAGGGAGGGTGCCGTGTCCGCATTTCCGTTCGACGCCGTTATCTTTGACATGGACGGCGTGATTGTCGATACCGAGTATTACTACCTGGGCGAGACCGCAGCTTTTGCCAAGGAGCTTGGGCTTAATCTGACTCAAGAGGAGTTGAATGGGCAGGTAGGTACCTCGCATCAGTTCTTCCTGCATATGCTGGTCGATTGGTTTGAGCGTGCCGGTAAGGGGCATTTTACTGGCGAGGAAGCGTTGGCCCGTTGGGACGAATGGGCGCATAAGCGTCCGCGCGACTATCAGGCTTTGATTAACCCAGGCGCCGTGGATACGATTCGAGAGCTGCCGCGCCGCGGCGTTCGCGTGGCGCTTGCCAGCTCGTCTCCCATGGTTAGCATCGAGGAAGTGCTCAATGCATGCGGGCTGTCGGATGCCTTTGAGTATGTGGTGAGCGGCGAGCAGTTTAAGGAGAGCAAGCCCGAGCCCGACATCTACCTGCATGCGCTGGACCTGCTGGGGCTGCCCGCGAATCGCTGCTGCTGCGTTGAGGATTCGGTGCCTGGCATCACTGCCGGCAAGCGAGCCGGCCTGACAGTCATTGCCAAGCGTGAGGAGCGCTTTGGATTTAGCCAGGATGCCGCGGACAAGATTATCGACCAGCTGCCCGATTTGCTGAAGCTTGCGTAGGGCCAGGGTGGCACGGCGGCCATTACGGCGATCTCGTTAGGACGAGAAAGGGACGGCGCTATGACATTCAACGTTAACGCTCTTGGGTTTGGCGACAACGTCGTCGACCGCTACGAGCATATCAACACAATGTATCCGGGTGGCAATGCGGTGAACTTTGCCGTGTATGCCAAGAAGTGCGGTGCCGCGAGCTCCGCGTATATGGGCATCTTTGGTAATGACGCTGCTGCCGAGCATGTGATTGCGAGTCTTGAGGATGAGGGCGTTGAGCTAGCCAAATGCAAGCAGCTCATCGGCGAGAACGGTGCGGCTCGCGTTACTGTGGTTGATGGTGACCGTGTATTTCTGGGGTCTAACGAGGGCGGCATCCGTGGTGATGCGCGCTATGTGCTCGATCGTTTTGATCTGGCGTATATGAAACAGTTTGATGTGGTTCATTCGGGTAACTATTGCTTTACCGAGCGCGAGCTGCCCAAGCTGAAGGCAGCGGGTATTACCGTTTCGTTTGACTTCTCGGATGATTCGACCGACGAGTACTACGAGCAGATTGCTCCCTACGTTGACTTCGCGTTCTTTAGCGCGGCAGACGCTGCGAGCGAGGATGAGATTCGCGAGCGTCTTGCCTGGGTGAAGGGCTTGGGCCCATGTTTTGTGTCCGCAACGGCTGGCGCTGAGGGCTGCATTGCCTATGACGGCGAGCGTTACTATCGGCAGCATGCCAAGCCAGTGACAGATATGAAGGACACCATGGGTGCGGGTGACTCGTTCCTGACTTCGTTTCTGATGTGCTATCTCGATTCCGCCAAGCGTGGCGAGGATGGTGCCGAGGCCGTCGAGCGCGCACTCGACTTTGCGGCGGGGTTTGCTTCGACCGTATGCGGTATGGAAGGCTCCTGGGGCCATGGGGCACCGATTTCCGAATAGGTGAGCAGTCCCGGGGAGCTGTATTGGTTCCTTCCCGTGACCCGGTGGTCAAAAAAGCCAAATATGAGTACTGTGACTAATTTAGTCTCAGCAAAATCGACCCCTTCAGACGTGATTTGAGCGTTTGGAGGGGTTTAAGATTGCGAAAATGCAGGATGAGTGACTGTGAAAGTGTTAGTTAATGGACAATCATAGATTAATCTGGTGGCCGGAAAGCTCAAAGTAATGTATCCATTTCGCTAGCAGTACTCATATTTGACGTTTTTTGACCACAGGGGTCAGCGAAGGCTAAAAACAGAGCGTGCATTTGCTAAAACCGCTGACTCAATATGCTTTGCGTCACAGTTTTTGAGTGAGGCGATGCGTTCTGAGGTCCATGCAAGCGATCTGATGAGCGACTGCGCGCTTGTTTCTGTGTTTGCCTCCGCTGGTGCATCGGTCTCGAGCAGTAAACGGTCGAGTGGAATCTGTCGTGCGTATTCGCGTCCTCTTTTGGACGCGAGCATGCGTTCGTTGACGGAAAAATAGCAGCCCGCATTACGCGTGCGGACGAGTTCGTCCGAAGTACCGCTAAACCAGTGGAAGATGATAGCGGGGGAGTCGGGGTTTGGGGCGAGTAGTCCATTCGATTCGAGGACGTCCAGTACGGCTCCTGCTGAACGAACGGCGTGAATTGATATCACGCGCCCGGTAAGAGGATGCTGCACGAGCGCATCGCAAAGCCGGTCAAATGCTTGTATTTGAAGCGGTTCGCTTCCGGCAAAGCGCGCGGAAAAGTCGAGTCCCACCTCGCCGATGTAGCGCTCTTGGGCAGCAACTTCGCAAAGCAGATTGACTTCGGCAGGACCGCAGCGGCCGTCGGCGAGCCACCAGGGGTGGAGCCCAATGCCGGCGATGATGCCTGGTTGGCGACGGGCGCGCTCGTTAGCGGCCGAAAAGTCGTGTGGATTGACGCCGCAGTCAAAGAGTCCCAGATCCAATGCCGCCGACTCACTGGCTGCAGCATCGGGACTGAGCATCAAATCAAGGTGACAATGCGCGTCAAAGAATCGCGGTTCCATCGCAGGGCATCCTGCTAGTCCAGGCGCTGGCCATCGGAGCGTACGCGTTCGGTGCCGCGGCCGCTGATCTGGCGGATAACCTCGCCGGCGATCATCTGGCCCATGATGGGCGGCATAAAGCTGGCGGTGCCCAACTCGGTACGCTCGTGGATGTTGGAAGGGTCGCGGGGCTGTGTCTTAACCGATTCCTCGCAGCTAAACAGTACATGCAGGCTCTTGATTCCGCGCTTCTTGCATTCTTTGCGCATGATGCGGCTCATGGGGTCACGTACCGTATCGAAAATGTCGGCAAAGCGGAGGCACTCGGGATGGAGCTTGTTGGCCCCGCCCATGGAGCTAACCAAACGAATGTCGTGGTCCTGAGCATATTTGGCAATGGTGAGCTTTGCCGAGATGGTGTCGATGGCGTCGATGACGTAGTCGATCTTGCCCTCTGTCTGCTCCAAAACGCTCGCAAAGAACTCGTCGATGTTATCGCTCAACAGGTATTCAGTTCGCTTGATAACGGTGGCGGTAGGGTTGATATCGCGAATCATGGCTTCCATCACGTCGACTTTGCGCTTTCCGATGGTGCTGTGAAAGGCGATGGCCTGGCGATTGATATTGCTGGGCGCGATGATGTCCTTGTCCAGAATGACGAAATGACCGATGCCGCCGCGGGCGAGTGCCTCGCAGCAGTTGGAGCCCACGCCTCCGCAGCCGAGCACTAGCACCGTAGCATCGGCGAGCTTATCGAGTGCCTCGCGGCCTATGATGATCTCGAGCTTGGTGTCGCGTGTCTCGATGGGGGCTGCGGCTGCGGTTTCGGTCATAGATATCCTCCGATGGGGAGTCGGTCGTGTTTTAGCTATCGCCATTATAGGTATTATTGCGATTCCATTTGAGCCCTTGGAGCTTGTTGAAATGGGATCGGGATTCGCATAAGATTGAAGCAGATGGCACCCGTTGCAGCGGGTTGGCCAACTCCGAAACACGTTTATGGCGTGAGAAGTGGCCGTCTTCGCATTACGCGGGGGCGGCTATTTCATTCGACCTCCAATGTGGATGCCGAGCTCCACAGCCGCGATTACAAGCAATAACAACGTCAGGACATCGTCAATACTCATAGTCCATCTCCTTCTCGGGTAGAGGGAGCTGGCCCATCTGCTTCAACTTCCATTGTAACTAAACACGAACGAATGTTCTATATATGTTACTGTATTAGACAGTTAGACAAACATCTAAATATCGAGTATAGTGTGCACGTCATGAGAGATGATGAGAGGAGGTCTTATGCCGGGAGAGGGTTTTAAGGCGCTTGCCGATCCGACGCGACGGCGCATTTTGGAGTTGCTGCGCGAGGGCAATTGCACGGCGGGGGAGCTTGCCGAGCATTTCGATATCAGTAAGCCGTCGCTGAGCCATCACTTGGCGACGCTCAAAAACGCCGGGTTGGTGACTGACGAACGTCATGGCCAAAACATCGTTTACAGCTTAAACACCACCGTCATGCAGGACTTGATCGGTTGGTTTATGGGCTTTACAAACACGGAAGGTGATAAGGATGAATAACGAAAACAAGGGCGTTCACCCCACGGGGGTATCGTCGCGCGTGTGGGCCATGCTTGTTGTGGTCTGTGCTATTAATGTTGCTGCGCACCTCATGGTGATGCCGAGCTTGCCGGCGCAGATTCCCACGCACTGGGGCGCGAACGGCGCCGTCGACGGTTGGGGTCCTAGCTGGATGGCCTCCGCGCTCGGCGTGTTGCCTCTGGCGCTTCTCGCAATGTTCTGCGTGGTGCCGCGCATCGATCCCAAAGGTGAGGCATATCGAACCTCGGGCAAGTTTTACCAGGGCTTCGTAATCGCCTTCACCTTGTTCATGTGCGCGATAAGCTGGCTGGGAGAGCTTACGGTCTGGGGCGTGGTGCCGGCGGTCGGTTCGGTTAACGTGCTGATTTCCGGTGTTGTCGGTTTGCTGTTCATCGGCGTAGGCAACTACTTGCCGCGTGTGAAGCAGAACTATACGCTCGGTATCAAGACACCTTGGGCGCTTGCCGATCCCGAGAACTGGCGCCGTACGCAGCGTTTTGGCGGCGCCTGCTTTATGGTGCTGGGTATTGGCCTGATTGTGATGGGCGTGGCAGGCAGCGTACTTTCGAGTGAAGTCGTCGCCGCGGTGATTGCGGTTCTGGCGTTTGGTTCGGTCGGAGCCGTCTACGTCTACTCGTATCTGCTGTGGCGCAAATCGCAGCGGGCCGTTCGCTAAGGTTGCGGAAAACTAGCGTACGCAGTTCATAGTATGTTCCGGGGGACTTTTCCCAGGTAGTATTAGGGGGTGTGGGCAACCATGCCCCTTTTTCGTTACGTTTCAGAGCTGGTTTTTTCATTTCGTTTCCACTAAAGCGAAACAAGAATAGGGAAACAGCAGGTAGAAAGGATAAAACAGGCAAATGGCGGAGTTTATCTACCAGATGTATCAGGCTCGCAAGGCCCATGGCGACAAGGTAATCCTTGACGACGTGACCCTGAGCTTCTACCCCGGTGCCAAGATCGGCGTCGTGGGCCCCAACGGTATGGGCAAGTCGACCCTGCTCAAGATCATGGCCGGCATCGAGGAGGTCTCCAACGGCGATGCCAGGCTTACCCCCGGCTACACCGTGGGCATCCTGCAGCAGGAGCCGCCGCTCGACGACGACAAGACCGTCATCGAGAACGTGCGCATGGCGTTTGGCGACATGATCGCCAAGGTCGATCGCTTCAATAAGATCGGCGAGGAGATGTGCGACCCGGATTGCGACATGGACGCCCTCATGGCCGAGATGGGCAAGCTCCAGGACGAGATCGACGCCGCCGACGGCTGGGATATCGATTCCAAGCTCGGCCAGGCCATGGACGCCCTGCAGCTGCCCGATTCCGACATGCCGGTCAACGTACTTTCCGGCGGCGAGCGCCGTCGCGTGGCCCTGTGCAAGCTGCTGCTCGAGGCTCCCGACCTGCTGCTGCTCGACGAGCCCACGAACCACCTGGATGCCGAGTCAATCCTGTGGCTCGAGCACTTCTTGCACAACTACCAGGGCGCGGTGCTGGCCGTCACACACGATCGCTACTTCCTGGATAACGTTGCCGAGTGGATCTGCGAGGTCGACCGCGGTCACCTCTATCCCTACAAGGGCAACTACTCCACGTATCTGGAGACCAAGGCCGCCCGTATCGAGGCACAGGGCAACCGCGACGCCAAGCTCGCCAAGCGCATGGAGGCCGAGCTCGAGTGGGTGCGCAGCTCGCCCAAGGCCCGTCAGGCCAAGAACAAGGCCCGTCTGGCCCGCTACGAGGAGATGGAGGCTGAGGCGCGCGCTAGCCAGAAGCTCGACTGGACTGACATTCGCATCCCTGTCGGCCCGCGTCTGGGCAACAAGGTGCTCGAGGCCCATCACCTGCACAAGGAGTTCGACGGTCGCGTGCTCATCGATGACCTTTCGTTCACCCTGCCGCGCAACGGCATCGTGGGCGTCATCGGCCCCAACGGTGTCGGTAAGACCACGCTGTTCAAGACGATTGTGGGTCTGGAGCCGCTGACTTCGGGCGAGCTCGAGGTGGGCGAGACCGTCAAGATTTCTTACGTCGACCAGAACCGTTCCGGCATCGACCCCGATAAGAACCTATGGGAGGTCGTCTCGGACGGCCTGGACCACATGATGGTCGGCGAGACCGAAGTTCCGAGCCGCGCGTATGTGGCGAGCTTTGGCTTTAAGGGCCAGGACCAGCAGAAGCGCGCTGGTGTGCTCTCCGGCGGCGAGCGCAACCGTCTGAACTTGGCGCTTACGCTCAAGCAGGGCGGCAACCTGCTGCTTCTCGACGAGCCCACGAACGACCTCGACGTCGAGACGCTGTCCTCGCTCGAAGCGGCGCTGCTCGAGTTCCCGGGCTGCTCGGTGGTCATTAGCCACGATCGTATGTTCCTGGACCGCGTCGCCACGCACATTCTGGCGTGGGAGGGCACCGACGAGAATCCGGGCAACTGGTATTGGTTCGAGGGTAACTTCGAGGCCTATCAGGCCAACCGCATCGAGCGCCTGGGCGAGGACGCAGCCCAGCCGCATCGTATCCACCGCAAGCTCACGCGTGACTAGATCGTTACGCGGTTTTCCAAACCGCGTAACTGCTCGACGCTGCGCGGGCCGCAAGCACCCCATCTTGCCGTTCAAGCCGTCGCTCGCGTACCGAAGTACGCGTCGCTCCTCTTTCACGGCAACCTGGGGCACTTGCGGCCCGCTCGCTGTTGGTTGCGCAACATCAACAAATAAAAACGGCTCAAATCCTGATTTGGATTTGAGCCGTTTGTCGTTAATGCTCGGGTTCTTCGACTTTATCGATGGCCCAGGCGGCTCCGAGGCCGCCGGTGGTGTTGCGGCGGATGCGCACGGCAACCTCGCGGCGCTCGCCGGCCTGCGTGTAGCGCAGGGGGAAGCTTGCGCGGTTTCGCGCGGCCTCGATGGTACCGCGCTCGCGGGCGATCCAGTAGTACTCGCCGACAATGCCGAGCGTGTCGGCGCCGTAGGGGAGATAGGTCGACAGCTGGTGCAGAAGCGGGCCGGGGCAGAAAACCTCGGTTGCGAAATCGACGGGGAAGTCCTCGGGGATGGCGGGCACTGCAGGTGCGGTGGCCGGTGCTGCAGCGGGGACCGGAGCCGGTGCAGGTGCGGGAATTTGGTCGCAAGCAGCGGTGGGCACGGACTCGATGACGGGTGCGGGCTCCGGCGTCGCTTCCGGCTTGATCGTGGAATCTGCAGGCTTCACGATGACGGGCGCGTCTGCAGCTGCAGTTTCAACCTCAACCTGCGTCGCGTTCTCGTTCTCGACGCTCGACTTTGCCTCGATGGGCGTGGATGCCATGGTGGTGATGCCGGCGTTTGCGTTCTCGGGGTCATAGACGACCGTGAGCGAGATGGCGGGCTGCGGCGTCTCGGGCTCCGGCGCCGACTCGGTAGCGCCTTGATCGGCGGGCTCGTCGGACTGATCGTCCTCGGCCTCGTCGCCAAAGACTTCGCTGTTTTGGAACGCAGGCGTCTCGGGTTGGTCAGCGGCTTCTTTGGTTGTCGACTCGGGAGCTTCGTTGAGCTCCACAGTGGCTTCCTGCTCGGATGTGACTTCGGGATCGGTCGTGGCGGCGATTTCGGTTTCGGCTTCTGCCGTTACCTCAATAGCGACTTCGATCTCTGTCTCGGGCTCGGGCGCCGGAGCGACTTCGGCCACGGGCTCGGGACGCTTAACGCGCTTGGGGCGCACGGCCTTGAGGTCCTTCTCGCCGCGCTTCTTCTTTTTGTAGGACTGCTTGGCGCCCTTGGCAGCCTTGGGCTTGTCCTCGCCCTTGGCAAGGGCGGCATCCCATGCCTCGTTGGCGATGACGGTGGCATACAGGCGACCGCCCTTAAAGACGGTCAGCTTAATGCAGTCATCGAGCTCCTCGAGCAGCTCGCGCGTGGACTCGAAGCCCAGGTCATAAGCGGCCATGTCGCCAGCGGCGAGTGCCTCCTCGACCTGCGTCATAAACGTTTGCTTGCCGCACCCAATCGCATCGCGCAGCAGGCGATACAGATAGATGCGGTTGCCCAGCGATAGCGTGGGCCTAACTATTGTCTTGCTCATGGCAAATCTCCTCTTTACACACGTAAAGCATCTTACCATCGCATAGCGTTTGCCATGGCGGCACCCAAGGCAAACGGGCGCGAACCGCTATCGATTCGCGCCCGTTGTACAGGTTGCCTATCTGGGGATGCAGCGCCTAGTTGCCCGATGTCGTGCCTTGGCTTGAACTGTCAGATGCCGTGCCGGACGCGGTTCCGCTCGAGCTGTTAGTGCTGCTGTTGTCGGTAGATCCCGTTCCCGATGTGGTGTCGCTCGTTTGGTCGCCCGTGCTCGGCTGCGAGCTGTCAGTCGTTTGGCTTGAGTCGGTCGTGCCGGATTGCGTGCCGCTGCTGTTCGTAGAGGAATTGGCACCTTGCGATTGGTTTTGGGTGTTCGATGACGAGTCGGCAGAGGTAGAACTGTCTTGCGTGCCGTCCGTCTGTGCCTGCTGGTCTTGCGAATGGGTGTTGCCATTTGCGTCACTTTCTGTCGTGCGCGACGACAGAATCGGCTCGGGGCGCTCGCCCAGACCCTCGCCGGCGGTGGTGATAAGGATGGCGCCGGCGCAGGCGATGACCGCGACGATGGCGATGGCAATCGAGAAGATGATGACCTTCTTTTGCGTCTGGCTGCGCTCTGCCGCGGCCTTGGCGCGCAGGCTGTTAGGGGCGACGCGGGCCGTGGTCGCGCGTCCCGCAATCTGGCGCATCTCCTGCGTAGTCGCGGCGCCGCCCAGGTGCTCCTCGGCATTAAACTCAACGGGCTCGTAGGCGCCGGCGGGGTAGTCGACGTCGGCGTGCGTGCCCTTGAGGGCTTCGGCGCTGGCAGAGATAAAGTGGCGGTAGACCTGTGAGGACACAACGGTGATGACCGAGCTCACGGCGGCGCCGATCACCGATCCGGCGATACCGATCTTGGAGGCAAGCGCGACGCTCGTGGCGGCAGCTGCGGCGCCGGCGATGATCTGGGGAATGGAAATGTCGTCGAACAGGCCCTTTTTGGGCGCGATGGCCATGGTCTGCCCGATGGAATGGTTTTCGTGAACGCCGTTGTTGAGCGATGCCGGCGTCATGACACGTGTGCGCGGCGCGTCGGTGTACTTGGTTGTCATACGGGGTCCTCCCGGTGTAAATCTGCTTCGTTTCGTGTAGACCTCAGGGTACCCACCAGATGTGAATCGGGCGTGACGTTTAACAGATACCATCAACTCATCAATAGCTCACCAAGTTGGTGGGATGCGGTTACACCCGGCGGTTGAACTACAATAGGGCTTGCTAATTGTTGTGAATGGCGTCTACGCACGGGAGCATTCTTATGAATCTTCATCTTTCTCAGTCTGATGGCTTTTTGCGTGTGGCGGCGGCGTCGCCGCAGATTCGCGTGGCCGATGTCGAGGGCAATGCCGAGGTTGCGTTAGCGGCTGTTCGCGCGGCTGTCGAGCGCGGCGTTCGTGCTCTGGTGCTGCCCGAGCTCAACTTGTGCGGCTATACCGCGGCCGATCTGTTCCATAACCGCACATTACTGCATGCCTGCGAGGCTGCTTTGGTGCATATCCTCGATGAGACTCGTGAGCTGCCGATTGTCTTTACCATCGGTCTTCCCGTTGCAGTTGCCGAGAATATCTACAACTGCGCCGCCGTGTGCTGCGCGGGCGAGCTTTTGGGTCTTACGGCCAAGAAGTATCTGCCCAACTATGGCGAGTTCTACGAGCGCCGCTGGTTTGCTCCGGCGCCCGCAGATCCTGTGTGGGTCGAGTTTGCCGGTCAGGGTCCGGTTCCGCTGGGTTCGGAGCTTGTCTACCGCTGCTGTGACGAGGGTGCCGAGGATATGGTGCTGGGCGTTGAGGTCTGCGAGGACCTGTGGGTGCCGGCGCCGCCCTCGACCGAGATGGCGCTTGCCGGTGCGACGGTGATTCTCAACCCCTCCGCTTCCGACGAGATCATCGGTAAGGCAGATTACCGCCGCAGCCTTATCTCTAATCAAAGCGCGCGCCTGTACTGCGCCTATGCCTACGCGGATGCGAGCGAGGGCGAGTCCACGACCGACATGGTCTTTGCGGGCGAGAACCTTGTCTACGAAAACGGCTCCAAGCTCGCCGCGACCAAGCTGCTTACCTGCGACATGGCCATCGCCGATGTCGATCTTGACCGTCTGGTTGCCGAGCGCCGTCGCTCGACGACGTGGACGCGCGCGGACGATGCGCCGGAGGCCACGACCGTTGAGTTTTCGTTTGGGGGCGTGCTGGCAGACGAGTCTGTCCTGCGCGATGCACTTGACATTGACCGAGTCTTCCCCCGCGCGCCCTTTGTGCCGGCCGACCATGGTGACCTGGCCGAGCGTTGCGAGACCATCCTCGACCTGCAGACTGCTGGCCTCAAGACCCGCCTTGCCCACACGGGCACCAAGGCTGCGGTCATCGGCCTTTCGGGCGGCTTGGACTCCACGCTGGCACTGCTTGTGACCGTGCGCGCCTTCGATATTCTGGGGCTGCCGCGCACCGGTATCACGGCCGTGTCCATGCCCGGCTTTGGCACGACGCATCGCACCAAGTCGAACGCCGAGTCGCTCGCTCGCGACCTGGGTGTGAGCTTCCGCGAGGTTTCGATTCACGCGGCTGTGGAGCAGCACTTCAAGGACATTGAGCACGATCCGACCGTACAGGACGTGACCTACGAGAACAGCCAGGCTCGCGAGCGTACGCAGATTCTGATGGATCTGGCCAACCAGGCTGGTGGTTTTGTCATCGGCACGGGCGACCTGTCGGAGCTGGCGCTCGGCTGGGCTACCTATAACGGCGACCACATGAGCATGTACGCCGTCAACGCGAGCGTGCCCAAGACGCTTGTGCGCCATCTGGTGCGCTATGCGGCCGATGTCTTTGGCGGGCGCATTGCCGAGGTTTTGCTCGATATCCTCGACACGCCGGTGTCCCCCGAGCTTCTGCCGCCCACGGGCGACGGCGAGATTGCGCAGAAGACTGAGGATTTGGTGGGCCCGTACGAGCTGCACGACTACTTCCTCTACTACCTGCTGCGTTTTGGCTTTGAGCCGGGCAAGATCTACCACATGGCGCTCAAGAGCTTCGAGGGCGTCTACGATGAGGCCACCATCCACACGTGGCTGCGTACGTTCTATCGTCGCTTCTTTGCCCAGCAGTTTAAGCGCAGCTGCCTGCCCGATGGTCCCAAGGTGGGCTCGGTGACGCTCAGCCCGCGCGGCGATTGGCGTATGCCGAGTGACGCCAGCTCGCGTTTGTGGCTTGCGCAGATCGACGCGCTCAATCCAATTGACTAAGGTTGGCCAAATTGAACCAATGCGGGGGTTGCAAGCGTTACACTTTTGCAATCTGATGGCCCGTATCGCGCGGCGCTCTTGTCGGAGCGCCGCGTTTTTTATATCGAAAGGTGGCACCATGCAGGCATCGCAGCGTCTCGACCGCTTTGGCGCGGAGGTCTTCGCCTCGCTCAACAACAAACTGCTCGCGCTGAAGGCTCAGGGCAAGACCATTTACAACATGAGCGTGGGCACGCCCGACTTTAAGCCGTACAATCACGTGGTCGAGGCACTCACGCAAGCAGCCCAAGATCCCGAGATGTGGAAGTATGCCCTGCGCGACCTGCCCGAACTCAAGCAAGCTGTGTGCGATTACTATGAGCGTCGCTTTGGCGTTTCGGGCATTACGCCGTCCATGGTGCAGTCGTGCAACGGCACGCAGGAGGGCGTGGGCCATTTGGGCCTGGCCCTGCTCGATCCGGGTGACACCATTCTGGTTCCCGATCCGTGCTACCCGGTCTTTGAGGCGGGCGCTAAGATTGCCGACGCCAAGCTCGAGTACTATCCACTGGTTGCCGAGCACAATTACCTGCCCTACGTGGCAGGCATCGATCCCGAGGTCGCCGACCGCGCCAAGTACATGATCGTGTCGCTGCCCGCGAACCCGGTGGGCTCGGTGGGCACACCCGAGGTCTACGAGGAGATCATCGCTTTTGCCCGCGAGCATGACCTGCTCATCGTCCATGACAACGCGTACTCCGACATCGTGTTCGACGGCGAGCCGGGTGGCAGCTTTTTGCAGTATCCCGGTGCGCTCGAGGTGGGCGTGGAGTTCTTCTCGCTTTCCAAGTCGTTTAACGTCACCGGTGCGCGTATCGGCTTTTTGGTCGGTCGCGAGGATGTGGTCTCTGCCTTTGCCAAGCTGCGCGGCCAGATCGACTTTGGCATGTTCTTCCCGATCCAGAAGGCTGCTATCGCCTGCCTGAACGGTCCGCGCGATGAGGTCGAGGCGCAGCGTCTGAAGTACCAGGAGCGCCGCGATGCCCTGTGCGACGGTCTTGAGGGCCTGGGCTGGGAGCGTCCCAACGCGCATGGCTCTATGTTTGTGTGGGCCAAGCTTCCCGGTGGCCGCGCCGATTCCATGGCGTTTTGCGAGGAGCTCATGGAGAAGGCCGGCGTTGTGGTGACGCCGGGCGCGAGCTTTGGTCCTTCGGGCGAGGGGCACGTGCGCATGGCGCTGGTTCTGCCACCCGATCAGATTGCTTTGGCTGTCGAGGCCATTCGCGAGGCGGGCCTGTATTAGAAAGCTATTTCGCCTCGTCAATAGCTCGAAACCGATTTCGTGCAGTTATTTTACGAATCCTGCAAACAATTTCGGTAAACGGTCGATTTTTGGCTGCGAATAGGAGCATAATCAAAGTCCCGATTGGATGTATTGGGATTACGGCAAGCCGCTCGGGTCGTTCCCGGGCGGCTTGTTTGTGGAGTGAGATGGGAGTTTCTTATGGTTAACGAGAAGAAGGTCGCTATTGTCGGCTGCGGTTTCGTCGGTTCGTCTTCGGCGTTCGCGCTGATGCAGAGCGGTCTGTTCTCCGAGATGGTCCTCATCGACGTGGACAAGAACCGCGCCGAGGGTGAGGCTCTGGATATCGCGCACGGCATGACGTTTGCCGAGCCGATGAAGATCTACGCCGGCGATTATTCCGATGTCGCCGACGCCGCCATGATCGTCGTCACTGCTGGCGCTGCCCAGAAGCCCGGTGAGACCCGCCTGGACCTGGTCAACAAGAACGTCAGCATCTTTAAGTCCATTATCCCCGAGATTAAGAAGTCCGGCTTCGATGGCATTCTGCTCATCGTCTCCAACCCGGTCGATGTTCTGACCTATGCCGCCATCAAGATGTCCGGCCTGCCCGAGGGCCATGTCATCGGCTCCGGCACCGTGCTCGACACCGGCCGTCTGCAGCAGATGCTTGGCGCCCACGTCGAGGTTGACCCGCGCGATGTCCAGGCCTATGTCATGGGTGAGCACGGCGACTCCGAGTTCGTCGCTTGGTCCAGTGCCCAGGTTGCCGGCGTGCCGCTGAACACCTTCTGTGAGCTTCACGGCCACCTGGAGCATGAGGCTGCCGAGAAGCGCATCGCCGAGGACGTCAAGAACTCCGCCTACACCATCATCGAGAAGAAGCACGCCACCTACTACGGCGTCGCTATGGCCGTCAAGCGCATCTGCACCGCCGTCATGCGCGATGAGCAGACCGTTCTGCCCGTCTCCTCGCTCATGGTGGGCGAGTACGGCCTGTCCGATCTTGCCATCTCTATGCCGACTGTCG
Organism: Collinsella aerofaciens ATCC 25986; assembly: GCF_964259375.1. Lineage (GTDB taxonomy): Bacteria > Actinomycetota > Coriobacteriia > Coriobacteriales > Coriobacteriaceae > Collinsella > Collinsella aerofaciens_BO. The sequence goes on from NZ_CAXVJM010000004.1 coordinate 100,112, forward strand.
TTGGCCGCGACGGCGTTGTCTGCCGCGTTCCCGTGCCGCTGGACGATGACGAGCAGCATGAGCTCACCGCCTCCGCCAAGGCCCTCAAGGACATCATCGACAGCGTCGACTTCTCCTGCTAAATCAAGATCTTTTGGGCAACAGGCTACAATGAAAGGCGTCCGGGCCACACGGTCCGGGCGCCTTTTTGGTGTGAGGGGGTCAGGTTGCTTTGCACCATCCCAATGCACCATAGTTGATGGGAGAGCCATGTCGGATTCGCCTAATTTTTTGACCTATGCCCAGACGGCGTTTGATCCGTTTGAGGAGCGGCCGTTCTGTGCGGTGGATAGCCTGGTCTTTGCGTGGTTGTCCTATTTGCGTTTGCCGGGTGATATGGCGGAGCTGACGAACTGGCAGGGCCTAGACGTGCGTGAGCTGCTGCGTGCCGAGTGCTACCGGGACATGATTGACGACTTGTGGGACCCGGAGGGGAGCAGGGCCTTGTTGGAGGCCGTGGCAGCAAGCCCTCGCTACCGTGGCGTGCACGTTTGCGGCTATCGTGCCGTGAGCGATGTGGTGGCGACAGAGCAGTTTGCAGCCATGGCGTTCCGGTTTCCGGCGGGGTTTAGTTATCTTTCCTTCCGGGGGACCGACAGCACGATTGTGGGCTGGAAAGAGGACTTCAATATGGCGTTCCGGTGTCCCGTGCCGGCCCAGGAATCCGCGGCGCGCTATGTGGACGAGGCGGCGGATGCGATCGACGGGCCGCTTTTGTGCGGAGGTCATTCCAAGGGTGGAAACCTTGCGGTGTACGGTGCGGCGATGTGCTCCGATGTCGCCCGTGAGCGAATCGAACGGGTGTATTCCCATGATGGTCCGGGCTTCGTCGAGGAGTTTCTGAACGGCAACGCCTTTGCCGATCTTTCCGGTCGAATCGACAAGACGCTACCTCGGTCGTCGATCTTTGGCATGATGTTCGAGACACAAGAGGACTATGCCATCGTTGAGAGCACCGAGTTCAGCCTGCTGCAGCACAATCCCTTTAGCTGGGTGGTTGATGGTCGCGACTTCGTGTACTGTGAGCGCCTGTCCGCCGGTGCTCGATACGTTGATGGCTCCATTCGCGAGATGTTGCTTGCAGTGTCGCCTAGCGAGCGCGAGCGTTTTGTAGATGCGTTGTTCTCCGTGTTTGAGGCAACGGGTGCTGAGCGGTTTGCGGATATCGCTGGGAATCTGCGCGAGAGCCTGCCCGTGATGCTCCAGGCTGCGCAAGGCTTTGACAAGGATACGCGACGCTTTGTCTCGCAGACCATCGCGGCAATCCTTAAATGCGCACTGCTGCCCAAACGACCCCAGATCGACATGCCCGCAGCCGGTAAGAGTCTGGCAGAACAACTCGAGGCGTGGCAGTCCGAGCTTCTGCGCTAGCCATTGGTGCAAAGCAACCTGTCCCGATGTGCCAATCTTCGATGCGCCTGGGGCGGGCTTGACCGCTATACTGGTTCGTGCCGAAATCGATCTAGAACGGAATGCCGTATATGAAAATCAATCACGCGATTCTGCATATCCTGGACTTTGACTCTGCCGTTAACGTTATGAGCCAGCGCGAGCTCGATATCGAAAGCCGTACCGTGCGCAACTTCGTGACCACACATCTGCGCCGCGCGCGCACCTCGGCCGACAATAAACGCGCCACGTTTGCCGAGAGCTCTGCGTTTGGTGGCGAGCTCAAGGGCTATTTCTTTGGCGAGCGCGAGTTCGTGGACCTGTCGCAGCAGATTGCGGAGTTTATTTCCTCCGAGCTCACCAAAGCCGAGAAAGCCGAGTCCACCGACGTGCTCGTGGCCGATTTTGACGACGATGAGGATGCCCGCTGGTTTGCCGTGATGCTGCTGGGCTCCAAGCAGGCTTTTATGCACGAAGTGGGCCGCGAGGAGGGGGAGGTGCGCAACGACATCGCGCGCCACTACGCCATTCTGCCAAACCCCTCGCAAAAGGTGCCGAGCTATGCCATCGTGCGCGCGAGTACCATGGAGATCGGCTATGTGGACAAGAAGCGCAAGATTGCCGGCGAGGACCGTATGCTTATCCCCGATGGCCTGCTGCAGTGCGACACGGGCGTATCGGGCAAGGAGGTCATCGACACCGTGACGCGTGTGGTCGAGGAAGTCGCCGAGGAGCACGGTGCCAACACGGCTGTAGCGCTCGCTAAGGTTAAGGCTGCCGTTGCCGAGAAGGTTGAGGATGACGAGGAGCTGCCGCCTTGGGATATCGTCGATGAGGTCTTTGAGGACGAACCGGTTATCAAGGAGAGCGTGCGTGCGGCACTGACCGAGGAGAAGGTGCCTGAGCGTGTGCCCGTGGAGCGCAAGCAGGTCGAACGCGCGGCGGTGCGCAATCATAAGATCCGAACCGACACGGGTATCGAAATCAGCTTCCCGGCCGAGATGGGTTCGAACTCCGAATACATCGAGTTTGTCAACGAGCCCAACGGCCTCATCTCTATCGAGCTCAAAAACATCGGCAGCATCGAGAATCGATAGGGCTTTTTTCTTTCGAATAAAAGTCTGGATTATATTTTGAAGTATACTTTGAAATATAATCCAGATTATTTTTTGGAGGTCAAAATGTCCGCACTTGTTCTGGAAAAACCGGTGTTTACAAAAGACCAGGTTGTTTCGGCTACCGAAGCAAGCAAGTCTTTATCTGCCATTCGTAAACGCGCAAAACGCGCACCACAGTTCATTGCCGATCATAACGATATCGATACCGTGATTATCGACTATGCTGCCTATGAGGAAATGTACGGCGCGCTGCAGTATCTGCGTGAACTTGAGATAAATCGCATCGCTGCGGATCGAGTCAAGCATGGTCCGCATGAGTTTGTTCCGTTTGAGGACGCCTTAACTGCCGATGAGCTCGCGGAGTTTGAATCGATGGATTCGGACGCGATTCCCGATGAGGATCTTTTCGAATGAGCGGGCATTTTATTGTCGGCTTTTTGAATCGAGACGTCGAGAAGGAATATCAAAAACTAGATGGATCCCAGCGCAGGCTCGTCCGTATTGCCGTCGCAAAATTAAAGACGCGCGCTGATGAAATCGGAACGCCGCTTCACGGCGAGCTCGCCGGCTGCAAAAAGATTAAATGGCGCAATGCAGGACTCCGAATGGTTTTTCGAATCCGAGAGGACGGAATGGTTGAGATTGCCGAGATTGTGGCAATAGGGCGGCGCGATCGTTCCGAGGTCTATAAGACGGCCGTAGGGCGCCTGTCAAAGCAACCCGCCATGGTTGAATACGACGGAACCCTGAGATGATGAAGGCCGAAGTTCCGATGGTGCTTCGGCCTTTTTTGTTTTCGGCTTGGTTGCCGACATTGCGCCGTAGGTTGAGCATACGCCAGCGAAAACGCCCCTAGGCGAGCAAGGTGACGCGAAAGAGGAGGGCATGACCTTCTGGTCATGCCCGACGATTGAACGTCAGATTGCCGCCTAGGGGCGTTTGCAGCGTCGGGTCGTTACGGCGTTTGGTAAAACGCCGTAACTATTAAAGCTGGCGCAGGCCCTCCTCGAGGCCGGTCTTGCTGTCGGTCTTCTCGTCGCGCATCTTGATAACGCGGGCGGGGACACCGGCCACGACGGCGCCGGCGGGGACGTCCTCGACGCATACGGCACCGGCAGCCACGACGGCGCCCTTGCCCACGCGCACGCCCTCCAGGACCACGGCGTTGGCGCCAATCATGACATCGTCCTCGATGATGACGGGCGTGGCGCTCGCGGGCTCAACGACGCCTGCCAGCACGGTGCCGGCGCCGATGTGGCAGTTCTTGCCCACGGTTGCGCGGCCGCCCAGGACGGCGCCCATATCAATCATAGAGCCCTCGCCGATAATGGAGCCGATGTTGATGATGGCGCCCATCATGATGACGGCGCGGTCGCCGATCTCGACGCGGTCGCGGATGATCGCGCCCGGCTCGATGCGGGCATTGATGCCCTTAAGGTCGAGCATGGGGACGGCGGAGTTGCGACAGTCGTTCTCCACATCGTAGTAGTCGATGGAGTCGGCATTGGCATCGAGGATGGCCTTGAGCTCATCCCAGTCGCCAAAGACGGTCTTGCCACGACGGCCGCCGTAGACATGTGCGTCGCCCCAGGCAACCTTCATGCCGGGCTTCTCGCGCACATGCAGCTTGACGGGCGTCTTTTTAGGCGCGGTGGCGATGTAGTTGATAATCTCCTGTGCATCCATCTCGGCTGCGTTGCTCATTTGCTATCTCTCCTTTGGGTGGATTCGGTTGATACCTGGTTAGGCAAACATGACCTGGTCGAACGTATAGAAGCCGGGTTCGCGGGTGACGAGCTTCTGCGCGGCTGCCAAGGCGCCGTTGACAAAGATCTGACGGCTCGTGGCACGGTGTGTGAGTGTGACCTCCTCGTCCTGGCCAAAGAAGCTTACCTCGTGCACGCCGGCGACGGTGCCGCCGCGCAGCGAGTGCATGCCGATTTCCTTGGAGTCGCGCACGCCGCACATGCCCTCGCGTCCGTAGACGGGGTGGTAGCCTGCCTCGGGCTCGGCCTCGACTACGGCGTCGAGCAGCAGCTTGGCGGTGCCGCTGGGGGCGTCGACCTTTTGGTTGTGGTGAGTCTCGACAATCTCACAGTCAAAGCCGGGCAGCTCACGCGTGGCCTGGGCCACTAGATGGCGCAGGGCTGCGATGCCGATGGAGTAATTGCCGGAGTGCATGACGCGGACGTTCTGACCCAGCTCGCGCAGGCGGTCCATCTGCTCGGGCGTATAGCCCGTGGTGCCGGAAACGAGTGCGGTGCCCGTGCGCTCGACATAGGCGACAACGGCGTCAAAGGTCACGACGTTCGAGAAGTCGATGATGACGTCGGCCGCCGGGGCGCTCTCGAGCTCGGTCAGATCAAAGCCAATCTGCGCGACAATATCAAAAACGGGCTGACCGGCGGCGTCGACAACGTCCTCGGCGGTAGTGCGGATGAGCGAGCCCATGCGGCCCGTTCCCATAATGACGGTCTTAATCAAGCAGACCAGCTCCCTTCAGGGCATCGGTAAGTGCGGCGCGCGTGTCGTTGGCCATGGGGCATAGCGGCATGCGGTAGTTTGCCTCGATCATACCCATCTGAGCGAGCGCTTCTTTAACGGGGATGGGGTTGACCTCACCAAAGAGGGCGTTGATAAGCGGCTGGCCGGCAATCTGGATATCGCGGGCACGTGCCACGTCACCGTCCAGATAAGCGCGGCACATGTCATGCACGAGCTGCGGCTGAACATCGGCCCACACGCTGATGGTGCCCGAGGCGCCCAGGCTCATGAGCGGCACGGTAAGCGCGTCCTCGCCTGAGTACATGCGGAAGTCATCGGACAGCAGGTGGGCGATCTTGGCCGCGTAGGCGACGTTGCCCGAGGCTTCCTTAATACCCATGATGTTGGGGTGCGCGGCCAGACGCTCCACGTTTCGCTCGCTGATGCCGCAGCCGCAGCGGCCGGGGATGTTGTACAGGATGCAGGGGATGTCCACGGCGTCGGCGACGGTCTTAAAGTGCTGGTAGATGCCCTCTTCGTTGGACTTGTTGTAGTAGGGGGTAATGAGCAGCAGGCCGTCGGCGCCCAGGCCCTGATAGGTGAGCGACTTGGTGAGCATGGTCTGCGTCGAGTTGGAGCCCGAGCCGGCAATGACGGGCACGCGTCCTGCAACCTGCTTGACCACGGCGGCGACAACGGAGTTGTCCTCGTCGTCGGTCATCGTGGCGCTCTCGCCGGTGGTGCCCAGGGTGAGGATGGCGTCGGTGCCGTTTTGCAGGTGGAAGTCGATAAGGCGCTCGAGCGCGTCAAAGTCGACGCTGCCGTCCTTCTTAAACGGCGTAACGAGGGCGACGATTGAGCCCTCGAGATTGCGGATGTCCATGTTCTTCTCCTTCGCTTCCGCGATCTGGATGCGTTTGTTCCATTGGGCGGCGACTGCCAGGTGTTCGTTCTGGGCGCGACGGCGGGCGGAGTCGGCACGCGACTTGGCCAGCAGCTCTCGGCCGCACGGCAGCACGTCGAGCGTGGCAAAGTAATCGCCCGGGCGCTCAGCGCGGCGGATAAGGTCAGCCGCGCCGTCGGGGCGCAGTAAAACCTCGGCCGAGCGCAGACGCCCGTTGTAGTTGTAGCCCATGGAGTAGCCATGCGCGCCGGTATCGTGAATCACGAGCAGGTCGCCCATGTCGATATGCGGCAGCTCGCGATCGATGGCGAACTTGTCGTTGTTCTCGCACAAATTGCCCGTGATGTCGTAGGTGTCCGTGACGGGCGCTGCGGTCTTGTCGGCGCCACCCGGCTGGCCCATCACCGTAATGTGGTGGTAGGCGCCATACATGGCAGGGCGAATGAGGTCGACGGCGCTTGCGTCGACACCGATATAGTCCTTGTAGATCTGCTTCTCGTGGATGGCCTTGGTGACCAGGCAGCCGTAGGGGCCCATCATAAAGCGGCCCATCTCGGTGCAGATGGCCACATCGTCCATGCCAGCGGGAACCAGGATCTCGTCGTAGGCCGCGTGCACTCCCTCGCCGATGGCGTGGATATCGTTGGCCTGCTGCTCGGGCAGGTAGGGGATACCGACGCCGCCGGACAGGTTGATGAAGGCGACGTGTGCGCCGGTCTCGCGCTCCAGGCGCACGGCAAGCTCAAAGAGGATGCGCGCGAGCTTGGGGTAGTAGTCGTTGGTGACGGTGTTACTGGCGAGGAATGCATGGATGCCAAAGTTCTCGGCGCCCTTGGTCTTGAGCATGCGGAAAGCCTCGAAGAGCTGCTCGGTGGTCATGCCGTACTTGGAGTCGCCCGGGTTGTCCATGATGCCGTTGGAGAGCTGGAACAGGCCGCCCGGATTAAAGCGACAGCTGACCGTCTTGGGGATGGGGCCGGCAACGCGCTCAAAGAACTCGATGTGGCTGATGTCGTCAAAGTTGACGATGGCGCCCAGCTTGTTGGCGAGCTCAAAATCCGCCGCCGGCGTGTCGTTGGACGAGAACATGATGTCATGCCCCGTGATGCCCAGCGAGCGGGCGATCATGAGCTCGGTATAGCTCGAGCAATCGCAACCGCAACCGTATTCGTTGAGAATGGAGATGAGCGCCGGGTTGGGGTTGGCCTTGACGGCAAAGTACTCCTTAAAGCCCGGGTTCCATGCAAAGGCGTCACGCACCTCTTGCATGTTGCGGCGGATGCCCGCCTCGTCGTAGAGATGAAACGGTGTGGGGAACTGCTCGACGATATGCTCGAGCGTCTCCTTGTCCACAAACGGCTGCTTAGCCGCATATGCCTCGTTGGGAGTCAGTGTCATGTCCCATAAACCTCGCTATCCAGACGGCGCCATCTGCGCATCGAATCCGCATAGCGTGGACCCAATGTCCGGATAGCGCTCCCGCATTGCTGCAGACAGTCCTGCGGGTGTTTCCCGCAGGCCCACCAGGTCGTTCGCGCCCGAAAGGCCCAGTTCGGCGGGTTTCGCCTCCCCACGGGGTCAAAGCCTGCCGGCTCGCCCGCGGCTCTTCGTGCCCGCGCCTCTATCAAGTGGTAAAGACCCTATCACGTTGCACTTTACCAAACAAGAGTATTCGTATATAACGTTTAAAAAATGCAGGGATATGCTGGAAATAAGGGTGTAGCAATCTTGCGGCACAATAGATGGCAATCGACGCGCACCCATGAAAGGAACCTTTATGACCGAGCTCCAAGAACTCCGTCGCTATCGGCGCGACTTGCACAGGATCCCGGAGCTCGACTTCGACCTTCCGCAGACTATTGCCTATATCGAGGGTGTGTTGGCGCCGCTCGCCTGCGAGGTAGTTCATCCGTGCCCCAGCTGCGTCTGCGCCTTCTTTGACGCTGGTGTTGGTGCCGCGCATGCCACGGCGATTCGCGCCGACATGGATGCCCTGCCCATTACGGAGGTGACGGGCGCGCGGTTCGCGTCGACGCATCCTGGCAAGATGCATGCGTGCGGACACGATGGACACATGGCCATGGCGCTTGCCGCGGCAACCTATGTCGACCGCATGCTTCGCGAGCGCCCGGGGCAGCTTAAGCGCAACGTGCTCTTTGTGTTCCAGCCCGCCGAGGAGACGACCGGCGGCGCCAAGACGGTGTGCGAGAGCGGTGTGTTCGAACGCTACGGCGCCGACCGTATCTTCGGCTTTCACGTCTGGCCCGACCTGCCCGCTGGGACGCTGGCGAGCTGCGCCGGTCCGTTGCTGGCACGTTCGAGCGAGACGCACATTCACATTCACGGTCAGAGCATCCACATCGCCAAGACCTACGGCGTGCCGGTCGAGGAATCACACGATGCTGCCTTGGCGGCGGCGAAGTTTCTGGTTGCCGAGCGTGAGCTTATGGACGAGCTGGGGGCAGAGGAGCCCTGCATCGGTAAGTTCGGCTTGCTGCAGGCCGGTACCGTCTGCAATGCCGTGGCGGGGGAGGCCCATGTGGCCGGTAGCCTGCGTGTGTTTACGGACGATATGTTCGACCGTGCGCGAGAGGGCGTGCGTCGCGTGCTCGACGAGGCATGCGCTGCAACGGGCTGCACGTACGATCTCGACTTTGCCGAGGGGTATCCGCCGGTCGATAACGACCCCGAGCTGTTTGCCAGTGTCGCGCCGGCTTTGCCCGAGTTGCAGGTTGTTGAAGAGCCGCTGTTAATTGCCGAGGACTTCGCCTTCTATCAGCGCCATCTGCCGGGCGTGTTCTTCCTGCTGGGTACGGGCATGCCGGAGGGCCTGGACAACCTGGTCGATTCGGATGGCTGTCCCGCCTATGCCACAAGCGCTTTGCATACCGATACCATGCTCTTTGACGAGGAAATCCTGCTCAAAGGCCTCGATGTCTACAAACGATTGCTTTCGCTTGGCTAATTGTCGAAGGCTGCCTACACTAGAAAACACGAACAGAACTCGACAAGATCGTTCCTGTCCAGCAGGTCATTGCTTTGTAGCGTTTAAAGATGTTGAGGTTGGAGTGACGATGGCACGATGCCGACAATCTGCCGTGTATAGTCCTGGTGGGTGCGGGTGCGGCTTGTTGCTGCTTCCGGTTATTGCCGTGGGCATTGGTGTGATGTTTGTGCTTGCCGGGTTGGCCGCGGCGGCGCTCGTGCTGCTGATTGCTGATATTGGCGTGACGGTCTGGCTATACCGTTCTCGCGAACAGCGCCGTGCCAACGGCAAGACCAATGTGGGGTGGACCATCTTTTTGGTTATCGCCTATCTGCTGAGTATCAGTTACCTTGTGTTCTTTATCCTGCTGCTCATCAGCACCTTTACCGGAGAGCCCGTTACGGTGGGATAGGCCTCGATTGACCTCTTGAGGATGAAACGAAAAGGGATCGGATAGGGCTTGTTGTTCAAGACGGAGCGTGATGCGTGGGCGGCAAGAGGATCACGATTCCCGTCGGCAAGCAGGGTAGACTGTCTTCTGCAAGGTGATGAGCGCAGGAGACGCCATCTAAGAGTTTGCACGGGCACGGGGCTTATCGACTTCGCATCCTTTTTCTTCGCCATAAGAAACGGCAGCAACAGGTGGTTAGCCAAGCGCTAATAATCGCCTGGAAAGTGAGTGATATGATTCGGCCTATAGGTTTATCGAATCGAAAAGGCGAAATGAGCATGGGAAATGCTGTGATTACGCTCGGGGACTTGATGCCGGTGGCGCACCCTGAGAAAACCAAGGTTAAGTTCAACATGAACGCGGGTGACGTGAACCTGCGCGCGTACGATCTGCTGCTGATGGACACCTCAACACCTGAGAGGACCGATAGCGGCTCGCGATGGTACGAGATGAACGCATGGAGGAGCGCGACAGGGCAGGCGAACAACAATCTCAACCATGCGGAGTACCTGCTCTCGTTCGCCCAGTACTACACCTATGGGCCCGAGTACTTCATCTTCGGCGGTATGCACAGAGTGGAGAAGACAGTGCCCGAGGTGCTGGGCGGTGTGGGCTACAAGCTGACGCTTCTTCCCGACTACGAGGCCTACATCAAACGCCTCATCATCAAGCTAAAGAAGCCTATCGGGCGCGACATCTACAACAAGTTCTACGAGAACACTATGCACGACTTCGAGCCCGTGGTGTACGAGTACTCGATGAGTCTGGGCAACGTGGCCCCCTTCCCCGGCTACAAGTACGTATGTATCGACCACAAGACCCTACAGGCCGTCATCGCCAGCGTGGGCTCCGACTGGTACTGGGCGCTGGACAACGTGAAGGGCGTCTACTGCATCACCGACACCGCGACAGGGCGGCTCTACGTGGGCTCGGCCTCGGGCGACAGTAAGAAGGATGCGGGTGCGGACTTGGGCATCTGGCAGCGCTGGAGCGCCTATGCCAACCCTGCGGACCCGACGGGCGGCAATAAGGAGTTCAAAGCCATCGTGGCCGAGCGCGGGGCTGGATACATCATCGAGAACTTCACCTACTCCATCCTTGAGGTGTGCGACACCAAAATGACCACCGCCGAGGTGTGCGAGCGCGAGAGTCACTGGAAGAACGTGCTGGGCTCGCGCAAGTTTGGCATGAACAAGAACTAGGTGCGCACCATGGGCTTGTTACGGACGGTGAGAGACTGTGTGTACGGCATGGCTGTGGGCGATGCGCTCGGCGTGCCTTACGAGTTCAGGTCGCGCGGCAGCTTCACCTGCACCGATATGGTGGGCAACGGCACGCACAACCAGCCCGCGGGCACATGGAGCGACGACACGTCCATGGCGCTCGCGCTCTGCGATAGCTACCGCGAGCTGGACGAAATCAATTGCGACGACATCCTCGCCAAGTTCCGCAAATGGATAAACGAGGGCGCATACACCGCCGGCGGAAACGTCTTCGACTACGGCAACGCCACCAAGCGGGCGCTCGATACGGGCCGCGGGCTCACGAGCGAATACAGCAAGGGCAACGGCTCGCTCATGCGCTGCCTTCCCATGGTGTTCACTGAGTGCTCCGACTACGACATAAGGGAGGTCAGCGCGATCACCCATGCCACCGACGACTGCTGTCAGGCCTGCGTGGACGTGATCGTCTATGCCCGTGAGATACTCTACAGTGGGCACTCCGGCCGCGTGAGCGAGGATGAAGCCGGTGCCAGTGGTGGTTACGTGTGGGATACCTACAACGCCGCCATCTGGTGCCTGGAACATACCGACAGCTACCGCGACTGTGTGCTAGCCGCCGTGAACCTGGGCGACGATACCGACACCACGGCCTGCGTGGCAGGCGGGTTGGCTGGCATCCTGTACGGATACGAGGGAATCCCGACCGAGTGGATAGGGGCCCTGCGCGGCAAGGACGTAATTGAGGCCTGTTTGTTCGGCGGGGTTTACGGGGGCGACCTGCTCAGGTTCGTTAAGCGCTTCGAGGACTCTCTGGACAACCCAACCCGTGACTTCGACGGACTGGCCCATGACATGTTCGGCCTGGGTTGGCACATGGACTGCGGCGAGGCCTTTGCTGAGGCGTATCCGCGCTCCGGCACGGCTGAAGGCCTGAGAGAGGACATAGACTCCATTAGCGACGCGGGGCTTCTGGGCAGCGGCGTCTTCTCTCGGTGGCGTTACATCACTCACTGGAAGTGCGGCGGCGCGCCCGACGAGGACGACCTGGATTGGTTCAGGTTGGCGCTCGGGAGGCTACGCGAGCTGGCATAGCGGCGCTGGGAATACGAGTTGCCCCGCGCCATGCAGACAGACATGCGCTGTGCGGGGGATCTAGATAATCATGTGTGCACGTGGGGGCCGCGTCTTTAGGCGCGGCCGGCAATCCAAGAGTTATACCCTAAGAGCAAACCATCCACTAGGGGTGGTTTTGATGTCTCTGACACCGACGAAAAGTCGCTCTCTATACTGGCTTGCCGAATTCGAGAACGGTTCGTGCCAGATTCGTGCTAGCCGCCTTGGCATCAGAGCTGCAGCCTCAATCGTCGCTCCATCTGAACAAGCATCTTCTCAATCCGGTACCAATCTAGCCAACAAATCCCTATTAGCTCCCAGCTAATGAATTTGAGCTCGATGCCTCCTACGATGTGCTGTGTGCCGGCGCGGTAGCCGGATCATAGGAAGGATGCATGATGAATAAGCTCGAAAACGAAGTGCTGCTGAGCCGTCGCGCTGCACTTGGCGCATTCGCCACTGTTGCCTTGGGGACTGTTAGTCTTCTTGCCGGTTGCGGTAGCGATAAGGCGACCGTCACCGAGGATGCCGGCGATGGCGACAAGAAGGAAGAGGCGAAGAAGGAAGAGCAGTCTACGACTGACCTGGCTGTTGGCACGACGGTGACCACGGCTGCCGGTCTTTCCGTCGTTGTCGATTCCGTCCAGCCCGGTCTCACAAATTTTGACGGTTCGACCATGACGGGCATTCACGTCACGTACGTCAACAATGGTGATGAGGGTGCAGATTACAATATCTACGACTGGAAGGGCGAGGACGCCAACGGTGCTCAGCAGAACCAGGGTTATTACAGCGAGGGCTCCGATGAGCTGCAGTCTGGCACCCTTGCCGCCGGTGGCTCCGTGGCGGGCAATATCTACTTTGATGGTGACATCAAGAAGGCTCTCTATTTTGCCAACGTGTTTGATAAGTCTGCTGCTGCAAGCTGGGTGCTGGCCTAACATGTCGCTACCGTTGCGCCGTATGGGAGGTGAGGTCGTATGCCCGATAAAAAGCTGACGGACGAGTTGCTCAATGAGCTCCTCGACGCGCCAAACATCGATGGATATATCAAAGAACACGACTTTGCCGCCCCGTCGCTTTCGGACTACCTTAAGCAGCTGCTGCAGGAAAAGGGCTTAGAGCGCTCGCGCGTGGTGCGGATGGCCGACCTCAATGAGACCTTTGGTTATCAGATTTTTACCGGTGCACGCCACCCAAGCCGTAATAAGGTGCTGCAGATTGCCTTTGCGATGGCGTTGACGCTCAAGGAGACCAACCGCGCTCTGACGGCGGCGGGCGCCAGCGTCCTCAACTGCAAGGACCGCCGCGATGCGATTATCATTTTTTGCGTTGATCGCGGCTGTAGCCTGCAAAAGGTCAACGAGGAGCTGTACCGCTTTGGCGAGGAGACCGTGAGCTAGCGGCAAGTCGGCGGCGGAAGAGCCATTCGCAATAATTAGAACGTGCAGGGCATGGGCGTCATGGGGCGTCCGTGCCCTGCGCTATTATGGACGCTATGGATACTCAGAGCCCAACATATTCCGATGATGAGCTGAGCGCGGTGCTCGCCGGACACCTGGCGTCGCTCGAGCGCGATGACAGTTACCGCGTAGATCGTGTGCTCAAGCGTTCGGATGTCGAGACGACCGAGCTCGTGTACTTTGAGGGCTCTGGCGGAGGGTCTCTTGGCCCCTTTGTTCGCAAGCGCATCGACGCATCGGCCCAGATCGGCGGGGCGTATGAGCGCCTGTTTGCGGCTCAGCGCGCCGGGCGACGTTATGAGCACTTGCCCCGGATTGTCGATTGCCGCCGCGTGGGCGACGAGCTTTGCGTGGTGATGGAATATATCGAAGGCGAGACGCTCGAGGCCCTGGTGGGGCGTTTGGGCGCGACACCCGATTATGCCTGCGAGCTGTTTGGTGCCCTGTGCGATGCAGCCGCTGAGCTCCATGCCGGCTTTGCGGCGGCGGGGGAGGCTCCGATGCCGGTGATCCATCGCGATCTGAAACCCTCGAACATCATCGTTTCGGGTGTCAGATATTCGGCAGATGCCGGCATGACCTTTTCATCGCTGGTCATTATCGATTTGGGGATTGCGCGGGTTTGGCGTGACGGCGCCGATGCCGACACAGTTAAGTTTGGAACGCGACCCTATGCGCCGCCCGAGCAATACGGGTTTGGACAGACGAGCGTTCGCAGCGATGTCTATGCGCTCGGTGCCTTATTGTTCTTCTGTTTGACAGGAAAGGACCCCAGGCCGGGGCAGGGCGTGCGCGAGCAATGCGAGGCATGCTGCGTCCCCGACCCATTGGCCGATGTCATTTGCATGGCGATGGCGCTCGATCCGGCCAAGCGCTTTGCGAGCGCGAAGGCGCTCGGGCATGCTGCGCACGCGGCATACGAGCTGTGTCTACCGGGCTCCGGCTCGACTGGTTCGACGGAGCCTTCAAGGGCGCAGGTTGCTCCGCAAACGGCGTCATCTTCCGTGCGGCAGCTCCAAGATGCTTCGCCGGCGGTTCCTTGCCGCAAGAGCCTGCTTTCGCGGATCCCGGAGCCCGTCGGGCGCATCTGGAATGGCTTTGTCTACGCAGCAACCTTGTTGCTGCTGGTCGGAAGCCATTTTGCCGTATTCCAACCCACGGGAGCCAACCGTAGCTATCCAACGTGGTTTTTGGCCCTTGAGTATTTTCTTATGGTCGACGGCATGGTGGTGCTCATTGCGTTTGGCATGGTCGACCGCCGCAGGCTTCGACGTCGCTTTCCCGTGCTCGATCGCTATCGGGGCCGTGAGTTTGTCACGTTGTGGCTCAAAGCGTTGGGGATTATGTGCGCCATCATGATTGCGGTCATTGCTATCGGCAATGCAACCGGCATAGTCGCCTAATGTGCTGTAGCGCTAAAGAAAAAGGGTCCCGATGGGGGCCCTTTAGCGTTGACCTTAGATGCGGTTCATCTGGGCTGCAACCTTGTTGTACCAGTCCTGCCACGTAGGCGGGCAGTACTTTTTGGCGGCCGCCGGGGTAAGCGTGGAGCCGTATGTGCGGCCAAGATAGGAAACATGGGCAGCAATGCCCTCGCTCCAGCTTCCAAAACTGCGCCAACCGCCGCCGACGGCGCTCCAGCCCCAGGCGTTGTAGGAGTTAGCGCAATAGAGGCCCTTGCTGCTCTCGATGCAAGCGATGGCGGGGGACCAGCGAGGGTCAACGCCGGTGTTCCAGGCTGCCACGGCAAAGTTATAGCCCTGGCCTGCCATGGGGGAGCCGGCGAGGTAGTTGTCGATGCGGCTTGTCCACTCGTTGATAAACGAGTCGTAATCGGAGTTGCCGGTATTGGCGTTGTTCACCGTGGTATCGATGGTGGTGTTGGCGTTATTGGCCTGGCTGTTGGAGTTGTTACCGCTCACGCCCTCGCCCGAGAGCTTCTCGGCGGCAGCGGCCTTGTCGGCCTCGAGCTTGGCCAGCTCGGCGGCATTCTCCTGCTCGGCCTTTGCCTGAGCTTCGCTGCGAAGCTGCTGGGCCTGTGCCAGTGCGTCCTCGGCGGTTTTCTGCTCGGCCTCGAGCTGGGACTTGGCCTGCTCAAGCTCGGCCTTGTTCTGCTCGAGCTCGGTCTGCATCTTGTTGAGCTCTTCGATCTCATCGACGCTCGAGGTCGTGATCTGGTTGGTGTACTTGCAGGTGGTGATGAACTCGCCCAGACTCTGCGCGTTGACCAAGAAGCTCACGATGGGGTTGGTGCCCTTCTGGTACTTATACAGATCGCGCATGGCGGCGCTTGCCTTGGCCTGCTGATCGGGAAGCTCGGCTTCGATCTGTTCGATGCTTGCCTCGTTGGTGTCGATTTGCTTCTGCAGATCCTCGAGCTTAGTGCGGGCATCGTTGTAGGCGCCCGTGGCGGCTTCGATCTTCTGCTGGGCGGCGGAAAGCTGATCCTGCGTTGCCTGCGAGGCGGCATATGCCGCGACGGGGGAGAGCATCGGCGTGGCCGTCAGTGCAACGGCGAGCGCGGCGCTCGTGATGATACGAGCCGGCTTCGACGCGATGAGCGCTGCGGTGCGATGGTTCGAATGCTGCATCCAGTCCCTCTGCAATCAATCGTAGGTTATGGTTCGAAAGGTATTCTACTACTGCTTTCGACCTCAACTTGAACCTTAAAGGTTCTAAAGGGTCAAGTTGAACTTGAGGCTTTGGCTTTGACCTGCAGTTATATTGAATTGTTGAGAAACCATAGAGTTCAACTTTAACGTTACGGGGACCTGTCCGTAGGGGATTTTGCTCATAAAAAAGTTGCTTCACGTGGGGTTTTGCAACTATAGAGTCCCTTCGCGGCGAGCCCGCTCAACCTCTTTAAGCGCTTCGACAGGGGTGAAGGAACAGGTGCCATCGCCGAGTTTGACTACCTGAATGTCGTCACCGGTATGGACCTCCCCGCCATGGAGGACTACGCCAAAGATGCCTTCGTGGGGAAAGATGCAATCACCGGCAAGATAGTAGATGGCGCAGCGGGTGTGGCAAACCTTGCCGATTTGGCTGATTTCGACGATTACCTCGCTGCCGAGCTTGAGCTGCGTTCCCAGGGGGAACGAGAGCAGGTTGATGCCCTGGGTGGTGAAGTTCTCCCCAAAATCACCTTCGCGCACGTCGAGGCCGCGATTCTGGGCGGTCCGGATGGACTCCGCGGCAAGAAATGAGACTTGGCGATGCCAATGCCCGGCATGGGCATCGGAGGCGAGGCCAAACTGTTCGATGACGCTATCGTGTCCGCCGGTGACGGGCGTTTTGCGCGTGCCTTTATGCGCCGATGTATTGATCGAGGTGATGCGGGCGGGCCCGTCATAGGCGTCGTTTGCGGTGCGCAGGGGAGCGGTCGCTTGTGCGCGCTCTGCCAACTCGCGTTTTGCTGCATCGAGGATGGGGTTGTCGGTTGAATGATCTTGGGGCACGCGTGCGCCTTTCGTCGAGAGTGACAATACGTTGAATCCTACAACAACGGTAGGTTCTTTGCCTGCTGTCGTACAGCAGTGCGCGCTGACTTTGTGCAGGGTCTATTGCGTCGTTTGGCATAGATACGGTGGAGCTTTAAGCGCCGGCGGTTTGGCACGCTAAAATAGACCAGTTGCATAAAGACCGCCCATCGTTTGGGCAGTTGATGATAGGAAGTTTCCATGGCATTGCAGTTTACAGAGCGTGAGTTTATCCCCGTGCTGCTCGGCGGCGACATTAACGCTTATTCGGTGGCACGCGCCTTTTACGAGGAATACCAGGTCAAGAGCCTGGTCTTTGGCAAGTACCAGACCGGCCCTGCATATCGTAGCCAGATTATCGACTACACGCCCAACGTGAATATCGACACCATGCCGGTCATGATCGAGACCGTCAACGGCATTGCACAGGCTAATCCCGATAAGAAGATCATTCTGATGGGCTGCGGTGACAACTATGTCGCGCTTGCCGCACAGGCTCAGGACGCCGGCAAGTTGGCCTCGAACATCATCGCGCCCTATGCGCCCTACAGCATGCTCGAGCAGTGCCAGAAGAAGGAGATCTTCTACGAGCTGTGCGAGAAGCACGGCGTGCCCTATCCGCACACGTTTACCTTTACCATGGCAATGCTCAACGCCCAGGGCGAGGCGCCGGCAGAGGTACTCGACCAGATCGACTTCCCCTTCCCGATGATTCTGAAGCCGTCCGACGGCATCATGTGGTGGGAGCACGAGTTTGAGGGCCAGAAGAAGGCCTACGAGATTGCCGATCGCGCCGAGCTTGAGCAAGTCATTCGTGATGTGTATACGAGCGGCTACACCGATGACCTGATCCTGCAGGATCGCGTGCCCGGCAATGATGAGTACATGCGCGTGCTTACCAGCTATTCCGACCGCAACGGCAAGGTGCGCATGATGTGCCTGGGCCACGTGCTGCTCGAGGAGCACCAGCCTCACGGCGTTGGCAACCACGCCTGCATCATCACCGAGCCCAATGACGAGCTCATGGGTGGCGTGCGCAAGCTGCTCGAGGACCTCAAGTTCACGGGCTTCTCCAACTTTGACGTCAAGTACGACGAGCGCGACGGTTCGTTTAAGTTCTTCGACTTCAACACCCGTCAGGGCCGCAGCAACTACTACGTCACCAACAGCGGCTTTAACGTTGCCAAGTACGTGGTGGACGAGTACGTGTACAACCGCCCGTTTGAGCCGGAGTTTGTGACGGCGCAGGACGAGGCACTGTGGATGGTCGTTCCCATGGGCGTGGTTGATACCTACGTTAAGGATCCCGGGCTGCGCGCAAAGGCGCATCGCTTGGTCAAGGAGGGCAAGGCCGCCGATCCTTCGTTTATGAAGGGCGATTTTGTCTTTAACCGCTGGCTGCGCATGTGGCACACCAAGCTGCGTCACTTTAAGCTCTTCAAGACGTATTACAAGTAGGTTGAACGTCGCGCCCGCCCGGTTTGTATCGGGCGGGCGCGGGTATGATACGCGCAATGGAGCGAGCGTCACCAAGGAGGCGGCGATGGAAAAACTGGGAGTTATCGGCGGCATGGGCGCCGAGGCCACGTCGTATTACTACGACCAGGTGGTGCGCCACACGGCGGCCGCCTGCGACCAGGAACATATCGACATGGTGGTGCTCTCTAAGTCGACCATGCCCGATCGCACGCTGGCCATTAAGACCGGCAATCATACCGAGTTGCTGGCGACCATGAAGGAATGTGCACAGGCGCTCGAGGGGCTGGGCTGTGCGCATATCGCGATTCCCTGCAACACATCGCACTACTTCTACGACCAGATTCAGTCGTTTACCACGGTGCCGATTATTCACATGCCGCGCGAGTCGGTGCGTTATGCCCTGGCGGGCGCGGTGATGGGGGAGTGCGCGTTCGATCCCAACCTGAGTATGCCGGCTGAGCCGGTGCGCAAAATCGGCATCATGGGTACTGACGGCACCGTGGGCGCCGGCGTCTACGGGCGCGAGTGCGAGGCGGCGGGTGTCGAAGTCGTCTATCCCAGCGAGAAGCGCCAGGCAGACGTGATGTCGCTTATTTACGATGACGTGAAAGCGGGACGCGAGCCCGATATGGATAAGTTCGACCGCGTGATGTGGGAGTTCGCCCGCAGCGGCTGCGACCGCGTCATTCTGGCTTGCACGGAGCTCTCGGTGCTGCAAAAGTATCGCGAGATGCCAGAGATTACCCTCGACGCCATGGACGTGCTAGTGCGCGAATCCATCATCCGCAGCGGTGCACCCTACCGCCTGTAACCCTCGACCTGTCAAAAAGGGACAGGTTTATTTTGGCAGGTTTTATCTGGGGAAATAATAAGGCCACGGCTCGTTTGGTGCGTGCCGCGGCCTTTTGCGTTTGTCGGTTGCCGTTGTCGGTTGCCGCAGGCGTGGCCTAGAACAGGAAGCCGAGGACGATGAGGGCGATGCTGACAATAAGTACGGCAACATCCAGGCCCTTGATGGGGTAGCGCTTGTACGAGCTCGCGCGCGTGCGCAGGTAGAAGCCACGCTGTTCGGCTGCCAAGGCAGTTGCATCGGTCTTGCCCACGCTCGAGATAAGGAGCGGTGCGCACAGCGGCAGCATGAGCTTGAGTTTCTTGATGGGGTTCTTGGTGTCGTACTCGACGCCGCGTGCGGTCTGCGCCTCCATGATGGCGTTCATCTCCTGGCCAAACACCGGCACAAAACGAAGCGCCGTGGTAAAGGTGAAGGCGTAACGGTAGGGCACGTGCAGCACCTCGACGCAGGCGTTAGCAAGGTCGTTGAGCTTGGTCACCATGAGCATCAGGATGAGCGGCAGCGCTACGCCCAGCAGGCGCAGGCATGCCTTTGTTCCGGTGATGAGGCCCCCGTCGGTGACAAAGCCCCACACCACGTTGCCATCGCGCATAAAGGCCAGCTGCAGCACCAGCATGATGAGCGCGAGCGGAATCAGCAGCTTAAGCAGCGAGAGCAGGCGGTCGACGACGCCGGCGTAGGCTCCCAGCGCGAGTGTGAGTGCCAGAAATCCCAACAGCGCCACATAGGTGTCAGACAAGAAGATGCCGATGATGATGGCGGCGGCGAGGCCCAGTTTGATGACGGGGTTCAGGCGATGCAGCAGCGTATCGCCCGGCATGTAATCGATGACGTTAACCACGGCGGACCATCTCCTCGGTAATGCGAACGATATCAGTGACCTCGCTCATCTGCGCAAAGGCGGGCGAGACGGTGGATTCCAGACGGCGCGAGAGCTCAATGACCTGGGGCGCCTCAACGTAGGCGCGCTGCATGAGCTCGATGTTCGAGAACAGCTCGTGCGTGCGGCCGCGGTCGAGGATGCGGCCGTTTGCCATCACCACGATGCGCTCTGCAAAGTCGGAAACGACTTCCATGTCGTGGCAGACCATGATGACGGCACAGCCGCGCTCGGCCATGGTGCGCACCGTTTCCATCACAGTCATGCACTCGCGGTAGTCCAGGCCGCTCGTGGGCTCGTCGAGCACCACGATCTTGGGCTCGACCACCACGACGGAGGCAAGTGCCACCATTTGGCGTTGACCGCGCGAAAGCGAGAACGGCGCCTCGTCGGCGGGCAGCCCAAAGCGATCGATGACAAGCTGGGCGCGACGTAGGGCCTCGGCTCGGTCGATGCCGGCAAGCTCCAAGCCAAAGGCGACCTCGTCAAGCACGGTATCCTTGCAGATTTGGCGGTCGGGATTCTGGAAAAGCGTTGCCACCTCGCGCGCGATGCGGCTCGTGGGAACCGAGGCCGTGTCCAGGCCCGTAACGCGCACGCTGCCCGATGCGGGCTTGAGCAGGCCCGTGAGCAGCTTGGTGAGCGTGGTCTTGCCGGCTCCGTTTTGGCCGACAATGCCAACGAGCTCGCCGGGGTAGAGCGTCAGGTTAAGGTCGTGGACGGCGGCGCCACCATGGGGATAGGAAAACTCGACATGATCAAACGTGAGCACGGGCTCGGCATCCTTGGCGTGCGGACGCAGCGCCGGCGCATGCGGGGAACCTGCGGGTGCCTGGGCATCGTTATGTGCGCGGACGGGGCCGGCGATTCCCGCGATCAATCGCTCGGCCTCTTCGACATTCAGGCAGGGGGTGCCGCTTGCCAGGCCATCGGCCTCAAGGCTGTTGAAGATGCGCGTGACGCGCGGGCAGTCGACGCCGATAGCGCGAAGCTCCTCGGTATGTGCGAAAACCTCGTGCGGCTCGCCCTGCAGCGCGATTTCGCCATGGTTGAGCACCAACACACGGTTGCAGTATTCAGACAGCAGCGCCACCTTTTGCTCAATGACGACGATGGTGATACCGAGCGTGCGATTTGCCTCGCGCAGGGTCTCGAAGACCAGGGTGGAGCTGGCGGGATCGAGTGCTGCGGTGGGCTCGTCGAGCACCAACACGCGTGGGCACATGGCGAGGATGGCGGCGATGGCAACCTTTTGCTTCTGTCCGCCCGAGAGGGTGGCGATCTCGCGGTCGCGCAGGTCGCTGATACCGACCGTTTCGAGCGTCTCGCTCACGCGCTGCTCGATCTGGTCGTGCGGCACGCCAAAGTTCTCGAGGCCAAAGAGCATTTCGTCCTCGACGACCGAAGCGACCATCTGCGTATCGATATCCTGTAGTACGCTGCCCACGATCTGCGAGATATCGGTGAGCGACACCTCGCAGGTGTCCTTGCCGGCTACCGTTATCGAGCCAAAGAAGGAACCGCGGTAGTGGTGCGGCACGGCTCCTGACAGGCAGGCCGCAAGCGTGGACTTGCCGGCGCCCGAGGGCCCGATGATGCCGATAAAGTCTCCTTCGCGCACTTCGAGCGCTATGTGGCTCAGGGCGCGTGAGGTCTGCTCGCCATAGGAGAACGAGACGTCGTCGACGTTGATGATCGTTTCCATGGATACCTTTCAGAGTCGTTGGGTAGTCGTCGGGGACGTTCTTTAACGACTAGTCGTTTAAGAACGTCCCCAAGAGCTAGTTGTTTGGGACAGTCTTTGCTGGTGGAGCGTGGAGACGGCTTTACGAGGCGCCCCAGGTTGGTGTGAAAGAGGAGCGAAGCGTACTTGGGTACGTGAGCGACGAATGAACGCCAAGATGGGGTGGCTCGTAAAGCCGAGCAGGTTAGTTGACCTTAAGGGCCTTCTGGATGGGTGCATAGAGGGCGCCGACCAGGATGGCGTTGAACACGGCGGTCATGGCGACGACGGGCAGCATTGCTGCGGCGAGCTCGCCCACCACGCCGAGCATGGCCATCTTGATAACCATGAAGATAACGCCCGAGACAAAGGTGGTCACGAACGTTGCGATGATGGCGACGGCAGGCTTAACCTGGCCGTCCTTGGCAGCAGCGTTGACAATGACGGCCATGAGCATGGCGGCGATGCCCTCGGCGGCAAAATCGACGAACGGCGAGGTGGTGGTGATTTGGATTACAGCCGCCGAGATGAGGCCGATGATGAGCGCCTGACCGATGTTGGGGCGCACGACCAGGATGGTGAGGCAGAAGGCCGAGATGATGAACTCGGGGCTGATCATGCCGCCCGAGATGCCGGAGATGGCCTTGCCGACGGTGAAGTTGAGGATGAAGCCGGCGGCGAGCAGGATGGCGAGCAGGACGAGGGCGCGGACATCGAGTTTGCCGCGGTCGGCGGTCTGGACGGTGCGGGGCTGGGCGGCGGTGGTGTTCTGAGACATGGTGAAAATCCTTTCGGAAGGGGAGTACAAGAGAAAAGCGGAGGCGCGTGATGCGAATGCGATCGGGCTCGAGATAGAAAAAGGCCCCCGGTCGAAACCGGAGGCCTTCCAATCACCTAGAGCGCAAAAACAGGCATGAGAGACTCACTGTCGACCGATCGTATTCGCATCACGCCACCACCAGTTGTTGAGAGACGTCATCGTGTCCTTCATATTGGTGACTCCTTTCGTGATGCCGTGGCGCGGTCGCACCTAGTTGCTGTTGCGCTGCACTATAGCACAGCAAAGTGTGTGCGGGGAAATCTTTTTTGAAAAGATTTCGGCGACGTTTCCCGCCGGTCGAATGGGCGGCTGCGCGGGCGGGCGACCTTGGCCATCCCACCCGCGCCTTAAGGTGGGGGTTCTTACGCCTTCTTGCGACGATAGAGCACGAAGCCGCAGACACCGATGATGACGACGGCGCCAACGGCCATGGCGGCCATGTTGTTGCCCTCGGACTTCTCCTCGGTTGCCTCTTCCTCAACCTCGGGCTCAGCAACGTCCTCATCGGAGAGGGCCTCGTCGGCGTAGGTGATGGACTCGACCAGGCAGTCGTTGTCGGCATCGTAGTCGCTCGGGACGAACTCCTCGGAGAAGTCGCCCTCCTTAAGGTAGTCACGCATCTCCTCGAGCATGGCCTTGCACTTGAGGTAGGTGTTCTTGGTGGCAGCCTTGCCGGCCTTGTTGGCCAGGGCGGTGCGCGCCTCGGTGTCCTCGGCGGCCTGCATGGCCTCGTCGACGGTCAGGTTCTGCTCGATGAGTTCCTTCTGCAGCGCATCGAGGTAGGCGCGGACGCCGGTGGCGCAGTGGTCGCGGTTCTCATAGGCGAGCGTGTTGATGTCCATGAGGACGTAGTTGATGGAGTTCTTGGGCTCCTCGTTGTTCACGACGTCTTCCTCTTCGCAGTGATCGAAGGAGACATCCTGATCGCTAAAGTAGGGGCTGACCTCGGTGAGCAGTGCAGAGTAGAGGGGGATGGCGACGGAGAACTCGGCGTTGGAGAGCATCTCCCACTGGATGGTCGCGATTTCGGGATCCATGCCCTGACGGATCTGGAAGGTGTGAATCTCGGTGTTGCGGTTGGAGCCGATGGCGTAGGCGCCGTCGGTGTTGGCGTTGAGACCGGCAACATTTTCGCCGCGAGCGGCGAAGGAACGGATCATCTCAAAGGTGTTCCAGTCGGACTTGCCGGGCTGGAAGAACAGCGGCTGCATCTCGTGGACCAGAGCGCCGGTCGTGGCGCGAGCGTCTTCTCGCTCGTCCTTGACGATCTCGTAGTCGGTGCCTTCAGCCAGCGGGGCCATGAAGTAATCGCGACCCTGGATATAGCGCGACCACTGGTGCATACCGGCCTCGCCAATCTCCTCGCCGTAGGTCTTGGCGACGTCGAACTTGCCGTCGGTGTACTCGGCAAAGCCCTTCTCCTTAGGCATGGACTCGACACCCTCGGAATGGAGACAGTTCTCGGTGTCATCGAGGTCGACGTTATAGGTGAGGTTGCCGATGTTGGGGTTGAGCGAGGCGATGTCATCGGCGAGCTTCATAGCAATCCACTGATGGCCGGAAAGCGCGGCGAACAGCCAGGTCTCGGTGCTGTCGGCGATGATGATCTGGTCGTTGGAGCAGACGCCCTGCTCGTCGATCAGGCTGCCGATGAGCTCGACGCCCTCGCGGGCCGTGGCGCTCTCGCCCAGGATGACGCTGGCATAGCTGTACTCGCCAATGCCGGTCTCCTCGGTGATGGGGTCGGCTTCTTCGGCCTTCTCGTTATAGGAGGTGCTCAACGTGGCAGAGCAGGAAACGCCCTTCTCGTTGATGCCAGCCTCGGAATATGCGTCGTAGCGATCTTCCCACTGCGAGGGGTTGTCGCGAACGAAGGTGTAGCGGTAGGTTGCGCCCTTGGACTTGTACTCAAAACCGGACTCGACCGAGGTGTACTTGTTGCCGTCCTTGTGTGCGGGCTCAATGCCAAAGTGCTTGACATAGCGCGGACCGAAGTCCTCGGAACGGCCGTAGTACGTGTTGCCGTCTGCCGTGAGCTTGCTGCCCATGTAGATCTGGGTGCAGGCGAGCGCCGAAGTCGGCATGGCCATGATGGCCGCTGCTCCAAACGCAAGGCCGCAGCCGAGCTTTTTGAGCGTGTTGACAGGATGAGTAAACCTCATAATCCCTCCCAACCGTTGAAACCCCGCGGAACCGTGCAGGATTTCAGCTAATAAATACATCTATTAGCCTATAGGAAGTCTCAATAGTATTCATCTATTTCGATGAAATACTCGATGAGCGTCCTAAAATATGCGATGAGCGGACAAGAATACTCATTATCTAGCTTTATTTAAATAAAGACGCCCTGCAATTACTGTACCTGAATAAAGCGCCTTGCACGGGGCACAAAGAAAAATCCCCCGCTGTCGTGCAAATGCATAAACAACAGGGGAGACGATAATTGGATGAATATCATACCAATGTGGAATTACTTCTTCCGGCGGTGGATCACGTTAATCGCATAGCCGACGAGCATGGCCAGAACAATGACGATAAAGCCGAGCAGGGGATTGTCGTTCATGGGGTCCTCCTATTTTCCGAGCGGGGAGAATTCGTCGACGATGAGGTCGAGGCATTGCGGAAGCGCGCGGGCTCCAAAGACGCCCGAGTTGCTGGAGATGATCTCGCCATCGAACTGCATGCCCAGTGACGGCGTGCAGGTGATTTTGGCTTCCTTGGTCTGGATGATCTTGAACTGCGGACGGCCGAGCACCTTGCCGGCGGGGTCGAGCGCGGCGGTGATCACAGTGGGCAGGAGCTGGACGGTTTTTACGGGCTCGATGACCGCGATGTCGACCATGCCGTCGTTCATGCGGCAGTCGGGGAACAGGTTGATGTCGTTTTGAATGACCGAGGTGTTGCCGGCCATGCAGCAGATGCCATCGAGTTCCTCGACAATGCCGTCATGCTCAATTGTAAAGTGCGCCACCGTGGGGTTGGGTGTGGCGAGCGCCGACAGGAAATAGGCGATTTCGCCGATGTCGTTTTTGGTGGGGGCGGCCTTCATCATGATCTCGGCGTCGAAGCCCGAGCCGGCGATGATGATAAAGCCGTGGCGCTTCTCGTTGCCGTTCTCGTCGAGCCAAAAGAGCTCGCCCATGTCCGCCTTGACGGTACGGCCGACGCGGCAGGCCTTGGCGAGCGCCGCGGCCTCGGGGGCGTTGCCAATGTTGTTGAAGAACAGGCAGGCCGTGCCGGAGGGGAAGACGAGCGTGGGGACGCCGCATCCGCGCATTTGGTCGAGCACGTTGGAGACGGTGCCGTCGCCGCCCGAAACGACCACGCGATCAAACTCGCGCACGTCTGCCACGGCGTCCTCGGGTTCCATGCCATCGCCGATAAAACGCATCACGACCTCGTCGCCGCCCTGCGCGAGGGCGTGCGTGAACGCGTAGATTTCATCTGAGCTGGGGCCCGATGCCGGGTTGTGGATGATAAGGCAGCGCATACTTACGTTCCCGTTCTGTGACTAACCGAGTATAGTTGTAGGGCAATGCCGATATCCTACCCGTGTTTTTCGGGCCTAACCTTATTCGATGGGTTGATATGTACATTTCCACACATCAGGCTCTGCTCGACTTTTGCCAGCGCGCCCGTGAGTTTGACGCGATTGCCGTCGATACCGAGTTTTTGCGCGAGCGCACGTTCCACCCGCGCCTGTGCTTGGTTCAGATTGCCACCCCTGCCGAGAGCGTCGCGGTCGATCCTTTGGTGATCGACGACCTGTCGCCGCTTGCCGAGCTTATGGCCGACGAGAGCGTGACTAAGGTCTTCCACGCCTGCTCGCAGGATATGGAGGTCATGCTCCATACCGTGGGCGTGCTGCCGCGTCCCATTTTTGACACGCAGGTGGCCGCCGCCTTTTTGGGCGAGCGCCAGCAGATTTCCTACGGCGCGCTCGTGCAGACGTTTTGCGGCGTCTCGTTGCCCAAGACCGAGTCGCTGACCGATTGGTCGCGCCGCCCGCTGACCGATAAGCAGATTGAGTACGCGATCGATGACGTCAAGTATCTGATCGTTGCCTATACCGAGATGATGAGCCGCCTACGCGAGCTGGGTCGTGTGGATTGGGTGCTCGATGAGCTGCGCCCGCTTGCCGACGAGTCGCACTACCGCGCCGACCGCCATGAGGCATTCCGCAAGGTCAAGCGCATCAACTCGTGCAGCCGCCATCAGCTGGGCATTGCGCGCGAGCTCGCCGCCTGGCGCGAGGACCGCGCTGAGCGGCGCAACATCCCGCGCAAGTGGGTCATGTCCGACGATACGCTGCTGGCGCTCGTCAAGCGCAATCCTGTGCGCGTTGAGGAGTTCCGCAGCATCCGCGGCACCGATCAGCTGGGTGAGCGCGACGTGGACGGCGCACTCATGGCCATTAAGCGCGGTGCGAGCTGCCCGCACGATCGCCTGCCGCTCATGGTGCGCGGGCACCGTCAGATTTCGCCGGAGTTGGAGAGCGTGACGGACCTGATGTATGCGCTCATTCGCCTGGTTGCCGAGCGCTCGGGCGTGGCGACCTCGGTCATTGCCTCGCGCGATGACCTGGCCGATTACATCGAGCATCCCGAGCAAAGCCCCCTGCGCGAAGGTTGGCGCTTTGAGCTCGTGGGTTCGCGTTTGGACGATTTGCTCTCGGGCAATATGGGGTTGACGGTGAAGGACGGCAAAATTGAATTGCTGTAGGTATATAGTTACGTGGTTTTACCAAACCGCGTAACAGCTCGACGCTGCAAACGGCCGAGAGCGGCAATCTGACGTTCAATCGTCGCTCGCGTACCAAAGTACGCGTCGCTTCTCTTTCACGTCACCTTGCTCGCTCTCGGCCGTTTTCGCTGACATTGCCAAAACATCGATGTTGATTTGCTGGTCAGTCGAATGGGTAGAATGCCTCCAACGTGTAACTCGATTCGGAGGAATTCGCATGCCTTATTACTATGGATACGGCTTTGGCATTGACCCGCTGTACCTGCTGGTTGTTCTTGTCTGCACGGTGCTTGGCCTTGCCGCGCAGAGCTATATCAACTCCACGTACAAGACGTGGTCTAAGGTGCGCTCGGACGGCGATACGGGTGCCACGGTCGCTCGCCGCATGCTTGATGCCAACGGTTGTAGCGCTGTGGGCATCAAGGGCGTCGCCGGCGAGCTCACCGATCATTACAACCCGCAGGACAACAACCTGTATCTGTCGGATGTCAACCGTTCGGGCGGGTCGGTCGCAAGCGTTGCCGTCGCCTGCCACGAGGCGGGCCATGCCGCCCAGCGTCAAAGCGGCTACGCCATGATGAAGGTACGCACCGCTTTGGTTCCCGTCGTCAACTTTACCCAGAACACCTGGACGATCGTGCTGCTCATGGGCCTGTTCATGAACATCGCGGGGCTCACGACCCTCGCGCTGGTCTTCTTCTCGTTTAGCGTGTTGTTCCAGCTGGTTACGCTGCCGGTCGAGATCGATGCCAGTCGCCGCGCCGTGGCGTATATCGAGCAGTCGGGCATGAGTTCCAAGCAGGTCAACGGCGCCAAGAAGGTGCTGACGGCAGCTGCGCTTACCTATGTGGCCGCAGCGCTCACTTCGATCATTCAACTGCTCTACCTTATGGCTCGCTACAACAGAAACTCCAACCGATAACAAATAGGACAGGCAGGCGCCGCGGGGATTCGTGTCCTCGCGGCGCTGTACTATGTGTTGGACTTAAATTTGCACGGGGCCGGAGCCTCTGTGCGCGATAACGAAAGGAGGCTGCGTGGCAGGCTGGAATCTGACCGGCAATACCGTTTCCGCCGAGTTCGACGGATCGGACGAGCAGGAGCGCAAAGAGCTCAGCGTGAGCCAAGCGGTGGAGATCGCCGCCGGCGCGCTCGATGCCATTCCGCAGCTGAGCGTTTTGGGTGAGGTCACGGGTTTTCGTGGTCCCAATGCCCGAAGCGGCCACTGCTACTTCCAAATCAAGGACGACTCGGCGGCCGTCGACTGCATCATCTGGAAGGGCGCCTACCTTAAGCGCACCTTCGATCTGCGCGACGGCATGCAGGTAAGCTTTAAAGGCAGCTTCAATCTCTACAAGCCTACGGGTCGCATGAGCTTCGTCGCCCGCTCGTTCTCGCTGGCGGGGGAGGGCTTGCTGCGTCAGCAGGTGGCTCAGTTGGCCGAAAAGCTACGCCGCGAGGGCCTGATGGACGAAGCGCGCAAGCGCCACATCCCGGTGTTTTGCTCGCGCGTGGCGGTCGTCACCTCGCTTTCGGGTGCCGTAATCGACGACGTCAAGCGCACCTTGCGCCGTCGCAACCCGCTCGTCGAGCTTGTCTGCGTGGGCGCAAAGGTCCAGGGCGAGGGTGCGCCGGCAGAGCTTATTGAAGGCTTGCGCCGCGCCGCTGCCATTACGCCGGCGCCCGATTGTATTTTGCTCGTGCGTGGCGGCGGTTCCTTCGAGGACCTCATGACCTTTAACGACGAGGAGCTTGCCCGTGCGGTGGCAGCCTGTCCCGTGCCTGTGGTGACCGGCATTGGCCATGAGCCCGATACCTCGATCTGCGACATGGTGAGCGACCGTCGCGCCTCCACGCCCACGGCGGCGGCCGAATCGGTGGCACCGGCTATGACGGAGTTGGCCGACGTGCTCGAGACGCGCCATCAGCGTCTGGGCGTCGCGATGGCTTCGATGATCGGGTCGGATCAGGTCGATCTGGAAATGCTCGACCAGCGCGGTCGTCGTGCCTGGGACACCTATACGGCTCGTCTGGTTGACGCGCTCGATGCGGCCGCGTGCCGCCCGTGCCTCAACGATCCAACGTTTATGGTCGAGCGTCGCGAGTCCGAGCTTGCCCTGACGGCCGATCGTCTGTCCGGCGCCATAGCGCGCTCGGTCGGGACATTCCGCTCCAACTTCGAGCGTCTGCCCGAGCGCTTGATCGCAAGCACCTCAGGGCTCGATGGCAAGCGCCATGCGCTCATGCTCGCAAGCTCCCGTCTGGAGCATCAGGGGCGCACGATGCTCGGCAAACCCGCGTCCGACCTAGGCCGTGCGGCAGCCTCGCTCGATGCCCTGTCGCCGCTCAAGGTGCTTGCCCGCGGCTATTCCATCGCGTATAGCGATGATGGCGTGGCCACGAGTGCCAAGACCTTTAAGCCCGGCGACGCCATTCGTGTGCGCATGGCAGACGGCAACGTGGCGGCAACGGTCGATACGGTCGAGTAAGCCGCATTTCATAGTGATAAACCTTTAGGAAAGGAAACAGATATGGCAGAGAAGACCCCGGTCGAGCAGCTTACGTACAAGCAGGCCTCGCAGGAGCTGGAGCTCATCATCCGCAGCTTGGAGTCGGGCGATATGGAGCTCGAGGAGTCGCTCGAGAGCTACACCCGCGGCGTCGAGCTCCTCAAGAGCCTGCGCACCCGCCTGTCCGATGCCGAGCAGAAGGTCTCGGTGCTCCTGAAGGACGTCGACGGCAACGACGTGCTCGCCGACGGCGAGGCCGCCAACACCGACGACAACCTCTCGTTCTAACCATCCCGACCAAATATAATTACCTTGGTCTGTGAGAAAGGAACCTACCATGTGTGATTGCATCTTCTGCAAAATTGCCAACCACGAGATCCCCTCGACTGTTGTCTATGAGGACGACCAAGTCATCGCCTTCGACGACCTCAATCCCCAGGCGCCGGTCCACACGCTCGTGATCCCCAAGAAGCACTACAGCGACATCGCCGACAACGTACCTGCCGAGACCATGGGCGCCATGGCTCACGCCATCCAGGAGGTCGCCAAGGCCAAGGGTCTGGAGGACGGCTTCCGCGTCATCTCCAACAAGGGCGTCAACGCCGGCCAGACCGTCATGCACTTCCACATGCACGTCCTTGGCGGCAAGAACCTGGGCGAGAACCTCATCTGAGGACGCACGGCCCGTCGCCTTGGCTGGCTTTGGAGTAACCTATGCAGTTTTCTCAACTCGAATACCTTCAAGCGGTAGCGAACTACGGCGGCGTGCGCAAAGCGGCTCGCGCCGTTCACGTGAGCCCACAGGCTGTCTCGTCGGCAATTAAGAAACTGGAGTCTGAGTATCAGATCGTTTTGCTCAATCGATCGGCGGGGGAGGCTGTTTTGTCTCCGGCGGGCAGAGAATTTGCGCGTCGTGCACGCGTGATCCTGGCACAAGTCGACGATCTCAAAAAGTACACCCAATCGGGGAACGGTGGCGTTTCGCCCGACGGCCACTTTCGTCTTTACGTCCCCTGTCTTCACGGGCGGGGGCGTCTTTTTTCCGAAAACTGGTACGACTCGTTTGAAAGCTCGCACCCTCAGATTCACCTTGATGTGTGGCATCAGCCAACGGCTACATGCTTTGAATCACTTGTGCTTGGCATTTCGGATGCGGCCATCTCATTTGAGGAACCAAGGGACAGTGTCCTTTCTTCGAAATACTTGGGTGAAAAGGAGCTCAAGGTTCTTTCGTGCCCAGCGGGTCATCAATCTGTGGGTGCTATGACCGTCCGTGAGTTACTGGGCGGCAGGTTAGCTGTTCCCATTAATTTGTCGCCCTGTCTCAATGCAATCAATCAATGCCCCGAAGCTCAGCTGGTTAATTTCCGCTTCCGCGACGTCGAATACGGAAACAGAGCGCAGGCTGAGTTTCTTCAAGCCGGGGGATTGATATTGGGTTTTTCTGGCTCCTCTCTCGCATCAGATGGATCGGAAGTGAGCGAGTGCTCCATTGAAGCCTCGCATGACGTAGCCTTGCCCATCTACTTCTGCTATCGGCAAAACTCCTGGACCGATCGGCACCAGACGGTTTTTCTGCACCTATTGCGTCATCTTGCTTCGTGAGATTAATTGGCTTCGAGACGTCAAGTGATTATTGACGCCTTGCAACACATAGCTGACAGCTTTGCCCTCATGCTTTTCCAAGATTCCGATTTAGATTGCTGACTCTTGGAGGGCGGAGCATGAAAAACCGTACGGTTTTGCTTTATATGACGTTCGTTTTTCTGTCGAACTTCAGCACCATTATGTATTTTCTGACGGTTTACCTTGAATTCGTCGGATTCTCGATGGTGACGATTTCTAGCATGATGATTGCATATCAAGTGAGCAAGTTCATCCTTGAAGTTCCCACTGGCTATATTGCTGATAGGTTTGGACGAAAGGCGAGCGGCCTCGTTGGCATTGTGGGAATGCTTGGGTACTACGCCGCCCTGCTTCTCGTCCGATCTCCTCTGCTTTTAATCGGTGCGTTCGCTCTCAAGGGTTTTGCCGTTGCATGTGTGAGCGGATCCATCGAAGCGATTTACATTGATAGCGTCTTTCAGGGCCAACTCGTGAGACTTAATATCGTTGAACGATTTGTCTTCTATGCGTCTTATGCCCTCTCCGCTTGTGTGGGCGGTTTCATTTCGTCCGCTGGCGCGTATCTCATTGGGCTTTCGGTCGATATCATCGCAATGGTGCTGACATTGGTTGTCGTTGTCTGTATTCCTGAGGTGAGAAGAGAGGGCACCGCGCTGACACCTGGGCACGGAATTAGCCCGAAGATGATCGGTGCTGCTATTGCGGGCAATGGCATTCTTCGGTCAGCGTTCATCATGGACTGTTCTCAGGCATTTGCCTTCGTCGCTCTGGAAGACTTCTTCTCACTGTTGCTTGCAGGCCGTGGAATGCATGCCGTCGCTTCGGGCATGACCATTGCGGTCCAGCTCCTTGTCTCCGCCTCCATAGGGTTTATCGTGCCCAGCGTAATTGCTCATGTCGACAAGAGGCTTTTTGCGCGTATTTGCGGCATCATCCGTCTCATTCTAGCTGCTTTGTTTTTAACCCCTTTTATTCCGGTTGACCTGTTGCCTGTGTTTTATGTGCTGCAGACGGTTGCTTACACGTTGTTTGCCCCAATCAAATACTCAGTTTTTCAAAATGCTGCCGATTCATCGATGCGCTGTTCGTTGATTTCGGTTCAAAGCCAGATGGTGGCGGTGGGCGCCGTTCTTTTCTATCTGCTCAATGCTGTGTTGAGTAGCGTTGTGGGTATTCGGGTTGTGCTGCTTGTTGCGCTTGGGATTTCTTCTCTGGCGTATGTCCCCGCGCTATTTCGCCTTACAAGTCAAAGACCATGAGCATGCATGCATCGATAACTTATATATCAACGCAATAAACCCGAGCGCGAGGGCGTTTGGGTTTATTATTGAAGCGTATGTAACCTGGCGGCGCCACACCGCCTGTTAGTAGGGAGACACATGAACGTTCTGGTCGTCAACGCAGGATCTTCGACCCTTAAGTATCAGGTCATCGATACCAAGTCCCACAAGGTGTCCGCAAAGGGCTCCTGCGAGCGCGTCTGCTTTACCGGCGGTACCTTCACCCATGCTGCCAATGGCTCCAAGAAGGTGACCGAGAACATCGAGTTCCCCGACCACAAGGTCGCCATCGAGGTCGTCCTGAAGGACCTCGAGG
Source organism: Collinsella aerofaciens ATCC 25986 (assembly GCF_964259375.1). GTDB lineage: Bacteria > Actinomycetota > Coriobacteriia > Coriobacteriales > Coriobacteriaceae > Collinsella > Collinsella aerofaciens_BO. Next base: position 132,991 of record NZ_CAXVJM010000004.1, read on the forward strand.
CTAACGGTGTCAAGATCGAGGGCATCGGCCACCGTATCGTTCAGGGCGGTTGGTACTTTGGCGATTCCTCCCTCGTCGACGAGGACGTTCTTGCCAAGATTCGCGAGGTCGCCCCGCTGGCGCCGCTGCACAACAACCCCGAGGCCAACGTTATCGAGTACTGCCTGGAGCAGTATCCCGATCTGCCCAACGTCACGGTCTACGACACCGCTTTCCACTTCAACATGCCCGAGGTCGCCAAGACCTACGCCCTTCCCAAGGATGTTTGCGACAAGCTGCACATCCGTAAGTACGGCGCCCACGGCACCAGCTATCGCTACATCTCCAAGAAGGTCGCCGAGATGACCAACGGCGAGGCCCGCAAGGTCGTCGTGTGCCATATCGGCTCCGGCGCTTCCCTGTGCGCCATCGAGGACGGCAAGTGCATGGACACCACCATGGGCTTGACGCCGCTCGACGGCGTCATGATGGGCACCCGCTGCGGCTCCATCGACCCGGCTACCGTGTGCTACCTGCAGCGCGAGGGTGGCTACACCTTCGACGAGGTCGACGAGATGATGAACAAGAAGTCTGGCCTTTTGGCTGTGACCGGTGGCAAGACTAACGACTGCCGCAACGTCGAGGAGCTCGCCGCTGCCGGTGACCCCGAGGCCCAGCTCGCCTTCGATATGTTCGTTTACAAGATTGCCGCCAAGGCTGCCGAGATGGCCACTTCCATGTGCGGCATGGACACCCTGGTCTTTACCGCCGGCATCGGCGAGCACGCTCCGGCTGTCCGCGCCGGCGTGGCCGATCGTCTGGCCTTTATGGGCGTCAAGATGGACCATGCCCGCAACGCTCTGCGTGGCGACGGCGCTTGGTGCCTGTCCGCCAAGGATTCCAAGGTCAAGATCTTCGTCATCCCCACGGATGAGGAGTTCATGATCGCCTCCGACGTCGAGCGCATCGTCAACAGCAAGTAATTGCAAGAGGGGAGGGGCTGGACGACCAAGTGCCGTTCAGCCCCTCTTTTGCGCTCGTTGGGCGATATGCCTGATAGCTATTTATCAAGATGTGATAACTTCTTATTAAAATGCGGTCGCCTTAAGAGGTCTGCGTCGACCGTATTGCACTGCAAAGGAGTCTCATGAACGTACTTGTTGTCAACGCCGGCAGCTCAAGCCTTAAATATCAGCTTCTGGATACCGATACCCGCGAGGTTTTCGCCAAGGGCAACTGCGAGCGTATCGGCTCGGACATGGGTATCTTTGGTCATTCCGAGAACGGTGGCGCCAAGCAGACCGAGGAGGTTCCCTTCCCCGATCATCGCTCTGCTATCGCTCGCGTGCTCGAGGAGCTCGAGAAGACCGACTTTACGATCGATGGCATCGGCCACCGTATCGTTCAGGGCGGCTGGCACTTCGATGATTCCGCAGTCGTTGACGACGAGGTCATGGCTAAGATCCTTGAGGTGGCCCCGCTCGCCCCGCTGCACAATTACGGCGAGGCCGCGGCAATCGAATACTGCCGCGAGAAGTATCCGGAGCTGCCCAACGTGGCCGTCTTCGACACCTCGTTCCACATGACCATGCCCGAGGTTGCCTACACCTACGCGCTGCCCAAGGACGTGTGCGACAAGTACCATGTGCGCAAGTACGGCGCCCACGGTACGAGCCACCGCTACGAGTGGATGATGGCAAAGGAGATTCTGGGCTCGTGCTGCCACCGTCTGCTTTCGTGCCATCTGGGCAACGGCGCTTCGCTCGCCGCCATTGAGGACGGCGTTTGCCGCGACACCACGATGGGGCTCACGCCGCTCGACGGCCTGATGATGGGCACCCGTTGTGGTTCCATTGACCCTGCCACCGTATGCTACCTTCAGCGCGAGGGCGGCTACAGCTATCAAGAAGTCGATGACATGATGAACAAGCAGTCTGGTCTGCTTGCCATCTCGGGTATCTCCAACGACGCCCGCGACATCCGTACGCGCGCCTCCGAGGGAGACGAGCGCTGCCTGCTCGCCTTCGACATGTTTGCCTACAAGGCCATGCAGCAGGCCGGTTCCATGATCGCCTCCATGGCGGGCGTGGATACCATCACCTTTACCGCCGGCATCGGCGAGAACGACTGGTCGATCCGCAAGGCCTTCTGCGACTGCTTTGAGTGGCTGGGCGTGCGTATCGACAACAACAAGAACCGCGAGGCCGTGGGCAACGGCCCGCAGGTCATCAGCGCCGCCGGCTCTTCCGTCACGGTCATGGTCATCCCCACCGACGAGGAATACATGATCGCCCGCGACGTCGAGCGTCTGACCAAGAACAACTAGCGTGCCCGTTTGCATGTAAACGAAAGGCCTCCAGAGCAACAGCTCCGGGGGCCTTTTTGTTGGCAGACGGACAGCGGAAACCCCATCCCATTTCAAACTGAAATTCTGGGACACGCCTTCCGGTTGAGGCACGTTGCGGAAAGTGCGACCCACAATAAAGCAAAATTCCGTCCCACAGTTTCCCAAACAGCCCCCAAGTGGAAGCTACATCCCACAATCCGCCTTCAAACCGGGACATGCTTTCCGATGGCCAGACATCGAACCGCAGCCAACATTTCGGTCCCAAAGTGATCACCGCCAGCAACGCCTGTACTCCCAACAACGGCACCCATCCATTCAGATTTTCAGCCCCAGCTCGTTGCCAAGCCGCCGTCCACTCCAGATGCCCTGATTACTACGCAGAGGTAGAAGGCCGTACGGGCTAACCCCTGAAAACACTCCGCAGACCAGAAACGCCCCCGTTCGTAGCTCCGAAGGAGCAGAACGGGGGCGTTTCATTGGTCGAGGACGTTTTCAGGGGTTAGCCCGTACGGCCTTCGGGCGAGTGCGTCCGCTACTCAGCCATCTGAGCCTGGACGGCGGTGATGGCCACGACACCCACGATGTCGTCGGCAGAGCAGCCGCGCGACAGGTCGTTGACCGGCTTAGCGATGCCCTGCAGGATGGGCCCATAGGCGTCAGCGCCGGCGAAGCGCTGGACCAGCTTGTAGCCGATGTTGCCGGCCTCGAGGTCGGGGAACACGAGCACGTTGGCCTTACCGGCGACGGAGGAGCCGGGAGCCTTGAGCTGGGCGACGGTGGGGACGATAGCGGCATCGAGCTGCAGGTCGCCGTCGATGGCGAGCTCGGGAGCCTTCTCCTTGCAGAACTTCACGGCCTCCTGGACCTTCTTGGCGACCTCGCCACCGGCGGAGCCCATGGTGGAGTAGGAGAGCATGGCCACATGCGGCTCAACATTGCCCATGAAGGTGGACCAGGAGTGGGCCGAGGCGATGGCGATCTCGGAGAGCTCGTCAGAGGACGGGTTGATGTTGAGGCCGCAGTCGGCGAAGATCAGCGTGCCGTCGGTACCGAACTGCGGGGTGTCGGTGCACATCACGAAGAAAGCCGAAACCAGCTTGGTGCCCGGAGCGGTCTTGAGGATCTGCAGCGCGGGGCGCAGGGTGTCGGCGGTGGAGTGGCAGGCACCGGAGACCAGGCCGTCGGCGTCGCCCATCTTGACCATCATGGTGCCAAAGTAGGTAGCGTCCATCACCTGGGCGCGAGCCTGCTCGATGGTAACGCCCTTCTTGGCGCGGAGCTCGGCAAACTTCTGCGCGTACTCCTCGTGCTTCTCGGCGTTGCGCGGGTCGATGATGGTGGCGCCGGGAACGTCGATCTCGTCGGGGTTGCCCAGGATGACGAGCTTTGCCAGGCCCTCCTCGATGATTTTGTTTGCCGCGACGATGGTGCGCGGATCCTCGCCCTCGGGCAGGACGATCGTCTTAAGGTCGGCCTTGGCGGCAGACTTCATACGGTTTAGGAAATCGCTCATGTTACTCCTTACAAGCGTTTTGCTAAGCTCCAGGCCCTCGGCTGTACACGAATAAACCCGCTGCTAGCGGGTTTACCTTTCAATTATGTTCGCCGCGGTGCTTGAGCTTTCCTTGTGTGGCAAGCTCATTATAGGACGCATTAGCGCTATAATCGCTCTGATAAATATGTCTCGACGTATGTTCGAGAAAAAGCCCAGTTAAAAAGCGTGTGGCTTTTGACAAGGAGTATCGATGCAGATTACCTCAGGCCTGCCTGAAGGCTTTAATGCCGGTGCGTATGACATGATCGTCGTCGGCGCCGGTTATGCCGGTGCCGTTTGCGCCCGCCGTCTTGCCGAAACCATCGGCTATCGTGTTGCCGTTTTGGAGCGTCGCGGTCACATCGCGGGTAATGCCTATGACTGCACTGACGAGGCCGGAATCCTGGTCCACGAGTACGGTCCGCACATCTATCACACTTTTAACGAGCGCGTCCATAACTTCCTGTCGCGCTTTACCAAGTGGACGGACTACCAGCACAAGGTGCTCGCCAACATCAACGGCACCCTTATGCCCGTGCCCTTTAACCATGCGAGCCTCAAGCTCGCCTTTGGCGATGAGCGCGGCGAGGAGCTGTATCAGAAGCTCGTGGAGACCTTTGGCAAGGACGTCAAGGTGCCCATTATGGAGCTGCGCAAGAAGAATGACCCGAATCTTGCCGAGGTCGCCGATTATGTCTATGAGAACGTCTTTTTGCATTACACCATGAAGCAGTGGGGCCAGACGCCCGACCAGATCGACCCCTCGATCACCGGCCGCGTTCCCGTCTTTGTGGGCGATGACGATCGCTACTTCCCGCAGGCTCCTTTCCAGGGTATGCCGCAGGACGGCTATACCGCGCTGTTCGAGCATATGCTCGATCACGATTTGATCGACGTATTCTGTGACGTAGACGCCCGTGACCTCTTTGAAATCGACGAGACCACCGTCAAGATCGACGGCAAGGTCTATGGTGGCGAGATCGTCTACACGGGTCCACTCGACGAGCTGTTCAACCTCGACCTGGGCGCGCTGCCGTACCGCACGCTCGATATGAAGTTCGAGACGCTCGATATGGACCAGTTCCAGCCTGTGGGCACCGTCAACTACACCACGAGCGAGGACTATACGCGCATCACCGAGTTCAAGAACATGACCGGTCAGGTTTTGCCCGGCAAGACCACCATCATGAAGGAGTACTCCAAGGCCTATACGCCCGACTCGGGCGAGACGCCGTACTACGCTATCCTGGAGCCCGAGAACCGTGAGCTCTACGAGCGCTACCTTGAGCGCGTCCAGAACCTGACGAACTTCCACCCGGTTGGTCGTCTGGCCGAGTATCGTTACTACGATATGGACGCCGTGACCAATTCTGCCCTCGATCTTTCGGATGAGATTATCGCCTGCCATGCATAAAGTCATAACATTCGGTATTCCCTCATATAACGCCGCCAAGGATATGGACCATTGCATCACCTCCATCTTGGAGGGGAGCAATTACGCCACCGATATTGAGATTATCGTGGTGGACGACGGCTCTAAGGACGAGACAGCCGCCAAGGCCGACGAGTGGGAGGCCCGTTATCCCGGAATCATCCGCGCGGTGCACCAGGAGAATGGCGGCCACGGTATCGCCGTCCTCTCGGGCCTGCGCGAGGCACATGGTACGTACTACAAGGTCGTTGACTCGGACGACTGGCTCGACGGTGCGGCGCTCTCGACCATGCTGTCGATTCTGCGTGGCTTTGAGGAGCGCGACCAGCGCGTCGACCTGTTTATCTCGAACTACGTGTACGAGAAGGTTTACGAGGGCACGCATACCGCTATTGGCTACAAGTTTGCCCTGCCGCGCAAAAAGATTTTCTCTTGGGACCAGATCGGACACTTCCGTCCCGATCAGAACCTGCTCATGCACAGCCTGTGCTATCGCACCGATGTGCTGCGCGAGTCCAATCTGCCTATGCCGGCACACACGTTCTACGTGGATAATATCTACGCATACGTACCGCTGCCGCGCTGCAAGACCATGTACTACGCCGACATCGACCTCTATCGCTACTTTATCGGTCGCGAGGGCCAGAGCGTCAATGAGGCCACGATGGTCAAGCGCCTGGGTCAACAGTTCCGCGTAACGCGCATCATGATGGAATCGTTCCACCTGTACCAGGACGTTGAGTCCTCGCGCCTGCGTTCGTACATGATGGGCTACTTCACCATGATGATGGCGATTTGCTCGGTGCTCACCAAGCTTTCCGAGGAAGATTGTGCCGATGAGCGCCTGAAGACGCTGTGGAAGGACCTGAAAGAGTACGACGAGCGCATGTATCGTCGCGCTCGCTACGGCGTGGTCGGATTCTTTACCAACCTGCGTGGACGGGCCGGAGACAAAACCACACTCGGCCTATACCATCTTGCCTCAAAGATCTTCAAATTCAACTAGTGCAGAAACGCTCGGGTAACGGGGACCCCTGGCCCTTAACTTGCTACTTCGAACAGTCCTGCGCAAGACGGAGGCGCCACTGGCGCCTCCTTTGCGTGCGGAACTCGTATCAAGTTAAGGGCCAGGGGTCCTCTGCTATGTCTCGCTTTATGTCAGATAGTCGAATTTGAAGATCTTAGACGCGCGGTACACAGGGGCCTGGGCTGAAAAGACTTGGTTGGCAGGTTGCCCGGTGGGGCTTGGTTATGTTTGTCGCGAGTTCCGCACGAGCCGAAGAGCACTTAATGTGCTCTTCGTGCGAGCCAGGACTGTAGAGCAGCAAACGTAACGCCCGCCCGCCTCCGACCGACGGTCGAGTGGACTACTTTGCGGCGCCGGGGATGCCGTGGGAGGTTTTGGCGGTTTTGGCTCCGTTTACGATGGCGGTTTGCAAAGCCCTTACGGCGAGCATGCCCAACAGGTCCAAGGGAACGGCGGCGCTTGCCTGGGCACCCAGTTTGCCGCTGGCGAGGGTGTAGATGGTGTCGCCGTCGTTGGTGGTGTGTGTGGGGCGAATGGCGTGCGCGTAGGCATCTGCTGCCATCTGGGAGACCTTGGTGGCCTGCGCCTTGGTGAGCTCAACGTTGGTGACGATGCAGCTGATGGTGGTGTTGGTGCGGTCGAGCGGCATCTGCATAGAGCCGGCGGCGGCAAAGGCTGCGAGCTCCATGTCGACGATCTGGTCGCTATCTGCTGCAGCACGCATACCAGCGACCCATTCACCGGTGAAGGGGTCGACGACATTGCCGCAGGCGTTGACCGAGACCACGGCACCCACCTTAACAGGGCCGAGTGCCACGGCGGCAGCGCCTAGGCCGGCCTTCATGCAGGTGGCGGGGCCCATGAGCTTGCCCACGGTGGCACCGGTGCCGGCACCTACATTGCCTTGCTCGAGCGTGGTGGGGGTGTTGTCGAGCGCCTCGCGCACGGCGGAGATGCCGGCCTCGATGTCGGGGTGTACGGTGGGGTCGCCAAAGGCGAGGTCGAAGATGCAGCTGGAGCACACGATGGGCACCTGCGTGGGGCCGACGGGAAGGCCGATGCCGCGGCTCTCGAGCTCGCGGGCGACGCCGCTTGCGGCCTCCAGACCAAAGGCCGATCCACCCGAAAGGCAGACGGCGTGGACCTTGTCCACGGTGTTCTCGGGACGCAGCAGGTCGGTCTCGCGCGATGCCGGGGCACCGCCGCGAACGTCAACACCGCCGGTGGCGCCCTCGGGTGCCACGATTACGGTGCAACCGGTGCCGGCCTCCTCGTCCGTATAGTTGCCAAAGCAAAAGCCATCGACATCGCAAACGTCAATGGCCTCAAGCAGTGTATCCATGTTTTACTCCTATCGGTTTTCCGCCGGGCCTTATGCCCGGTCGGGATCCGTACGGTACGCCAAAATTGTAGGCGCTGGGGGATACCCAGCGCCAGATGCAATTACGATACTTTTTGAATCGCGCGCGCGACGCGAGCGATGGGCAGGCCCACCACGTTGTAGAAGTCGCCCGAAATATCATGCACGAGCATGCGCCCGCCAACGCCCTGGATGCCGTAGGCGCCGGCTTTGTCCATGGGCTCGCCCGAGGCGACGTAGCGCTCAATCTGCTCGTCGGTGAGCTCATAGAACGTCACATCGGTCACATCGACAAACGACAGGCTCTCGGCGGCGTGCGGGGCTGTGGCGTCCCCGGCTCTAACGATGCAGACGCCGGTTGCGACCTGGTGCGTGCGCCCCGAGAGCTCGTGGAGCATGGTGCGGGCTTCGTCCTCGTTTGCTGGCTTACCCAAAATCTTGCCATCGAAGGTGACGATGGTGTCGGCCGCGATGGTCAGCTCACTGGGTTCGGCGTGCTCGGTGGCAACGGCGGCAGCCTTCGCGCGAGCTAAGCGCTCGACAAGCGTAAGCGGTGCCTCGTCATCAAAAGGAGTCTCGTCGATGTCGGCAGGAATGACGCGGATGTCGTAGCCCGCTTCGCGCATTAACTCGATGCGGCGCGGTGATTGCGAAGCCAAAATCATAGCTGAATGCCCTCGGCAACCTTCTCGACAGCCTTGTCGCCGGCGAGCGTACGCAGCAGCTCGAGGGCAAAGGGGAGCGACTGGGCCATGCCGCTGGCGGTGATGATGTTGCCGTCGTGCGTGACCTTGTCGCCGGTATAGGCGCCCTCGGGGAAGCTCTTCTCAAAGCCGGGGAAGCACGTGGCGTGGCGTCCCTCGAGCAGATCAAGCTCGCCCAGGATAAATGGGGCGGCACAGATGGCGGCAACATGCTTGGTCGCGGCGAACTCGCAGACTACGTCGCAGACGCGCTGGTCGGCACGCAGGTTGGTGGCACCGGGCAGACCGCCGGGCAGCACGACGCAGTCATACTCGTCAAAGTTAATTTCGTCAAAGAGCGCATCGCAGGTCACGGGAATCTGCAGCGAGCTCACGACCTCACGCGTAGGCATAATCGAGACGAGCGTGGCGCGCACGCCGCCGCGACGCATGACATCGACCATGGTCAGGCATTCAATCGTTTCAAAGCCATCGGCGGCAAGAACGGCAACGCTGGGCATAAGGGTTCCTTTCATAGGGCGGCATACAATTAGCCGTCTTATACCCCGAAGACCCCCGCTTGCCACAGACCATTCCCCAATGATTTTGATCCCCGCCCCAGAAAATCATGCAGGGTGGATGGGTGTTGCGCACTAGGAGGGGCTTGCGGCGCGGCGATAAAATTTCGGCATCCGTCATCTTTCGCAACATGGGGAGCTGATTTGCGATGATAGGCCTTAGGGTATCCGATCTTCTCGTTTTGCTCGTTGTATTCGGTGGTGTCGCGGCTGTCGCCTTTGCTGTTATCTTGAACAAGGAATCGTCGAATAAACCTCAGCCTCCGCAGTCCAATCCATACCAGCAAATGCCTCCGGCGCAGCAGGTCCCGCCGGCGCAGCAGGTGTCAACCATGGTCGATGATGCTCAGCCAGTTGAGCCCGCTCATTTTTGCGCACAGTGTGGCTCAATGTTGGAAGCAAACGCATCCTTCTGCCAAAACTGCGGCGCTCCGGTCAACCACCGGTGATTTTTCTGGGACGGGGATTAAATAAGGCTCTGTTAGACCAGGATTGACATGCCGACCTGCCGGCTAACTCGCCGTCTCCCCGTCGGGCGCCGGCGTCTTGACCCTCATCTCGAACGGCATCCCGCCCTCCCGGACGAGCGCCCTGAGGAACGCGTTGACGGCGGTGGAC
>NZ_CAXVJM010000005.1:0-141761 GCF_964259375.1 Collinsella aerofaciens ATCC 25986
ACGGGGGCGTAGCTCAGCTGGGAGAGCGCTTGACTGGCAGTCAAGAGGTCAGGGGTTCGATCCCCCTCGTCTCCACCCGAGCATTGAATGAGGCTCCAACGCAAGTTGGGGCCTTTTTTCATATAGGCACACAAGGTCAAAGGCGGCACCATGATCCTCCTGGTCGACAAGATCGAAAAAAGCTTCGGCGCGCGCGTCCTCTTTAGCGGCGCGTCTTTCCAGATCAACCCCGGCGAACGCTTTGCGCTCGTGGGACCCAACGGCGCCGGCAAAACCACCATGCTCAAGATCATTATGGGCATCGACAGCCCCGACGCCGGCCAGGTCCAGTACGCAAAGGACTGCCAGGTAGGCTACCTAGAGCAGGAAACCAACCTGGAGCAAAAGGACACCACCATCCTCGCCGAGGTCATGGCGGCGGCCAAAGAAATACGCCGCATGGGCGAGCGCGCCAACGAGCTGCAAGCCCAGATCACCGAGCTCTCCGAGCAGGGTATGGACGTCGACGCACTCCTTAACGAGTACGGCCAGGTCCAGGACCGCTTTGAGCACTTGGGCGGCTACGAGCTCGAGAGTAACGCCCGCAAGATCCTGTCCGGCCTCGGCTTTAAGGTCACCGACTTTGAGCGCCCGTGTTCCGAGTTCTCGGGCGGCTGGCAGATGCGCATCGCGCTGGCTAAGCTCTTCCTGCGCCACCCCGACCTGCTGCTTCTGGACGAGCCCACCAACCACCTGGATCTCGAAAGCGTCCAGTGGCTGCGCGGCTTTATCGCAAACTACGACGGCGCCGTCCTCATCGTCAGCCACGACCGCGCCTTCATGGACGCCTGCGTCGACCACGTCGCCGCGCTCGAGAACCGCCGCGTAACCACCTACACCGGCAACTACAGCAGCTACCTCAAGCAGCGGGAGGACAACCTGGAGCAGATGCGCGCCAAGCGCGCCGCCCAGGAGCGCGACATCGCCCACATGCAGGTCTTCGTTGACAAGTTCCGTTACAAGCCCACCAAGGCCGCCCAGGCGCAGGAGCGCATCCGCAAGATCGAGCAGATCAAAAAGGAGCTCGTCATCCTGCCCGAGGGTCACAAACACATCGACTTTAAGTTCCCCGACCCGCCGCGCTCCGGCGATATGGTCGTGGGCCTGGAGGGCGTCTCCAAGTCCTACGGCAACAAGCACATCTACAGCGATATCGACCTCAAACTCTACCGCGGCGAGCATGTGGCGCTCGTCGGCCCTAACGGCGCCGGCAAGTCCACCCTCATGAAGATCCTCGCCGGCCTGGAGCCGCCCACCACCGGCACCCGCGATCTGGGCACCAACGTGGGTGTGGCCTACTATGCCCAGCACGCGCTCGAAGGAATGACCGAGTCCAACACCGTCCTGCAAGAAATCGACACCGTCACGCCTAAGTGGACCGTGCCGCAGCAGCGCAGCCTGCTGGGCGCCTTCCTGTTTAGCGACAACGATTCCATCGAAAAGCAGGTACGCGTGCTCTCCGGTGGCGAAAAGGCTCGTCTGGCCCTGGCCAAGATGCTCGTGGCCCCCGAGGCGCTCCTGTGCCTGGACGAGCCCACCAACCACCTGGATATCGACTCGGTGGACATGCTCGAGAACGCCCTGCAAAACTTCCCCGGCACCATCGTACTGATCAGCCACGACGAGCACCTGGTGCGCGCCGTGGCCAACCGCGTGATCGATATCCGCGACGGCAAGGTCACGGTCTACGACGGCGACTACGACTACTACCTCTACAAGCGCGAGGACCTCGCAGCCCGCGCCGCCGCCGAGGCGGCAGGGGAGAGCGCGCCGGCCGCGGCCAAGTCCACCAAAGCCAGCGCCGGCCAGGCCGACACCCCCGCCGCGGCGCCTAAGCCTGCCGAGGGCAAAAAGACCAAGGAGCAAAAGCGCGCCGAGGCCCAGGCCCGCGCCGCGCTCAACAAAAAGCTCAAGGGCGTGCGCAACCAGCTCAAGAAGATCGAGACCGAGCTCGACAAAAAGCGCGCCCGCTATGACGAGCTTATGGAATTGATGGCAAGTGAAGAACTTTATGCCGATCAGGATAAGTTCAACGCCGCGCTGGGGGAATATAACGGCCTTAAGCAAGAGCTGCCCAAGCTCGAGGACGAATGGCTCGAGCTTTCCACCCAGATCGAAGAGGAGACCGCGCGTGAACTCTCGTAAGGCCGCTGCCGTGGCGATGAGCATCATCGCCATCGCCTGTCGCATCTGCGGCATCTTTATGAGCGCGATGACCGTGCTGCTGTGCTTTAGCGGCCTCACCGCCAAGCTGCAGATCGTGGGCTTTGTCGTTGAGCTTTCGCGCGCGCTGCCGAGCGCCATCGCCGGCTATGGAGTCATCACGTCGCCCTTTGGCGGTGTGTTCCGCCTGGATTACGCCATCGTCGCCGTCATTTTGTTTGTGATCGACTACCTGCTCACGCGCGCCTCGCGCCGCGTCCGCTAGGGGAGTGCCATGTCCAGCAGCTACTTCATGAACCTGCTTGCCAGCGCCGTCGCCGTCATCGTTGGCATCGTCATCCACGAGAGCGCACACGCCGCCGCTGCCTGGGCACTCGGCGACAAGACGGCCCGCTCGCGCGGCCGTGTCTCGCTCAACCCGCTCAACCATATCGACCCGTTCGGTACCATCATCCTGCCGCTGCTGATGCTCGCGGCCGGCGGCCCGGTGTTCGCCTTCGCTAAGCCGGTGCCCGTCTACCTTAACAACCTTAAGCACCCCAAGCGCGACGAGGTCCTGGTGAGCGCGGCAGGCCCCGCATCGAACATCGCACTCGCGTGCCTGGCCGCGGCCCTCATGCACGCAGCTTATGGCAACCTCTACGCCAGCATGTCCTTTGCCGTGGCGTCCCAAATCATGAACTTCGGCGCCACGTTCATCGTGGTCAACCTGTCGCTTGCGTTTTTTAACCTCATCCCGATCCCGCCGCTCGACGGCTCTTCGATCATTGTGCCGTTCCTTAAAGGCAAGGCACTCGCCAACTACTACCGCCTTCAGCAATACGCTATGCCCATCCTCATCCTGGTGCTGTACCTGCTGCCTACGTGGACCGGCATCGACGTGATCGGCCGCTATTTCGACGTTACCGTGTATCCGCTGGCTGAGCACCTGCTCAACTTCGCAATTGCCGGCATCTAGGGTAAACTTACAGGTCGACCGTGCAAAACGGTCGCAACATGCACTCAAACCGCGCCGCGAAGGCGCCGTCAAAGGAGGTCGAAGATGTCGTATCGCGTGTCGACGCAGGTCTACAGCGGACCTTTCGACCTGCTGCTGCAGCTGGTAACCCGCCAAAAAGTAGATATCGGCGCCATCTCGATCAGCGAGGTGGCAGAGCAATACCTGGCCGAGGTCGAGCGCATCGAGGCGCTGGACCTGGATGTGGCGAGCGACTTTTTGCTGGTCGCGGCAACCCTTTTGGACATCAAGGCTGCCTCGCTGGTACCTCAGGAGGCCCCCAGCAAATCCGTCGACGATGACGAGGACGACGAAGACCTCGAGGAACTCAGCGCGCTCGACGGCGATGCCCTGCGCGAGGTCCTGATCCAGCGCCTGATCGCCTACAAGCAGTTTAAGGGTGCGGCGGCGGCCCTTGGCGCGCGCATGCAGGCCGAGAGCCGCATGCATCCGCGCGTGGCCGGCCCCGACCCCGAGTTTTTGGGCCTTATGCCCGACTACCTGGCCGGCATTACCCTGCGCGGCCTGGCCGTCATCTGCGCCGACCTGGACGGCAAGCGCCAGACCTTCCTGCTGGAGGCCGAGCACGTGGCACCGCATCGCGTGCCGCTCGACCTGACGGTGGCCTCGGTCGACCGCTTTACCATGGCGCACCAATCCTGCACCTTCCGCGAGCTGTTGGACGGCGACGCCACGACTGAGCAGCTCGTTGTCACCTTCCTGGCCATGCTCGAGCTCGCCAAGCGCGGCTCGCTTACGCTGAGCCAGGACAAGATTTTTGGAACCATTCAAATCAACCGCGTCGAGGGCGCCGAGGCATACGTTCCCGGCGAGGGCCCCGAGCTCACCGAATAGGAGCGGCTACCATGTCAACCCTTTCCACGCTGGAGGCAAACAGCCTCAAAGGAGCCCTCGAGGCGCTACTGCTGGTGTCGAGCGACCCCGTGAGCGCACCCGCCCTGGCAGGTGCGCTGGATATCGCTCCGGGCGAGTGCGCATCGCTGTTGGCCGAGCTCAAAGTTGAGTACGAGGAGGCCAACCGCGGCTTTCAACTGCGCGAGGTCGCCGGTGGCTGGCGACTGTTTACGCACCCCGCCTACCACGATGTGGTCGAGGCCTATGTGCTGAGCTGGGACACGCAAAAACTGTCGCAGGCGGCGCTCGAGACCCTGGCCGTCATCGCCTATCACCAGCCCGTTACGCGCGAGGTGGTCAAGGGCATCCGCGGCGTCAACTCCGACGGCGTCATCGCGTCGCTCGTTGACAAGGGTCTGGTGCGCGAGCTCGGCCGCGACCCCCAGCGCGGTCAGGCCATCATCTACGGCACGACCAACGCCTTCTTGGAGAAGTTCGGCCTGCGCTCCACCCGCGACCTGCCCGATCTAGAGCAGTTTGCCCCCGACGAGCAGTCGCGCCAGTTTATCCGCGAGCGCCTGAGCGGCCGCAGTATTCAGTCCACGCTCGAGGAGCAGGCTGAAGACCTGGACGAAGAGCGCGAACTGCTCGATACCGATGTTGAAGATGTTGAGGCGGTCGAGGACGAGGATACCCTGGTTGTCGACGATACCTCGGAGGACATGCATGACGAGGATTAACGAAGTAGGGGAGACGTGCACCGCAAGTGCCACGGGCGCCGCAACGCCCACAGGTGACGCCCAGCCCGTCTACCCGCACACCATGCGCCTGCAGCGCTTTTTGGCGCGCGCGGGCGTTGCGAGCCGCCGCGGCTCGGAGGACCTGATGACCGCAGGCCGCGTGACCGTCAACGGCCAGGTCGCAACCGAACTGGGCACCAAGGTCGACGTCGACCGCGACCATATCGAGGTCGACGGCATGCCCGTCAAGCTCAACCAGGGCGCCGTGTACCTGATGCTCTACAAGCCGACCGGCTACCTCACCACCATGAGCGATCCGCAGGAGCGCCCTTGTGTGGCCGACCTGGTCCCGCGCGACCGCTTTCCGGGGCTCTTCCCGGTGGGTCGCCTGGACCGCGACACTACGGGCCTTTTGCTCTTTACCACCGACGGCGACCTGTCCCAGGACCTGCTGCACCCCAGCAAGCACGTCTACAAGACCTATCAGGCGCTCGTGGACGGCCACCTGACCGATCGCGACTTGGAACCGCTCCGTCGCGGCATCGAGCTCGATGACGGCCTGTGCCAGCCGGCGATCTGCCGCGTCATCACCGCGCGCGAGGCCGAGGCCGTGGCTCCGCAAGGCGTCAAGCCCGGCACCACCGCCGTGGAGGTCATCATTCGCGAGGGCCGTAAAAACCAGGTCAAGCGCATGCTGAGCAAGATACACCACCCGGTGATTCGCCTGCACCGCTGCAACTTTGCCGGCCTGGAGCTCAAGGACGTGGCCAAGGGCTCGTGGCGCGAGCTCACCGACCGCGAGGTGCAGATCCTCAAGGCCGGAGGCATCCCGCCCAAGCAAGCTGCCTCCAAGCGCGGTGACAAGCCCCAGGAAACCCCCGCGACCCGTACGCGCCACCACGGCAGTCACGGCTCCGCGCCCAAGCGCAACACCTACCGCGAGCGTTACACGGGCTAGGCAACCCGCCAAGCCGCAGCGCCTGCGTCCCATACCAGCACGTCAACCACCGAAAGGAAGCATTGCATGATCGTCGCCATCGACGGCCCCGCCGGTTCCGGCAAGTCCACCATCGCCAAGGAGATCGCCCGCCAGCTGGGCTTTAACAAGCTCGATACGGGAGCCATGTATCGCGCCGTCACGTTCGCCGCGCTCGACCGCGGCATCGATCTGGACGACGAGGCGGCCATCGACGCCCTCGCCGAGCAGATCGAGATTCGCTTTACCAACGGCACCGGCGAGGACACGCGCCTGACCATCGACGGTAAGGATGCCTCGGCCGCCATTCGCACCCCGCAGGTGGACGCCAACGTCTCCAAGGTCTCCGCCTACCCGGGCGTGCGCGCCGCCATGCTCATCCATCAGCGCCGCGCCGCCGAGGATCGCGACATCGTGGCCGAGGGTCGCGATATCGGCACCGTCGTATTCCCTAACGCACAGGTCAAGGTGTTCCTGACCGCCAACCCGCGCGAACGCGCCCGTCGCCGCGTGCTGCAGCGCCACCAAAACGACGCCCAGCCGCTCACCACCGAGCAGCTCGAGGCCGAGGTCGACGAGACCCTCGACGCCCTCAAGCAGCGCGACAAACTCGACAGCAGCCGCGAGGTCGCACCGCTCTTGCCCGCCGAGGACGCCGTGCACGTCGACTCCACCGCCCACACCATCGACGAGGTCGTCTCGATAATCGAGGACCTCATCAACCAAAGGAGGTAGCCCATGCGCCTGTTTAAGCAGACGCCCGAGGATTACTACAACGCGCCCTACGCCGAGTTCCCGGCCCTCATCCGCGGCACCGTCGTCGTGGTCATGGGCATCCTGTGGGTCTTCTCCAAGCTCATGTGGCGCTGGAATGTCGAGGACGCCGACCTACTGTTTGAGCGCCAGGAAGGCCGCGGCAGCGTGGTCATCTGCAACCACACCTCGATGGCCGAGCTCCTGGCTGTAGAGACGGCGCTGTTCTTTGGCGGCCGCCGCATTCGCCCCATCTTTAAATCCGAGTTTGCCAAGACCAAGATCGTGCGCTGGGCCTTTAGCCGTGTGGGCGGTATTCCCGTCGAGCGCGGCACCGCCGACATGAAATGCCTGCGTGCCGCCCAGCATGCGCTGCAGCGAGGCGAGGACGTCCTGATCTTCCCCGAGGGCACGCGCATCCGCTCGCGCGAAATCAAGCCCGAGGTCCACGGCGGCTTTGCGCTCATCGCCCAGATGGGCAAGGCGCCCGTGAACCCGCTCGCCATCTGCGGCTGGTCCGACATCACACCCAAAGGTAAAAAGCTCATGCGCCCCAAAAAGTGCTGGATCCGTGCCGGCAAGGCCATCTCGCTATCCGACGCACCGGCCGAGCTCAAGCGCAAGGAGCGCCTGGCATGGTTTGAGTCCGAGGCCATGAACCGCGTCTACGCCATGCGAGACGAGCTGTGCGACGAGCACCCGGGCAGGTTCTAGCCATGGGCGAGGAAGTCATGAATACCGCCGCGGCCGCCACTGAGGAGGTCGTCCCCACCATCG
The DNA here is from genome assembly GCF_964259375.1 of Collinsella aerofaciens ATCC 25986. Taxonomy (GTDB): domain Bacteria; phylum Actinomycetota; class Coriobacteriia; order Coriobacteriales; family Coriobacteriaceae; genus Collinsella; species Collinsella aerofaciens_BO. Next base: position 7,301 of record NZ_CAXVJM010000005.1, read on the forward strand.
AGATCGCCGCCCACGCCGGCACTTGCTACGGCGTGCAGCGCGCGCTCGACATGGCGCTGGCGGCCGCCCCGCAGGCGGGGGAGAGCACTCAGGTCCACACCCTAGGTCCGCTCATCCATAACCCCATCGTGGTACGCGAGCTCGCCGAGGCAGGCGTTGGTCTGGCCGACACCTTGGACGACGCCGCCTCGGGCACCGTAATCATCCGCGCCCACGGTGTGGTGCCGCAGGTCATCGACGCCGCTCGCGAGCGTGGCCTCGACGTGGTCGATGCCACCTGCCCCTACGTCAAGAAGGTCCACGTGGCGGCCGAGCGCCTGGTGCGCGAGGGCTACCGCGTGATCGTCGTGGGCGAACCGGGCCACCCCGAGGTCGAGGGCATTCTGGGCCACGCCGGGGATGACGCTCTAGTCGTGAGCTGCGCCGCCGATGCGGACGCGCTGCCGCTCAAGGGCAAGGTGGGCCTGGTTGTGCAGACCACCCAAACCGCGCAGAACCTGGCCGAGGTTGTGGCCTCCATCACCCCGCGCGTGCAGGAACTGCGCGTGATCAACACCATCTGCGCCGCCACGAGCGAACGGCAGCAGGCAGCCGCAACCCTCGCCAACCGCTGTGATTGCATGGTCGTCGTGGGCGGCAAGAATTCGGGCAACACGCGCCGCCTGGCGCAGATTTGTGCTGACGTCTGCGAGCACACGCATCACATTGAGGAAGCTTCCGAGCTTGAGGCCGCATGGTTTGCCAACGCGCGCCACATTGGCATCACCGCCGGAGCCTCCACCCCGCAAGAGCACATCGAACGCGCCGTTGCGCGCATCAAGGAGCTTTGCCGCTAATCATGGACCAGACCGTACCCGCATACGCCGCCGAGGTGGCCGATTACGGGCGCAGCCGCGACCCCGAGCCGGGTGAGGGCGCGCTCGTTAAGAACGTGCGTCCCGAATCGCCCGCATGGGATGTGGGTATCGAGCCGGGCATGCGCGTGCTCACGGTCAACGGCGAGCAACTCACCGACATGATCGTCTGGCTTTGGGAAGCAGACGACGACAGCGTCGAGCTGGAGGTATTCGATCCGCGCGACGGCACTGTCACCCCCGTGGAGCTCGACCGTTTTCCCGGCGAGGATTGGGGTCTTGAGTTCGACGGCCCCATCTTTGACGGCATGCGTACCTGCGTGAACGCCTGCGTGTTCTGCTTTATGACGATGCTGCCCAAGGGCGGCCGCTCCACGCTCTACATTCGCGACGACGACTACCGCCTGAGCTTTTTACAGGGTAACTTTGTCACGCTCACGAACCTTTCCGACGAGGACGTGCAAAACGTTATCAATCGCAACATGAGTCCGATGAACGTGTCGGTCCATGCCGTGAGCCCCGACGTCCGCCGCCGCATGATGGGCCGCAACGCCCAGCGCGGCATGGACGTGCTCGAGGCCATCATGGCCGCCGGCATCGAGATTCATGCGCAGATTGTGCTATGCCCTGGCATGAATGACGGTGAGGAGCTGGAAAAGACCCTGCGCTTTTGCGAGGAGCACGAGCAGATCACGAGCCTGGGTATCGTGCCGCTCGGATTTACCAAGCACCAGAACCGCTTTAGCTGGTCATACAGCGACAAGCCCGAGCTGGCGCGCGAAACCATCGCCATGATCCGTCCCTACCAGGACCGCGCCTTCGAGCGCTTTGGCCGCCACACGTTTCAGATGAGTGACGAGTTCTATCTGGACGCCGGCATCGAGCCGCCCGAGGCAGACTTTTACGACGGCTATCCGCAGTACTACGATGGTATCGGCATGATCCGCTCGTATCTGGACGAGACCGACGACGTGCTTGCCACCGACGCCGAGCGCCTTGCCCGCGTTCGAAAGGCCATTACCGCCCGCGACCAGCGCCTGGTATGTCTTTCGGGCGCCAGCGCACGCGATACCGTCGCCCGCTTCGTGGAGTCTCCACAGGGCCTTTCCGGCACCGTCACGGCCATCAAGAACCGCTACTTTGGCGGCAACGTGGACGTGACCGGCCTCATCGTCGCGAGCGATATCCTTGAGCAGCTGCCGCAAGACCTGTCGGGGGTTATGCTCTTTGTGCCTAAGCTCATGTTCAACGCTGACGGCATGACGCTTGACGAGTATCATCGTGACGATTTACTCGCAAGCCTTACCAGTCGCGGCGCCGAGGTTCATGTGGTGTCGACCATGCCGCATGAGCTGCTCGATACCCTGGAGCGCATCCTTGGCATTGTGCCTGCCGACTATACTAATTCCGCTGACCCTACCCATTAAAGGAGAGTAGATGAAACCTATCGTCGCCGTCGTCGGACGCCCCAACGTGGGCAAGTCCACGCTCGTTAACCGCCTGGCCCAGACCTCGGACGCCATCGTCCACGAGTCCCGCGGCGTTACGCGCGACCGTTCGTATCACACGGCCGATTGGAACGGCCGCGAGTTCACCATCGTCGACACGGGCGGTATCGAGCCGCTCAAGAGTGACGACGTCTTTGCCACGTCCATTCGCGACCAGGCGCTTGCCGCCGCCGAGGAAGCCGCCGTCATCCTGTTTGTCGTCGACGGCCGCACCGGCGTCACCGAGGAGGACGAGTCGGTCGCCCGCATGCTCAAGCGCTCCGACAAGCCGGTCTTTCTGCTGGTGAACAAGCTCGACAATCCCGATCGCGAGAACGACAACATCTGGGAGTTCTATTCGCTCGGCATCGGTGAGCCCACGCCGCTCTCGGCCCTTCACGGCCATGGCACGGGCGACCTGCTCGACGACATCGTGGCCCTGCTCCCCGAGGAAGAGGACGAGGTCGCCGACGAGTTCCCCGATGCACTGAACGTCGCCATCATCGGCCGTCCTAACGCCGGTAAGTCCTCGCTGTTCAACCGCATCCTGGGTGCCGACCGCTCCATCGTGTCCAACATCGCCGGCACCACGCGCGACGCCATCGATACCGTCGTCGAGCGCGACGGCAAGCACTACCGCATGGTCGACACCGCGGGCATTCGCAAAAAGAGCACCGTGTACGAGAACATCGAGTACTACTCCATGGTCCGCGGCCTGCGCGCCATCGACCGTTCCGACGTGGCGCTGCTCGTCGTCGACGCCTCCGTGGGCGTTACCGAGCAGGACCAGAAGGTCATGGGCTTGGCCATCGAGCGCGGCTGCGCCATCGTGGTGCTACTCAACAAGTGGGACCTGCTCGACGACGATCGCAAGCGCGAGGCCTGCATGGAGACCGTCGACCGCCGTCTGGGCGTCATGGCCCCCTGGGCCCAGTACCTGCGCATCTCTGCCCTGACCGGCCGCAGCGTCGAGAAGATCTGGGCGATGGTCGACGCCGCCGAGAAGACGCGCTCGCAAAAGATCAGCACCTCGCGCCTCAACACGTTCCTCACCGACCTGCGCGAGTTCGGTCATACCGTGGTGGACGGCAAGCGCCGCCTGCGCATGCACTACGTGACCCAGACGGGCGTCAACCCGCCGACGTTTACGTTCTTCGTCAACCACAGCGACCTGGTCAACGACACCTACCAGCGCTACGTGGAGAACCGTATGCGCTCGACCTTCGATTTTTCCGGCACGCCCATTCGACTCTTCTTTAGGAAGAAGGAGCAAAAGGATGCATAATCCGATTCTGCTGACCGCCATCTGCGCCGTGGTCTCGTTCTTTATCGGAGCGATTCCGTTTGGCCTGATCCTGGGCCGCGTGTTTAACCACACCGATATTCGCAAGGCGGGCTCCGGCAACATCGGCACCACCAACGCCCTGCGCGTAGCCGGCCCCAAGGTCGCGGCGCTCACGCTGCTGCTCGACTGCCTGAAGGGCGCCATCTGCGTCCTTATCGCGCGTCCGCTCATTGCCGACTTGGGCTATGGCTTCCCCGTGAGCATTATGGCCCCCGGCGCCGCCGGCGACTGGATGCTCGGCGTCATCTGCCTGGCGGCCGTATGGGGCCATATCTTCTCGCCCTACCTCAACTTCCATGGCGGCAAGGGCATCGCGGTCGGTCTGGGCGTAATCCTCGCATGGTACTGGCCCATTGGGCTATCGCTGCTGGGCATGTTTATCGTGGCCGTCGCCATCACCAAGTTTGTGTCGGTGGGCTCGCTTGCCGCCGCCATCGGTCTTCCCATCGCTGCCTGCGCGGTCTTTCCGTACAGCAGCCTGGGACTCAAGTTTTGCATGGCGATGATCGGCATCACCGTGGTGTGGGCCCATCGTGCGAACATCAAAAAGCTCATGGCCGGTAAGGAGTCCAAGCTCTCGTTTACCAAGCGCGTCACCGAGCCCGACGATAAGTAGGAGAGAGTCATGAATGTTGCGCTGATTGGCTCCGGCTCCTGGGGAACCGCCGTCGCCGGACTTGCCGCTGCGCGAGCCGAGCGCGTGACCATGTGGGCCCATAGCGAGCAGACGGCCGCCGGCATCAACGGCGAGCATCGCAACCCCCGCTATCTGGTGGACTACGTGCTGCCGGAAAACGTTGTCGCCACGACGGACCTGGCCCAGGCGTTCGACGGTGCTGATGCGATCATCTTTGCCGTGCCTTCGACGCATCTGCGCGACGTCTGCCACCAGGCGGCGCCGTTCATCGCGGACGAGACGCCGGTTCTGTGCCTCACCAAGGGCATCGAGCCCGAGTCCGGCCTGCTCATGAGTGAGGTCATCGCCAGCGAGATCGGCAACGAAGCGCGCGTGGCGGCGCTCTCGGGCCCCAACCATGCCGAGGAAATCTGCCGCGGCGGGCTTTCGGCTGCCGTCATCGCCAGTGAAGACCAGCAAGTGGGGGAGACCTTTAAGGAACTGCTGCTTTCCACGGCCTTCCGCATCTACCTGTCGCAGGACATGACCGGCGTCGAGGTATGCGGCGCCATGAAAAACGTCATCGCTATCGTGTGCGGCATCTCTGCCGGTACCGGCGCGGGCGACAACACGCTTGCTCTTATCATGACGCGCGGCCTGGCAGAGATCAGCCGCCTGGTGCACGCCCGCGGCGGTCAGGCCATGACTTGCATGGGACTTGCCGGCATGGGCGACCTTATCGCCACCTGCACCTCCGAGCATTCGCGCAACCGCACCTTTGGCTTCGAGTTTGCCCACGGCGTGTCGCTCGACGAGTACCAGGCCCGCACGCATATGGTGGTCGAGGGTGCCGTCGCGGCCCGCAGTGTCAGCGAACTCGCCCGTTCACTGGGCGTAGACATTCCGCTCACCTTTGCCGTGGAGCAAACGCTCTACAACGGTGTTACTTTGGATAGAGCGCTCGAGATTCTCACCGACCGCGTCCCCTCTCAAGAGTTCTACGGACTCACCGACTAGCGCAGAAAGGCTACTACCATGGGTTCCATCAAAATCGCTCCGTCCATCCTCTCGGCCGACATGGCCAACCTGAAGGGTGAGCTCGACAAGATTGCCGGCGCCGACTACGTGCACTTCGACGTCATGGACGGTCACTTTACCGGCAACCTGACCTTTGGCGTCGATATCCTCAAGGCCGTCAAGCGCTCCACCGATGTACCGGTCGACGCGCACCTGATGGTGTCGAACCCCGATGAGACGGTCGATTGGTACGCCGATGCCGGTGCCGACATGATCACCGTGCACTACGAGGCCTCCACGCACCTGCACCGCACGCTCACCCATCTGCAGCAGCGCGGCGTCAAGGCCGGTGTGGTGCTCAACCCCGCCACGCCCGTCTGCGTGCTCGAAAGCATCATCGACGTTGTCGATATGGTGCTGCTGATGAGCGTGAACCCCGGCTTTGGCGGCCAGAGCTTTATCCCCGGTACCATCGCCAAACTGCACGAGCTTACGGCCATGTGCGAGCGTCACGGCGTTTCGCCCCTCATCGAGGTCGACGGTGGTATTTCTTCCAAGAACATCGCAGACGTCGTCAAGGCCGGCGCCAACGTGCTCGTAGCCGGCTCCGCCGTATTTAAGTCCGAAGATCCCGCCGCCGAGGTTGCGCTGCTGCAGAAGCTGGGCAACGAGGCCGCACAGGAGGCATAAATCCTTATGACCGCAGGTCAAAACCGCATACCCGTGAATCTTGACTATGCCGCCTCGACGCCCATGCGCGCCGAGGCGCTCCTTGCGCAGCGCGAGTACGACGACAGCGAGCTTGCCGGCGTCAACCCCAATTCGCTGCACTCGCTTGGCCGCAAGGCCGCCGCACGCCTGGAAGTCGCCCGTCGCGAGATCGCCCGTAGCTTTGGCGCGCGCGTTCGCCCGTCCGAGATCATCCTTACCAACGGCGGCACCGAGGCAAACCAGCTGGCGCTCCTCGGACTTGCCGAGGGCGCCCGTCAGCGCGATCGCAAGCGCGACCGTGTCATCGTTTCGGCGATCGAGCACGATTCGATCCTGGACAACCTACCGCTGCTGCGTGCCGCGGGCTTTACCGTCGACCTGGTGCAGCCCTGCCGTGCGGGCTACATTGAGCCCGCTGCGCTCACGGAGCTGCTCGGCGACGACGTGGCGCTCGTGAGCATTATGGTCGCCAACAACGAGACCGGCGTGGTGCAGCCCATCCGTGAGCTGGCCGCCGCCGCACATGCTGCCGGCGCCTTGTTTCATACCGATGCCATCCAGGGCTACTTGCATATTCCGCTCGATGTCACCGAGCTGGGCGTCGATGCCATGACCGTTGCCGCGCATAAGATCGGCGGCCCTGTGGCATCCGGCGCGCTCTACCTTAAGAACCGCACGCCGCTGCGTCCGCGCATCTTTGGCGGTGGACAGGAAGCAGGCCGTCGCGCCGGTACGCAGGATCTGCGCACGCAGCTGGCTTTTGCCGCTGCCGCCCGCACGCTGGCGCCCCAGGTGGCCCAGGAGCGCGCGACGCTGCAGGCCCTGTCCGATACGCTCTACGCCACGCTTACGGCCCATCCTCGCATTCACGCCACCATGGGTGACTACGCGCAGGCCAATCGTCTGCCGGGCATGGTTTCGATCTACGTCGACGGCATGGACTCCGAGGAGCTCATCATCAAGCTCGATGCCGCCGGCTTTGAGGTTTCGGCAGGCTCGGCATGTTCGAGCGGCAGCATGGACCCGAGCCACGTGCTCAGCGCCATGGGCATTGGTCGCGAACAGGCATTGGGGTCGCTGCGCATCTCCTTCGATGACCGCGTGAATCCGAGCGATCTGAACGACTTTGGCCAGACGCTGCTCTCGATCGTAGGCGCCGCATGATCGTCTCCGAGCTTGAACGCGCGCTGCTGGCGCGCTACCCCAAGGCGGACGCCGAGGGCTGGGATCATGTTGGGCTATCCGTGGGGGATCCCGCTGCAAAGATCACCGGTGTTGCCTGCGCACTCGACGCGACCGTAGCCAACGTGCACCGCGCTCTCGAGGCCGGCGCCAACGTGCTGTTGACGCATCATCCCATCTATATCAAGGCGCCCGAGGCCTTTTGCCCGGCCGATTCCGCGCGCCCCCAGTGCAGCGCTGCACTCTACGAGGCAGCTCGTTGCGGCGTGAGCATCATCTCGCTCCATACCAACCTGGACCGCTCGCACGAAGCGCGCGTTCGCCTGAGTGAGTTACTGGGCGCTGAGCCCATGAGCTCGCTGGAGCATGTGGACGAGCCTGAGCTCACCGGTCTGGGCGCGCTTGCAACGCTTAACGACCCCTATAGCCTGCGCAATCTCGCCAACCGTGCCGCCACGGCCTATGGCAGCGTCCCGCGCGTATGGGGCGATGCCGAGCGCCCGTGCCGCACCGTCGCCATTCTGGGCGGCTCTCTCGGCGATTTTGGTGAGCTTGCCATTGCCGCGGGCGCAGATGCTATTGTGACCGGAGAGGCCGGCTACCACGTGGCGCAAGACCTTGTCTTGCGTGGACTGCCGGTGATCTTGCTCGGCCACGACCGCTCCGAGGAGCCGTTCGTTGATATATTGATGAACTCTGCAGTTGACGCCGGGGTCGACCCCCGTCATGCGATTAAAATACTGAACCCTTGCCAATGGTGGACTGTGACAAAAGGAGAGAACTTATGAGCGCCGGCGCTACGCTACTCAAGCTGCAACAGATCGATTTGGAGCTCGCCCGCAACAAGAGCGAACTTGCCAATATGCCGGAGCTCAAGGAGCTCGCCTCAAAGCGTAAGACCTATGTGAAGCTCAAGTCCGAGATGACCAAACTCTACGCCCAGCGCAAGGATCTGGACATTGAGCTCGACGACCTCAACACCACCGAGATCCAGACCAATAACGCCATCGAGGCTGCCAAGAAGCGTCACGTCGACGGCTCTGATTACCGCGAGGTGCAGGACCTGGAGAATGAGCTTGCCACCCTGGCCAAGCGTCTGGACAAGATCGAGCACACCCGCAAGGATGTCGTTGTCGCCCATAAGGAAGCGCTCGACCGCGAGGCTCGCGCGCAGGCCATTATCGCCAAATTCGAGGAGGGCGTGAAGGCCGACACCAAGGCCGCACGAGCCAAGGCCGCCGACCTGCAGGCCCAGATCGATGCTGCAACCAAGGAGCGCACCGCCCTTGCCGCCACGCTACCGACCGACGTGCTCACCGATTACGAGCGCCTGCTCAAGCAGTTCCGTGGCCTGGCCGTCGAGACCATCAAGGGCAACATTCCCACCATCTGCCACACCGCGCTGCAGGCATCGTCCATGAGCGACCTCAACCACGACGGTAGCGAGATCGCACACTGCCCGTATTGCCACCGACTGCTGGTGCTCCCGAGCAAGGAAGCGTAAACGATGGCGGCGCCCAATAATTCAATGCAACTTGAGGGAAAAACGATCCTGCTGGGCATTACCGGCGGGATCGCCGCCTATAAGTCGTGCAATATCGTGCGCCTGCTGCAAAAGCGCGGCGCACGCGTCAAGGTCGTTATGAGCGAGCATGCTACGGAGTTTGTGGGCCCGCTCACCTTCCGCGCGCTCACCAATGAGCCGGTCGCGGTAGGTCTGTTCGACGATCCCTCCGACCCCATCCACCATATCTCGCTGGCGCAGGAGCCCGACCTGGTGGTCGTGGCACCCGCGACGGCCAATATCATCGCCAAGATGGCCAACGGCATTGCCGATGACCTTATCTCCACGACGCTGCTCGCCACGCCGCGACCCATTGTGATCGCGCCGGCCATGAACAATGGCATGTGGAAGGCGCCGGCAACCCAGGCCAATATGGCCACGCTGCGCGACCGCGGGGTGCACGTGGTTGGCCCCGGTAATGGCTACCTTGCCTGCGGTGACGTGGACGCGGGGCGCATGAGCGAGCCCGAGGACATCGTCGAAGCCATCTGCGAGGTGCTCAACCCCGCACCTCAGGACCTGGCGGGCAAGCGCATCGTTATCACTGCCGGTCCCACGCACGAACCGATCGACCCCGTGCGCTTTATTGGCAACCGGTCGTCGGGCAAGATGGGCATCGCCCTGGCGGGGGAGGCCGCTCGCCGCGGTGCCGAGGTCACGCTCGTGCTGGGGCCGACGTCACTCGACGTGGGTCGCGGCGTGGAGTGCGTGCACGTGCAGACCGCCGCAGAGATGCTGCAGGCGGCGCTGGGTGCCTTCCAGACGGCCGATGCTGCCATTTGTGCGGCGGCTGTCGCCGACTACACACCCGCCGCTCCCGCCGACCATAAGCTCAAAAAGGCCAACGAGCGCTTGGATCGCATCGAACTGGTCGAGACGGTCGATATTTTGGCTGAGCTCTCGCGCCAGAAGGGCGAGCGCCGTGTGATCGGATTTGCAGCCGAGACCGATAACGTCGTGGAGTACGCTGAGCGCAAACTTGCCCGCAAGGGCTGCGATGCAATCATCGCCAACGATGTCTCGCGCGCCGATTCGGGCTTTGGAACCGACACCAACAAGGCCTGGATTGTGAGCACGGCGGGCACGAAAGAACTTCCCGTACTAACAAAACCCCAGCTCGCGGATACAATTTTGGACTTGCTCAAAAATAATTAAAAAAGTTCTTGCACAAGTCCAAAGTTTCGGGTTAATATACTCCCTGTTGCGAGCGAGAGCAGAGCAACAAACAAAAGCTTCGGGACGTGGCGCAGCTTGGTAGCGCACTTGACTGGGGGTCAAGGGGTCGCTGGTTCGAATCCAGTCGTCCCGACCAGAAGTTTGCAGGTCAGGCACCTAGTGCCTGACCTTTTTTGTTAAGAATCAACAGATTAAGCAACGAAGAATCAACGGCTTTCTTGATCGATACTTTCGCTCAACAAATACTTGTACGTCACCCTCCAAATACGACAATTTATGACATGTTTGAAGGCTGACGTACATAAAAACGGTACATTCACGTTGCGAAAACGCCCTCCACATGTCTGGACTCTCTATGCTTACGCTGGATAGACATCGCCAGAACGGGTATAGTATCGAAAGTTTTGTCGTTTACCAGCGGGGGAGTCCTGTGGGCATCAAGAAGAAGATCAAAAAGGAGCTTATCGGCACTTCCGATTACCCGTCGAATAAGATCTTTACGATCTCCAATTTCATTACCTTTACGCGCCTGGTCCTCACGCTCGTCTTCCTGTACCTGTTCGTGACGGACAACAACCGTGTCGTCGCCATTGTCATCTATGCCATCGCGGCTTCCACCGACTGGATGGACGGCCAGATTGCCCGCATGACCAAAACGGTCTCGTGGCTCGGCAAGGTTATGGATCCCATCTGCGACCGTGCGCTGTTGTTTACCGGCGTGCTGGGCTTGGTGGTCCGCGGCGAACTGCCCATCTGGGTCTGCGTGCTCATCATCGGCCGCGATATCTACCTGGGCATCGGTACACTCATCGTGCGCCACTACCACCGTCGTCCCATTGACGTCGTCTTTCCCGGCAAGATTGCCACCGCGCTGCTCATGACCGGCTTCTCGCTCATGTTGCTTGGCTTTCCCGTCGTGGACGGCTGGCGACTGCTGCCCGCCGCGTTCACGGCTTTTCCGGGCCTCAACGGCAGCTCGGTGCCCCTCGGCATCTTCTTTGTGTATGGCGGCGTGATCTTCTCCATGCTCACCGCTGTCATCTATTCCATTAAGGGAGGGGCGGCCATTAAACAGGCCATCGCGCATCCCGAGGACGAGGACACCGACTTTCTCAACCCCGAAATCGAAGACTGATTCATTGGGGTATGATTACGTACGGTTCATTCTTTGCGGCGTGGCCGCGTTAGATAGGGGTTGTCATGGACAACAAGGTTAACAATATGCCTCAGAACGATAAGACTGCGGACGCTACCTGCGTTTTCCGTGTTCCTTCGAGCGATGTCACCGTTCCCGACCTTATGGCCAACGTGCACATCACCGCTCCGGTTTTGTCCATCGTCAAGGGCCCGCAGACCGGAGCCGCCTTTGAGCTCGAGGATGACGTGACCACCATCGGCCGCGATCCCGCGAACGGCATCTTCCTCAACGACATGACTGTCTCGCGCAGCCACGCACGCATTATTCGTGAGGGCCTGGGCGCCCGTATTGAGGATCTGGGCTCGCTCAACGGCACCTGGGTCGACGGCGCCATCGTCAACGGTGCTCCGCTGCACGACGGCTCTTCCGTTCAGATCGGTACGTTCACGCTCATCTACCACGAGAGCACGCCGGAGCGCATCGAAACCGGTGAGTAGGTAATGGCCGAACGCAACTATCTGAGTATCGGCCAAGTCGTCAATCTACTTCGAGGCGCATACCCCGATCTATCGAACTCAAAAATTAGATTTCTAGAAGATGAGGGGCTCATCACCCCTCATCGTACGCCTAAGGGGTATCGCCAGTACTCCAAGGAAGACGTTGACCGTCTCGAGGTCATCCTGCACCTGCAGAAGACCCGCTACATGCCGCTCAACGTCATTAAGCAGCGTTTGGAAAACGCAACGGACCTGTCCACTTTGGCTTACGAGGTGGGTCTTCTGTCCGATGTTCCGCTTAAGACGGAGCCCAAAGAGACCAAGCAAAAGCTGCATCCCATCGAGACGATTCCCGACATGCTCGGTGTTGAGATTTCTTTCATCCGCTCCCTTGCCGAGAACGATCTTATCCGCATCATCAAGAGCCCGCAGAACCGAGAGCTTGTCGATGGCCGCGATTTCCCGATTATCCGTTACTGCTCGGAGCTGTCGCGCTTCCACATTGAGCCGCGCAACCTGCGTCAGTACGTATCGTCGGCAAACCGCGAGTCTTCGATGTTTGAGCAGGTTCTCGTGAGCATGCTCGGCATGGATACCTCCGACGACGAGCGCGACGCCAAGCTCGAGCGCGCTTTTAAGAAGCTGCACGACCTCACCGAGGGTGTTCACACCGCGCTCCTTAAGAACCGTGTCTTTGAGTCGCTCAACGCCGTGGTCGAGGACGCTGACATCGATGCTCTCGATGAGGAGATCGCGCGTTCCGAATCCACCAAGGCTAAAAGCGATGGGGCTAGCGTCCCCGCGGTTGCCGCGCACGACGAGTCGCTCGTGCAGCCGTCCAAGGTCGTCGTCCCCTCGCATAGCTCGTCTGCTAACACGAGTAAATAATCGCCGTCCACCCGGCAATCCATGAAAGGTCACAAAGTGTACGACTTCGAATCTCATATCGTCGATATCCCCGACTATCCCGAGCCCGGAGTCGTCTTTAAGGACATCACGCCGCTCTTTGGCAATCCCGAGGCTCTGAAGGCCATGGTGGATGCCCTGGCCGAGCATTTTGCCGGCATGGGCATTACCAAGGTCGTCGGCCCCGAGGCTCGTGGCTTTATGGTGGGCGTGCCCGTGGCCGTCGCCCTGGGCGCCGGCTTTGTTCCCGCACGTAAACCGGGTAAACTGCCGCGCAAGACGGTGAGCGAGAGCTACGAGCTCGAGTATGGAACGGATTCTATCGAGATCCACGCCGATGCTATCAGCTCTAAAGATACCGTGTTGATTCTGGACGACTTGGTCGCGACGGGCGGAACTGTCGAGGCAACAGGTAAACTGGTGCGAGATATGGGCGCAAAGCTTGTGGGCTACGGTTGTATCCTTGAGCTTGCGTTTCTCAACCCGCGCAAGAAGCTCACGCCTTCTAACGAGGACGTTGAGCTCTTTAGCCTGGTAACGGTGGACTAGCCGCTACCCTTAGATACCGGAAAGGAAGCTCCATGCGCACAGCAAACACGCACAGAAACATGGCACGCTGCGCTGCTACGGCAACCATCGCTTGTGTTTTGGGCCTGGGCCTCGTGGCTCCGGCCTACGCCGATACCGCATCCGACCTTGCCGCTGCTCGTACTAAACTCGAGCAGATTGGCACCCAAACCCAGCAAATTCATGAAGAGCTCTCCGCACAGACGCAGGAGCTTGATCAGACTGCAGGCGAGATCACGCAAAAGAAGCAAGAGATTGCCGAGGGCCAGGCAAAGCTTTCGTCCTACGTTGCCGGTGAGTACAAGACCGGTGGCCTGAGTCTCCTTCAAGTTCTGACAGGCGTCGACGATCTGGGCGACATGCTCAATCGTCTGTTCTACTACGGCAAGGTTTCCGACAAGCAGGCCCAGACCATTCAGGATGTCAAGGACCTTAAGCAGCAGCTCACCGATAAGCAAGCCGAGCAGGAGAAGAACGTCGCCGCGACGCAGAAGAAGGTCGACGAGCTCAATGCCCAGCAGGCTGAGGCCCAGAGTGTCGTGAACTCCCTGGATTCACAGCTGCAGGCCGAGCTTGCTGCCGAAGCCGAGGCCAACGCCGCACTGCAGGCTGGCATCAATGCCAGCACCGCCGAAAAGGCCACGGTGAGCAACGACACCGCCGGTACGACCGAGAACACCAACAACGGTGGTGGCACGACCAACAATGGCGGCGACAACACCCCCGCGCCCGCTCCTGCCCCCACGCCGCAGCCCGTGACGCCCGCTCCGGCTCCCACGCCTTCCGCACCGAGCCAGTCCGTTGACGGTGGTACCGTTGTTTCGCGCGCCTACAGCAAGCTCGGTTATGCTTATTCTTGGGGCGGCATTGGACCGAACAGCTTTGACTGCTCCGGTTTTGTAAGCTACTGCCTCACCGGCCGTTATTGCCGCCTTGGCACCACGGGCACATTTATGGGCTGGACCCGCGTATCCGATCCCCAGCCTGGTGATGTCGTGGTTAACTCTTACCACACCGGCATCTACATTGGTAACGGCCAGATGATCCATGCTTCCGACTACAAGACGGGCGTTATCATCAGCTCCGTTGCCGCTGGCATGAACAACAATTACATTTTCGTTCGCTACTAAGTGTTGTAACTCAGTAAACGAAGGTGGACCTCGCATCCTTTGGGAGCGAGGTCCATTCTTTTATCTCGACCGCCCGTTTTGCGTATAAGCAACAATCTAGTTTTGAATACTAGATATACGCAGCATCTTTCCAAAAGATAGCTATAATTGTTGAGGAACAACTAGAAAGGACCCTCAATGAGCTGGGCACTTATCTCCGATTCAAGCTGCAATCTTCGCGATTGGCAACCAACCGCACCCCATACCACCTTTGCATTCGCGCCTCTTAAAATCCGAGTAGGGGAGCGTGAATTTGTCGATGACCTCTCGCTCGATGTTCACGAGCTTAATGTTGCCATTCAATCGGAAGCCAGTGCATCATCGAGCGCCTGTCCAAGCGTAGGGGAGTGGGCTGAACTTTTTAAGCTTGCCGACAAGACGATCTGCATGCCCATCTCGGAGGGCGTATCGGGAAGCTACAATGCCGCGGCCACCGCACGTGACATGGTGCTTGCCGAGGAGCCCAACCGTAAGATTCATTTGGTTAACTCGCGAGCCGCAGGTGGCAAAATGGATTTAATCTTTTTGCTGTTCGATCGCTATCTAGCAAGCAACCCGGAAGCCTCCTTTGAGGACGCCTGCGCTTACTTCGATAGCTTGGAGCAGAACAGCAAGATTCTCTTTAGCCTGTGTAATTACGAGAACCTTGCAAAGGCTGGACGCATTCCTAAAGCAGCCGGCGTCATTGCCAACAAGCTCAATATCCGCATTTTGGGCACGGCGAGCGAAGCGGGCGAAATTGAACTCGTTGGGCACACGCGTGGCGAAAAGAAGATGCTCACCAAGATTGTCGACACCATGGAGGCCGAGGGCTTTACTGGCGGCGAGGTCATCATCGATCACGTTGAGAACGAAGCTGGAGCCCAGGCGCTTGCCGACCGCATTGTGGAGCACTGGCCAGGCTCCAAGACTATCATCATGCCCTGCAACGGGCTAGATTCTTACTATGCCGAGATGAACGGCCTCATCATCGGCTACGGCATGGGCGTGGCTTCGGGTCGATAACGTTCAACCAAGCAAAACACGGGCGGGACAAAGAGCCATCTGTCACTTTGTCCCGCCCGTTTTATACATTGACTAGCTATTAAACCCATTAAACTTAAGGTAGCTCATCAGGTATGCCTTCGAAACGAAGGACGATACAGCACTGCGCACGAGAAGCGATTCGCGCGTAACCTGATGGGCGGTATCGGGCACGGGAGTCTGCTCGACGGAAAACGCCGCGTGAATCGATGCCTCAAGTTGATCGACTACATAATCGAAAGCCGTAGGAGCGTCGTAGCTCAAGCGCTGAATATTAAAGAGCGCCTGAACCGCAGCGATGGGCAGCACCTGCTTAAAGATACAAATGGCGATGAGACGCGCAATCTGCTCACGGCCATACTGCTTTTTAACCGGAGCAGGAACGAGGCCGACCTTCACGTAGTTATTGATCATCGAGGGCGTAATAACGGGCTGCTCTACGCAAATCGAAAGCGGCTCCATCCACAGCGCAACATATTCAATAACCTGATCGCGATAGAGCGTTACGTAGGGCAGCTGGTCATAGCGTGGCAGGCTCAACGCGTTGAGTTTTCCCACCATATCGGACTGAATAAATGCATCCGGCAGCACCGTCGGCTGAATGTCCTCCGGCTTAATACTGACCGATGTATCGGACATCGGAATAACATGTTTGACGTGGTTCATCAGAGGCCTCCGTTCGTTTTCTATATTGTATTCTAGGTTATCTAGTTTTGCATACCACATAGCCGCTCAGTAAAAGTGGTTAGACAGTACATTGAAACACCGTCCAACCACTTTGTTTAAAGATAGCAACCTTACATAAGATATATTATCGTACTTATCCGCGTAGGAAAGCGTATGAGCTGGTTGCCGCTATAGCACCGTCCGATACGGCGGTCACAACCTGGCGTAAACGCTTGGAACGAATATCGCCGGCTGCGAATAATCCGGGTGTGCGGGTGGCCATGGAATCATCGGTGACAATGCCGCCGTCGGGAGCCAGATCGACTAGGTGCTCAACGAGCTCGGTATGTGGCTGCGTCCCCGTAAAGACAAAAATGCCAAACGAGCCCGGATCAAAAGACTCGGAATACGTTTCACCGGTTGCGTTGTCCTTAAACGTGATTGTCGTGGGCATCGCTTCACCAGAAAGCTCAACAATACTAGTTTGGTACCTAACTGAAATATTGTCCTTAGCAAGCACCTTATTCACAACGCCCTCGGGTGCACGGAACTGATCGCGACGCAGCACGATAGTCACGCTGCTGGCAATGTCGGACAGGAACAGCGCCTCCTCGCATGCTGAATTGCCGCCTCCGATAACAAAGACCTGTTTGCCACGGAAGAACATGCCGTCACACGTCGCGCAGTACGAAACGCCACGACCGCGATACGTGTTTTCGCCAACAAACCCCGCAGGACGCGGCGTGGCGCCCATGCACGCAATGACGCTCTTGGCCGCTGTGTCGCCCATATCATGATGGATGGTAAATAAAGCCGCATCGGCATCGTAATCGACGCCCGTCACCATACTCCATTCAACCTGAGCCCCCAGGCCTTCAGCATGCTGCTGGAACCGCTCACCAAGTTCGGCACCGCTTAGCAGCGGAATGCCAGGATAATTCTCAATCTCGTTGCTCGTGGCAATCTGTCCGCCCGACATGCCCTGCTCAAGGACAGTCGTCGACAGGTTGGCACGCGCCGCATAAATGGCGGCAGCATAGCCCGCAGGGCCGCCGCCGATAATCGCAACATCGATTGTCTGATCGGTAGTCATGAAGAGTCCTCTCGTCGAAACGTTGTCGTTCTTTGCGCTCATACCCAAATTTACGTGAACGTGACACTCATGCACTACAATGATAAATCCGTATTACAACGTCGAAGGGGAGTTATCGATGGATCAGACGCAGACGAGCGACGACGCTCCCCTGCTCACGCACAGCACTCCCCAATCGGAGCAATCCACGCTCTTGGCTCAGCAAAAACCTCTCGTGACCATCGTGCACGCCTCGGTCGGCTCGGGCCACAAGGCCGCCGCAAATGCGATTGCGCAGGCATTCGACCTCATCCGCGGCACCAATGGCATCCCCGAGGATGTTGAGATTGAAGTGCTCGATATCCTTGATTTTGGACGCATTAAATTCGACGGCAATAAGACCGCGGCTTCTTTTACGGGAGCCACGCGCCCCATTTACGACCTGACCTGGCGATATACGCTTACAGGGCATCTTCTCTGGGGTGGCGGCACGGCATGGTCGCGAATTATGTTCCCCGCCTTCAACGAATATATTCGTAACCGCAGGCCCATAGCCGTGGTCGCAACGCACATCACGGCAGCCAACGTTGCCGTGGGCGCCCGCGTAATTACGGGTATCGATTATCCGGTCATCTGCGTCCCGACCGACTACGAAGTCGAGGGCTGGTGGCCCCACAAGGACACCGATCTATTCTGTGTTGCCAACGAATTTATGGCCGAAACGCTGCGTCCGCGCAAGGTGCCCGAGGCAAAGATTCGCATTACCGGCATCCCTATTCGCGCCGGATTCGACACGGATTACGATCGCGAGGAAGAGCTAGCCAAGTTCAACCTCCCCATCGACAAGACCGTCGTGCTGGTAATGGCAGGTGCCAGCTTGCCCCAGCCTTACGTCCGCTTTCGCGCGGCGATGGACCACACACTCCCCTTCCTGCGCAGCTTCGAAGACATGCACTTTGTCTTTTTGCCCGGCAAAGACGTGGAGTATGCCACCCGCCTGAAGACGCTCTTCGATGCCATGAAGCTCGAGAACGTCACGGTTTTGGACTATGTCGACGACATGGCCGCCCTCATGCACGGCTGCGACCTGGCAATCCTCAAATCGGGCGGACTCACGGTCACCGAGTGCCTCTGTGCGCATCTGCCGATGATCCTGCTGGGCAAGTCATATGGCCAGGAAAAAGCCAACACCACTATGCTCACCGGCATGGGCGCCAGCATGCACGTCACCACGGCACGAGAGCTCATCGTGACGTTGCGCCATCTCCACGATCACCCGGAGTCACTCAAGGCGCTGCTCATCAATGGCGAAGTGCTGCGCCGTCCCCGCGCAGCCGAAGACATCGCCGTCGCCACCATGGAACTCGTAGGCAAACCCCAAAAGCGCAAACGAGCCTTCTGCCGCTTCTACTGGGGCGGGAAGCCTGCTCATATCCGCTAGCGTCGGACTGTTCGCTTGCCCGTGGGGGCCTATATATCATCCCGTGCTCAAACATTCTCGCTACGCTGCGAAACTGCGCGCGGGACGATATATAGGCCCCCACAGGCAAGCTGCGTTTACGCACTAGCAGCTAAACTAGATTCCCCTCCAGTAGAACCAACAAAGGCGAGACCGGAAAAGATAAATACAGTTAGCCGATGCGACAAAGAGACTATTCCTTTGTCGCATCGGCTAACTAGAATGTAAATTTTTTCAAGCGAGTAGCCGCCCGCCTCTCTCACATATCGTTCCACGCGCAGTTTCGCAGCGAGCGAAGCGACGCGAGAATGTTTGAGCATGGAATGATATGTGTGAGAGACGGGCGGGAGGGATACGAGCGCCCCCGCGAGAATGTTTGAGCATGGGATGATATATAGACGGGTCGGGCCGGTCAGCGGACAGTACGAAAACGACTAAGCTACGCCGCTAGAACCGAAACCGCCGGCTCCTCGGTCGGTTTCGTCTAGTTCTTGTACTTCTACGAGGTTGACCGTGGGGACTTCTTGGATGACGAGCTGGGCGATGCGGTCGCCTTTGTTGATTTGGATGTTGTTCGTGGGATCTAGGTTAATGAGGATGACTTTGAGCTCGCCTCGGTAGTGGGCGTCGATGAGGCCAGGAGTGTTGACTATGGACAGGCCTTGCTTAATGGCCAGGCCGCTGCGAGGCTGGACGAAGCCGGCGTAGCCGTCGGGCAGCGCAATGGCCAAGCCAGTGGAGACCAATCGGCGCTCAAAGGGCTTAAGCGCGCAGTCTTCGTTGGCTCGGAGGTCAAGACCGGCATCCGTGGGATGTGCGTATTTGGGAAGCTCGACCGTAGGATCGAGACGTTTAATGTTAACGGTAATGTTGGACATGAAATCACCTTAGCTTGTCGAGCTCTTGCAGAAACTCATCGACGTCTTTGAAATCGCGATAGACCGAGGCAAAGCGGATGTAGGCCACTTTATCGATCTTGGCCAACCGCTTAAGAACCATATCGCCCAGCTCATGGGACGTAACAGCCGTGAGCGTACGGGAACGAAGCTCAACCTCAATATCGTCAATGATCTCGTTGAGCTTTTTAGTGTCGATATCTCGCTTGATCGTGGCGCGCATCAAACCGACCAGCAGCTTATTGCGATCGAACCGTTGCTTGGATCCGTCTGACTTAATGACCTCGATAGGGTCTTCACAACGCTCAAATGTCGTAAAGCGATAATTGCATGAGCAGCATTCGCGACGGCGCTTGATGGTGTTATTTGATTCCTGCATGCGGGAATCAACGACGCGGGTATGTGCCTTGCCGCATTTGGGACAGCGCATGGTACCTCCTCTAAAACGATTACAAGGGTACCATGCGACGGTACTTAAATCTTATGAACGTGCGGGAACTTTAAGATGCGCACCGGCATCGAGCGAGCCATGCTCCAGGTGATTGACGTTGCGGATCATATCAGAGGTCTCCTGCGTGGAAAGACCCTCAATCGGATGTTCCTGGGCAAGCGACCACAAGGAATCGCCAGACTGAACACGGACGGTCTCATAGGTAACGTTAGATGCCGACTCGGCATATGCGGCGTGACGAGCGCTGAAGATCGAGGTGGCAAGTACAAAGAAGAGCGTGAGCGCAACGGCCAGGGCGACAACCGTCGAGGCCTTCAGGGCGGCGGGGGCCGAAGTCGTGGCGACGCACCGGCTACGAACGGGCTTACCAGGCAGTGTTTGGAAGCCAGATCGGCCGCCTTTGACAACCGTGAAAGCCGGCGCGGCGGGCGTCTCGAGCTTAAGGGCGAGGTTTCCCTGGACCATATTCGTTGCGTTCATCATGTTCTCCTCTCGCGTGTTTTGCTGAGAACAGTTTTATCAAGCCGCGCGGACAAAAATGTCTAGCGCGAGAACGAATGTTCGGTTATTATTATCTTCGAACAGTTGTTCCTGTCAAGCAAAATCGAACATTTGTTTGACATTGGCAGAGAGGATCCCCTGATGGCTCGCAAAATTACCAAGCGTCAGCAGCAGATTTACGACTTCATCAAGGAATATCAGCAGGAGAAGGGCTATCCGCCCAGTGTGCGCGAGATGGCATCGGCCGTAGGCCTCTCCTCCCCCAGCACGGTGCATGCTCATCTCTCTGCCTTGGAGGCTCGAGGGCTGCTCAAGCGCGATGCCACCAAGCCTCGCGCCCTAGAGCTCTTTGATGAGGACGGATCCTCTGTCTCGATTTCCAAATCCGATGAACCCACAGCGCCCCGCGGAACGGTCTCACTGCCGCTCGTCGGTCGCGTCGCGGCTGGGATTCCCATTCTGGCCGAGCAAAATATCGAGGACACCTTTACCATCCCGACCGAAATCGCCACAGACCAGGGCTCCTTTATCCTTGAAGTGCACGGCAACTCAATGGTCAATGTCGGCATCTACAACGGTGACTACATTATCGTTCGCGAGCAAAAGAGCGCCATGAACGGCGAAATCGTCGTGGCCATGATCGATGGCTCGGCGACCGTCAAGACGTTCTACAAGGAGCAGGGGCGCGTGCGCCTGCAGCCTGAGAACGACACCATGGAGCCCATCTATGCGACGAACCCCGTTATTTTGGGTAAGGTTGTCGGATTAATGCGCCGGTTCTCGTAATGCAAAAACGCATCACCATATTTGATACCATCCGCGGGTTTACGATGCTATCGATGGCAGGTTTTCACGCCTGCTACGATTTGGCCTACCTATATGGATGGGATATGACATGGTTTACCGAAACGGTTTTCCAGGATATCTGGCGCGCTAGTATCAGCTGGGTATTTTTGTTTATCGCCGGTTGGATGTGCACGCTCTCGCGCAATAACGTTAAGCGCGCCCTCAAATACGCGGCCGCAGCCTTGATCGTATGGATTGCAACTACACTGGTATCAGTCGACGATTCGGTAAACTTTGGCATCATTTATTGCATGGCGGCGTGCACCGCGGTGGTTGCACTCACCAGTCCGTTACTCCAAAAATTACCGGGCTCGTGGGGCATCGCAGTATGCCTTGTTCTTTTTACCCTAACCTGGGGCATTCCAAAGGCGGTCTACCCACTCCCCTACCTGGCATGGCTTGGATTCCCGGGCCCGGATTTTGTTTCGGGAGACTACTATCCGCTCATTCCATTTGTCTTTATGTACCTTACCGGCTTCTTTACTGCCCAGGCAGCACAAGCATCAAGCCACGAAGCGCCGGCATGGGCATACGCCAATCCCATCCCGGCGCTCGCAGTCCTCGGTCGGCATGCCTTACCGTTCTACCTACTCCATCAGCCTGTCATTCTAGGCGTGCTAGAGCTCGTTTACTCCGTACGATAGCGCTCAAGACGCGGCGCGATTCGGGCCGGCATCTTTGCCACAATGCGAACGCCGTCCTCTAGATATTCCTCATGCAGAAGGGTTCCCTGCTCATGCACCAGCGTAATGAGGGCGCCCTCGCGATACGGGATATCAGCGGAGAGCAACACATCGGTGGCAGCCGCCTCACGAGCAATTCGGTCGACGAGATCGTCGAGCCCCTCGCCTGTCTGGGCCGAGAACAACACGGCCTCGGGATAGCGACGACGGAAACTCAATCGATCGACGCTATCGAGTAGGTCGATTTTATTGAACACCGTAAGCGTCAAACGCTCGCCAGCACCGATCTCGTCAAGAACGCGATCGACTGCCTCGAGCTGGCGCTCGTAGTCCTCGTCAGAGGCATCCACAACTTTAAGGATCAGGTCGGCACCAAGGACCTCGGACAGTGTGGACTTAAAGGCATCAACGAGACCATGCGGTAGCTTTTGAATAAAGCCAACCGTATCGGTAATGGTCATACCACGACCGCCGGGCAAGCGATACGAGCGCGTCGTCGGATCGAGCGTGGCAAACAATTTGTCCTGTGAAAGCACTGTAGACCCGGTCAGGCGATTGAGCAACGTCGACTTACCGGCATTGGTATAACCGGCTAAGGCAACGCGAAACGCCGGCGACTCGATACGACTCTTTGACTGGACATCGCGGCGCTGTTCAACCTGCTTAAGCTCGCGACGAAGCGCGGCAATCTTGTTGCGAATCAAACGTCGGTCAACCTCGAGCTGGCTTTCGCCCTGGCCAAAGCGCGAACCAATGCCACCGCGTGTCTGCTCTTTAGCAAGATGGCTCCACATACCGCGCAAGCGAGGCAACAGATACTGCAATTGGGCTAGCTGCACCTGCAGGCGGCCCTCACGGGTCTGAGCGTGCAAGCCAAAGATATCGAGAATCAACGCCGTGCGGTCGATAATCTTAACCGGTTCGCACACGGCTTTCTCAAGATAAGACTGCTGCGAAGGCGTTAAATCGTCGTCGAAGATAACAACATCGGCATCCATTCGATGCACAAGCCCGCAAAGCTCCTCAACCTTACCGGAGCCGATAAACGATTTTGGATACGGCTTAACCAGACGCTGTGACAAACGCGCCACGCACTGGGCGCCAGCCGTATGGGCCAGGCGCTCAAGCTCGTCAAGCGAACGATCGAGCGGCCAGGCGTTATCGCGCCACTCAACTCCGACAAGAACGGCGCGTTCGGGCTCAGGCGCCGTGGGAACGAGGGGAAACCGAGCCATTAGGCCGCCTCGATACGGTGAAGGATATCCTTAACGACCTCATCGATCGTAAACTCGTCCATATCGAACCACACGATGCGGTCATCGCGTTTAAACCACGAAAGCTGACGCTTGGCATAGCGACGCGAGCGCATCTTGATGAGTTCGCGAGCCTCATCCATAGAAATCACGCCGTCAAAGGCATCGATGATCTCTTTATAGCCAATCGCTTGCATCGAAGTCAGGGCATCTCCCAGCCCCTGATCCATAAGGCAGCGAACCTCATCAACAAGACCCTGCTCAAACATCAGATCGACGCGTAGGTTAATTCGCTCGTAAAGCGCCTCACGATTACGCATCAATCCAAACCACAGAGCGTGATAATGCTCGCGCGGAACACTAAACTGCAACTTTTGCTGCGCGTAGGACACGCCATCATCGTGCATTTCCAGCGCGCGAATCACGCGACGAACATTATGGGGGTGGATGACCGCGGCGGACTCGGGGTCACGCTCGGCAAGCAGCGCGTGCAGCGCTTCCTCGCCAATGCGCTCGGCAAGCTCCTGATACCCCGCGCGGCGATCGTCCTCAAGTTCGCCCGAGGGAAAATCCATCTCATCCAGGGCCGCCTTGAGATACAAGCCCGTACCCCCGCAAAACACCGGTAGGCGGCCCTCGCCCAGCAAGCGCTCAACATGTACACGAGCGTCTGCCTGATACAACGCCGCAGAATATGCAACGCCCGGTTCAACAATATCGACCAGGCGTAGAGGCGCCGTGCATTCCTCAGGTGTCATCTTGGCAGTGCCGATATCCATACCTCGATAGATTTGCATCGCGTCACACGACAGCACTTCGGACGAAAGGCGAGCCGCCAAACGATCTGCGACATCACTTTTACCAACTGCGGTCGGACCGACAATCGCAACGGCGGAAAGGCCTGCCCCGGGAGAAATCATTAGCGCGGCTCGCCCACAACGGATCCGGACAGATACCACGTCTTGGCAACGTCGACGTCAACATCGACAATCTTGCCAATCAGCTGATCGATGCTGTAGCCAGCGGGAATCGGTGCATGAACGGTCTGATTCTTAGGACTCTTGCCCAGCAGCATCGCGTCATTCTTTTTGCTCGTACCCTCAATAAGCGCCGGCACAACGGTGTGGAGCTCACCTTGGTTATACTCGTGCGCTGTGGTCTCGATAACCTTCACCAGACGGTTGAAGCGCTCAAGAATCACCTCATGAGGCGTGGGATCGTCAATCTCGGCTGCCGGAGTACCGGCGCGCTTGGAATAGATAAACGTATAGGCCTGAGCATAACGGACCGTCTCGGCAAGCGAGAGCGTCTGCTCAAAGTCTTCCTCGGTCTCTCCGGGGAAGCCCACGATGATATCGGTCGAAAGCGCGATATCGGGCATGCGATTGCGGATGCGATCGACAAGCCCCAGATAATCCTCGCGCGTATAGCGACGGTTCATCTCTTTAAGGATGCGCGTCGAGCCCGACTGAACTGCCAGGTGCAGTTGCGGCATGACGGCAGGCGTCTCGGCCATAGCGTCGATGGTCTCGGGCAGCAGGTCTTTGGGGTGCGAGGAAGTAAAGAAAATACGCTCTACACCCGTATCGCCCACGGCGCGCAGCAGGTCGGCAAAGCGCGGCTTGCCAAACAGGTCGCGACCATAGGAGTTGACGTTTTGACCCAGAAGCGTAATCTCACGCACGCCCTGGCGTACTAGACCGGTCACCTCGTCGACAATCTCCTCGAAAGGGCGACTCTTTTCGCGACCGCGCACATACGGCACGATGCAATAGGTGCAGAAGTTATTACAGCCCGTCATAATGGGGACCCAGGCGTGATACTGGGTCTCGCGATGCCACGGCATGCTCATAGCATCCGTGTCCTCATGCTCATTGGTGCGAATATGACGCTTGCCGTCCAAGAATGCCTCGGCAATGAGCTCGGCCACATGCGCGATGGAATGCGTGCCAAAGATAACATTGACGTTATCGACATTGGTGAGCAAGCCCTCGCCGTCTCGTTGGGCAATGCAGCCGCCCACGGCGACCACGCGCTTGCCCGAGGGCGAAGGCGGGAGGCTCTTACAAGAGTTGCACTGACCGTACAGACGGGTGTCAGCGGCCTCACGAACGCAGCACGTCATGAACACGACAATGTCAGCATGCTCTGGATCGAGCGCCATGAGGCAGCCATATGAATCGAGCAGGCCACTCACGCGCTCGGAGTCGTGCTGATTCATCTGGCAGCCAAAGGTGCGGATAAAGTAGGTTTTACCAGCAAGAATATCGCGTACGGAACCCTGGTCCATGTGTATAAGTCCTAACGAGGTGAAATAGACGTAATCAAAGAGGGCAGGCAAAGAGTAAATACTCTATGCAACAGGCTTAACGTCGTCCATAACAACGTTATCCATAGCAGCTCGATTAATCTGATGAACGTAAATAGAAAGACGGATGGCCGTGCGCGACTCCCCGTTGATGAGGATGTCGGAGAACACCGGCGCACAGGAGATATCAAACCCGGTCGGAATCAAAAATCCGCGTGCAATGGCCACAGCCTTAATGGCCTGGTTGACGGCACCCGCGCCGACACACTGAATATTGACGGGAACACCATCTTTGACCATGCCGGCAATGGCGCCGGCAACGGACGCGGGCGATGATTTGCTTGATACCTTCAGGCAATCCATGAAGAAACTCCTGCGTTTAAAAGTACGTTTTAACTGCAATAACTGTATCGTACCGAACGGACTCGGTAAAGATGCTATTCCTCTTTGGCAAGATCGAACGTCACAGTGATGCGATCACGTGAAACACGAATCTTGGGGTCGCCGCAAAGGTTGAGATAGTACCGCGATGCAAGATCGTTAAAGTCGCGCTCCACGGCTCGCGAGAACTGCGCCATGTCGTCCTTGGCGATACGCAGCCCGCGACGATCCTTGGCAAGATCAACCGGAGCAGACGCATGCGGAGACGAATCGCGCTCGCGAAGCAGGCGTGCGGTCACACCGCGAACGGGCTTAATCTGGCCCGCCAAGATACGATGCGCCGTACGCTCGGACATCTCAAGGCCCAGACCCGAACAGATACGAATAAAGTCTTCCGCATCCGAAGCAAGTCCCAGGCGATCGACCACCGGAAGCTCGGCTTCGTCATCGATAAACAAAAGACGAGAAGCATCGAGACGGCTGGACGCCTGCGCATGCAACGTCGCGGCGATCTCGGACGGAGACCCCAAATAGACATCACAGGCGCGCAGCTCCTCGAGAGCAAACTCGCAGGCGGCGCGAATGATGTTGTGAGGGCCGCGGGCGCAGACATAGTGACCGTCCTCGTCCTTCACGGCCTGAGGCCAGCTGGACTGATCGGCGCGCTCGCCAAGGCGGTCGGTAGCGACGCTCACCTTAAAAACCGAGCCAAGGTCAACATCCGACGCGACAACGCGTGCCTCGTCGGTGTTCTGCTTAATCGAGAACAATGCCATGCCTCGACCGTGAACGCCCCAACGATCCATCTTCATGCTCTCGAGCTTGGAGGTAACGCGAGCATCAAAGATGCGCTCCTGCATATCCTGCGGCACACCCGAGCCGTTATCCAGAAAGACGAGCGTACGGACGCCATCTTCCTTGGTCGTGGCGAGATAGACCTTGTCGGCGCCGGCATCACGGGCGTTCCGCAGCATTTCGATGACAATATCCTCGACATGCTGAATGTCGTGCTTTGCCTGCCGCCGCTCGGCCTCCGAAACGCGGAGGCGGACATACCCCTCGCCAAGGTTCTCCTCGACGCGAAGGTTGCCCTCCCCCGACATCGACGCGATAAATGAGATGAGCTCGTTCGCGTCGTTCATGTTATTTAGCGATATCGACAGCGCGGCTCTCGCGAATCACGACGACGCGCACCTGACCGGGATACTCCATCTCTTCCTCGATCCGATGGGCGATGTCATGAGCCAAGACCGTGGACTGAGCATCGGAAATCTTGTCCGGCTGAACCATGACGTGAACCTCGCGACCAGCCTGCATGGCATAGGTACGCTCGACGCCGTCATGGGAGTTGGCAATCTCCTCGAGCTTCTCAAGGCGCTTGATGTAGTTCTCGGCCGATTCGCGACGGGCACCGGGGCGAGAGGCAGAAACAGCATCGGCAGCCTGGACCAGAACATCGAGCACCGTGTTGGGGTCGACGTCGGCGTGATGGGCCTCGATAGCATGAACGATAACGGGCTTCTCGCCATAGCGACGGGCGAGCTCGGCGCCGATAACGGCATGCGGACCCTCGACGTCATGGTCGATAGCCTTACCAAGATCGTGCAGCAGGCCGGCACGCTTGGCGGTCACAACGTCCAGGCCAAGCTCGGAAGCCATCACGCCGCACAGGTCGGAAACCTCGAGGGAATGCTGGAGCACGTTCTGACCAAACGAGGTGCGGTAGCGCAGAGCACCCAGGGTCTTAACGATCTCGGGGTGCAGATCGTGGATACCGGTATCGAAGGCAGCCTGTTCGCCAGCCTCGCGCACGCGCTGCTGAACCAAGTCGGCGGCCTTGTGATACATCTCCTCGATGCGGGCGGGGTGAATGCGGCCGTCAGCAATAAGGTTCTCAAGGGCGACGCGGGCGGTCTCGCGACGGACCGGATCGAAGCTCGAAAGCACGACGGTCTCAGGCGTATCATCGATCACGAGGTTGACGCCAGAAACCTGCTCGAAGGTGCGGATGTTGCGACCCTCGCGGCCGATGATGCGACCCTTGAGGTCATCGGAAGGAATGTGCACAGAGGTAACGGTAACCTCGGCGGTGTGGTCGGCGGCGCAGCGCTGAATCGCCAGGGACAAGATCTCCTGAGCGGTCTTGTGGCACTCGGCGCGAACCTGCTGCTCGGACTCACGGATGATCGTGGCGGCCTCGTGGGTAACCTCGCCGCGAACCTTGTCGAGGAGCTCCTTGTGAGCGTCCTCGCGGGTCAGGTCGGCGATGCGCTCGAGCTCCGAAGTCTGCTTGGCGCAGAGCTCCTCAAGCTCGCGGGAGCGCTTCTCAACCTGGCCAGCCTGGCTGGACAGCTGATGCTCGCGCTTGTCGAGGGCATCGTTGCGGCGATCGAGGGACTCCTCGCGCTGCATCACGCGGTTCTCGAGCGTACGAATCTCACTCTTACGCTGCTTGTCCTCGGCCTCGGCAGCCTGCTTATTCTTGATAATCTCTTCCTTGGCCTCAAGCAGAGCCTCTTTTTTGAGGGTCTCGGCCTGACGCTTTGCATCACCGATTAGGGACTCAGCCTGTGCGTGTGCCGACTGGATCTTTTCGTCGGCCTCGTGAAGACTACCCTGCTTGGCGGTGCGCATGTAGGCAATGGCGGCGATGGCACCCAAAACGATGCCAACGAGCGCTGCGATGATAGGCATGCTCACTCCTTTTTATGGATTCGTTACACAACAAAGCGAACCGTCCTTGCGAACGGCTCGCGACATTTGAGTAATATGGGCGCAGCTTATGCGGGTCGGATACAGATAAACATATAAACAAACTCATCAAAGATGAGCACATATCACAAAGCAAATGACAGTGTTTATCGTACGTTGAACCGCAACAACTGTCAAATAAATGGACCCAGTACGGCGGCTAAAACGCGGCGAACGGCAGGTACGCAAAACACATGTGTCTAAACTGCACATTCCTCACGTTCGGCATCGAGACGCGCCTTAACGGCATCGGCGGCGATGCGGTACGAAAATCCCTTGCCCATCAAAAACCGGACGAGCTTTTCGAATCCACGTGTCTCGGGAATACGACGCTTTGCGAGCAAAGCCGACGCGCGAGCCAAGTCGTCCTCCACGGCAAAATAATCCTCGGGATAGCCGGGGATATCATCGAGTACGACATGGCGGCGCTTGAGCTCGGTCTCAATCTTGCGCTGTCCCCAGCCGCGTCGTTTGCGTTCCTCGATAAAGTACGAACAAAAGCGATTCTCATCTAAAAAGCGATACTCAGTGGCACGCTGGACGGCGAATTCAATTGCGGGCTGGCGAAATCCGTAACGAGCCAGCTTGTCACGGACCTCACCCGTGGCATGGTCGCGGCGCGACGTCATCTCAGTCACCATGGTAAGCGCGCATTTACGCTCAATGAGCTGTACCGCCTCGCGAAACTCATCCCAATCGCAGGGAAGATCGGGGCGATTTTTAAGGAACAGGCGCGCGACACGAACAGGAATCCAGATGGATCGATCAAAACCACCCTCGAGCTCACAGTCGATATGTGCACAAGGCTTTTTTGATGCATACCCACTCGAGAACGAGGAGGCCGCCTTCTTATCGGGAAAGACGACCGTGGCCTCGGTCACCGTATACGACATGAGGGCATCCGCTACTCGTCGTCATCATCGAGCATCGCGGAGCCATCGATGGCGTAAAGCTCATCGAACTCCTCAGTTTCGGGCTGATCGGTCAGCTCGACCTCGGACGGAGCATCGTCATCGAATTCAAGGCCGCAGGCGAGGCGAACCTTATGCTCGATCTCGTCAGCACAATCGGGGTGTTCGCGCAGGAAGGCCTTAGCGGCCTCGCGACCATTACCGAGCTTGTCCTCACCGTAAGCAAACCAAGAGCCCATCTTTTTGCAGATACCGCACTCGACGGCCATGTCCAGAATCGAGCCCTCCTTAGAGATGCCCGTACCGTACATGATGTCGAACTCGGCAGATCGGAACGGAGCGGCCACCTTGTTCTTAACGACCTTGGCACGCACGCGATTGCCGATAACCTCGTCCTTGAGCTTGATGCTGTCGATGCGGCGAATATCGATGCGCACCGACGAGAAGAACTTGAGGGCGCGGCCGCCCGTCGTAGTCTCGGGGTTGCCGAACATGACGCCGATCTTCTCGCGCAACTGATTAATGAAGATACAGGTCGTTTTAGATTTGGCGAGTGAGCCGGCGAGCTTACGGAGCGCCTGGCTCATCAGACGGGCTTGAAGGCCGACCGTAGTATCACCGATCTCGCCCTCGATCTCGGCACGCGGGGTCAAAGCGGCGACAGAGTCGACGACGATGGCGTCGATGGCGCCAGAGCGCACGAGCATGTCGACGATCTCGAGCGCCTGCTCGCCCGTATCGGGCTGGGAAATGAGGACCTCATCGATGTCCACGCCGATACGTGCGGCATACGTGGGATCGAGCGCGTGCTCGGCATCGATAAATGCCACGACGCCGCCCATAGCCTGGGCCTCTGCCAAAATCTCGAGCGAAAGCGTTGTCTTACCGGAGGACTCGGGGCCGTAAATCTCGACGATACGGCCGCGCGGCACGCCGCCGATGCCCAGAGCGGCATCGAGGGCCAGGGCGCCCGTGGGAATGGCCTCGACCTCGAGCTCGGGACCACCGTCGCCGTACCTCATGATAGAACCCTGACCGAATTTCTTCTCGATCTCGGCCTTGGTGGTGGCGATCATCTCATCGCGCTCTTTACCCGTCGTGCGAGCATGAACGGTACGTACGGGACCTGAATTCTTGGCCATGAATAGCCCTCCTCTTAACAACCTGCATCGATAATAAACGAACGGCTGTTCGTGGTCAACCGTTCAGATAAATCATATGCAGCCGACCTTTCCAAAACCCAACCAAACGCCGACCAAACACTGACCAAAAACTTGACCGCAGGTAAACCAAACAAAGCATGACGAGGAAGAATACGCCAACTACCTGCACAAAGAGCAAATTCGCCAGAGGTCCCTATCTCCACAATTAAGGGGCCCGGAGGCCCCTTAAAACACGTCTATTCCATAGAATTGAGCACGCAGACAATGCGACCCAGTGCCTCCGCGACCGCATGGGCACGAACACACGAACGATCGCCCTCATAGTGACAACGAATGGAGTCCACGACCGGCACTCCCCCATCGGCCGAGCGATACGCCCAGCCAATATAAAAAGTGCCAGCCGGATCGTCCTCGGTGCCTCCACCGGGGCCGGCATAGCCCGTCGCGCTCACGGCAATATCGCTCTGGTACAGCTCCAGCGAACCGGCAGCCATCTCGCGCGCCGTCTGATACGACACCGCGGTATAGCGGTCGAGCGTCTCTTGCTCAACGCCGAGCACGCGATGCTTAATCTCGTCGCAGTACGTCACCGCACCACCGCGCAGTACCGCCGAGGCACTGGGAATATCGGCGATCGTCGAGGCGATCATGCCCGCTGTCAGAGATTCAGCCGTCGAAACCGTCACACCACGAACGGTTGCACGCTCGACAATATCGCGTGCGAGCTCTTCATTGTGCGCGGCAATCTGCTCAAATGATTCCGTCATGCCTACCAGGACCTAGACCGAAAAGACAATCTTGCGGCAGTTCCAGAAGTACTGAGCGCCCGAGATAACGGTCAGGATAACGGCCACGGCGTACAGGAAGCGCGACACCGAGTAAATACCGAGCGTCAGCGCCACCGGGCCAAGGTGCAAGCCGGCCATCGCAAAGACGCACAGGTAGCCGCAGATGGAAACCATCGTAGTCGCCGTCTTGTACTTGCCGAGCTTATCGGCGGCAACGACCACACCGGCCGCACTCGCGACCATGCGCAGGGCGCTCACCAGCAGCTCGCGGAACAGGATGATGAACACGGACCACACGGTTACGGTGCCAAAATCCAAGAACAGAAGCAGCGCCGAGAACACGAGCAACTTATCGGCGATGGGATCCAGGAACTTACCGAAGTCGGTGATCTCGTTGCGTGAACGAGCAAGGTAGCCATCAACCTTATCGGTGCACGACAGGATGACGTACAGAATAAAGGCGGCGGCGGCGAGCGGTCCGTCGAAGGTGCTCCAATCCGTACCGGCAACGCTTGTGTGAGACAGCGCCGACACAATCATGAACACCGGAATAAAGACGATGCGCACGCACGTCACGATGTTGGCGGGCGTCCAGACACTCGTCAGTTCCTTATTGCTCTCGTTAACCACGACGCTCTCCTACTCCACAACATGACCGATAAGCTCGTAGCAGAAGCTATCGGTAAACTCGACCGTCAGAATATCGCCCACAGATGCCTCGCTGGCATCCAGATGCACCGCACCATCGGAATCGGGCGCCTGGAACCAGGCATGTCCGATGAGCTCGGCACCGTCCTCGGTCTCCTCGATACCGTCGACGATCACCTGGGCGCGCTCGCCCACGTGCGCGGCAGTCGCGGCAAAGCCGAGCGACTCGGCCAGATCCATGGCCTCCTGGGCGCGCTCGAGCTCAACATCTTCGTCGACCTGGCCCTCCATCTTGGCGGCTAGGCTGCCCTCCTCCTGCGAGTAGGCAAAGACGCTCGTGTAGTCAAAGCCGACGGTGTCCATAAAGTCGATAAGATCGCGGAACTCGTCGTCGGTCTCGGTCGGGAAACCGACCATGGCCGTGGAGCGAATCACGATACCGGGGATACGCTCGCGCAGGTCACGGAACAGGTCCTCGAGCTCCTGGCGCGAACCGGAGCGGCGCATGGCCTTGAGGATGCGCGCGTCGCAGTGCTGCACAGGAATATCGATATAGGGCAGCACCTCGGGCGTATCGCGAATGGTCTCGATAAGCTCGTCGGTCATGCCCTCGGGCTGCAGGTAGAGTACGCGGACCCACACGTTATGAGGACGCACCGCCTCAGCAACGGCCTGCAGCAGCTGCGCCAGATTGCGCGGCGAGCCCTCGGAGACGCCCTCATCCGCAAAGTCAGTACCCCAGATGCCCGTGTCCTGACCGATCAGTACGATCTCGCGCACACCACCGGCGACCAGGTCGCGCACCTCGGAGATAATGTTCTCGGCATTGCGCGAGTGATAACGACCGCGGATATACGGGATCATGCAGAAGCTGCAAAAACGATTGCAGCCATCGGAGATCTTGACGTAGGCGACAGCGCCCTCGACGGTGCGCTTGACCTGCGGAATATAGGCGGCAATCTCGCGCTCCACGCCCAGCACATCATCGATGACCGCCACGATGCCGTCTTCCTCGTCGGCCTTCACAAAGGCCGCGACCTCGGGCAGCTCGTCGGGCAGGTCGTCGCCGTAGCGTGACGGCACGCAGCCGCACATGACGATCGGGCAGGAACGAACGCCGTCCTGCACCTCATTGGCAAGCTCAAGCGTGGTCTCGATGCTCTCGGACGTTGCAGAGGCAAGGAACGAGCACGTATTGACGATGGCGATATCGGCATCCTGTGGATCGAATGCCTCCTCGTAGCCTGCGGCGGACAGCAGCGAACGCATACGGTCGGTATCGACCTCGTTCTTGGCGCACCCGAGGGTGATATAGAGTACGGAGCCCAACGGAGTATCCATGTTGGAGAGCGGTCCTTTCGAAAGAATTAGCGGTAGTTGGTGAACTGCAGCGGCTGACCGTAGTCCTGGTCGCGCAGGAACTGGATCACGGTCTGCAGCGCATCCTTGGAAGCAGAGGAAACACGCAGTTTGTCGGCCTCAATCGTCACCTTGACCTTAAGCTTCTGATCCTTGATGTCCTTATTGATCTTCTTGGCGGTCGTCTGGTCGATACCCTCGACGATATGACCGAGCACGCGCACGGTACCGCCCGATGCAGCCTGAGGCGCATCCCAGGACACGGCCTTAAGATCGATGCCGCGCTTGATGAGCTTGGAGCTCAGGACATCGATGATCTGCTTGGAGACAAAGTCGGCCGGGGCGTTGATCGTAAAGAGCTTGTCGCCCTTCGAAAGCTCGATGGTGGCACCAGAGTCCTTCAGGTCATAGCGCTGGGAAATCTCGCGCGTGGTCTGCTGGAAGGCATTGTCGACCTCCTGCATATTGACTTCGGACACGACGTCGAAGCTGGAATCTTTAGCCATGGTTAATCCTTTCGCTTACGAGCGGCTTAGTAGCTGTCATACGAATAGTCGGTAGAATCGGTCGTCGTTTGACCGTCGGTGGCGGAATCGTTGCCGTCCGAGGACTGGGCGTCGGTTCCATCCGCACTGTTAGCATCATCGGTACCGTCAGTGGTCTCGCCGTCCTCGGCGTCGGTCGTCTCCTTCTTGGGAACGGTGATCGTCACGCGTGCGACGCCCGACGTCTTAGTGTCGTAGCGGACCTTTTCGCCGTTCTTGGTAACGGTGACATCGGAAGGCTTGGACGTGGTGATCTCGATCGAGGACTCAGGCGCATATTCCTGCTCAAAGGGACCGGTCGCTTGGGCGCCATAGACAGACTTGCCATCAACCTTGACCTCAATCCAAGCAGTCTTGCCCTTGGCAACGGAGATCTTGACCTTTGTGACCTCGCTCTCCTCCTTCTTGGCCTTCGTGTTGGCGGCGTCCGAATCGGTCGACTCGTCCGTCGTCTCATCGGTATCTTCATCCTCATCGACGGATTCGGTCTTCTTGGAAGACTTCTTAGTCGTTGTCTTTGTGGCAACGGGCGTCTCGGGCGTCGACTCGGGCGCCGAGGAGCCGCAGCCACGCAGGAGCACCACGATGAGCACGATCAGCAGCAGCGCCACGGCACCGATACCGGCGTAAACGATACGAGGATCGAGACCGTTGTTCTGGGGAGCACGCCCACCGCCGCGTCCACGATTGGAACCACCGCGACCGGTGCCTTGGGGCATACGACCGCGGTTATTGTCGGAACGACCGCGATAACTACCCTGACGCTGCATATTGCGCTGGCCCGAGCGGGAGGCGAGCTCGCCGCGACCCTGGTAGTTGCGCTGGCCCGAGCGAGGCGCTATGGAGCGCTGGCTATAAGGCTGCGACTGGGATCGAAGGCGAGGCGTCACCTGCGTAGTATCGGCGTCTGCATAGCCGCCGCGCGGGCGACCGGAAGAAACGCCACGGTACCCGCGATCGGAATAACCACCATCGCCATAGCCCACACGAGGGTCTCGTGCGACACCGCGGGCAGCGGGGAGTGCGCGCTCCTCGGGCACCGGCGTGCTGCGAAAACGATCGCGCTGGGAACGAATATCCTCGCTCGAGCCCGTCTCGGTAACATAGCCAGCCTGCTGAGGGCGCTGGCCATAACGCGTCGAACGCCCGCCCTGAACCATCAGGAAGCGGCCGTTGTCGACCGAGGAACGCGAATTGACGTAGCCGGCGGCGTCCTGAAAACGACCACCCTGCTGCGACGTCTCGCGCTCATACGCCATCAGATCGTCAAAATAAGCGTTGACGACCTCCCGCGGATTGAGGCCCAAAAAGCGCGCATAGCTCGAAATCATGCCCTGCGCATAGCCGCGCGGAGGCATCGATGCAAAATTGCCATTCTCGAAAAACTCGATGATCTGCGGCCTGATTTTGATGGTGTTGGCGACCTGCTGAATGGAAAGGCCCATTCGGCGACGCTGCTCGAGCAGCATGTCACCAAAGCGTGCAGCCATCAGAATCCTCCAAACTCACGATCTTCACGTGCCATCTCGGCGTCGACGGATTCCAGCGCGGCAAGGCCTTCTTCATCCAGCAGGACCTCGCGCGGCTTGGAACCGTCGGGCGGACCGACGACACCCTTTTCTTCCAGCATGTCCATAATACGCCCGGCGCGCGCATAGCCAACCTTCAGGCGGCGCTGCAGGCCAGATGTGGAGCCCAGCTGCGATTCCACCACAATATGAGCGGCTTCCCAAATAAGCGGATCGTCGTCCTGAGGCTCGGCAACGCCGGTACGAACGATGCCGCCGCCACCTGCCATGGACATGGAGGCAGGTGCCACAGCCGACAGGATCTCCTCATGGTAGTCGGGCTCGCTTTGCGACTTGACGAACTCGACAATCTCGTTGATCTCATCATCCGAAACAAAGCAGCCCTGGATACGGCGGGGCTTGCCCCAGTCGACCTTTGAGAACAGCATGTCACCCAAGCCGGTGAGCTTTTCGGCACCCATCTGGTCGATGATGACGCGGGAGTCGATGCCCGTTGCGACGTTGAAGGCGATGCGGTTGGTAATGTTTGCCTTGATGAGACCCGTCACCACGTTGGAGCTCGGACGCTGAGTCGCCACGATAAGGTGGATACCGGCGGCACGGCCCAGCTGGGCGATACGCACAATCGATGCCTCGACGTCCTTGCCGGCAACCATCATCAGGTCCGAGAGCTCGTCGATGATGATGACCAGGTAGGGCATCTTTTGCGGCGGGTTATCGTAATGCTCAAACTCGCCGGCGGCCTGCTTTTCGTTATAGGTCGAAATCTTGCGCACGTTCAGGCGCTCGAAGACCTTCAGGCGGCGCTCCATCTCGGAAACCGCCCACTGCAAGGCACTCGCGGCCTGCTTGGGCTCGGTCACTACGGGCACGTAAAGATGCGGCAGGCCGTTATAGCCTGCGAGCTCGACGCGCTTGGGGTCGACCATGATCAAGCGAACGTCCTCGGGAAGGGCGCGCATGAGCAGAGTCGTGATGATGGAGTTGATCATGACCGACTTACCAGAACCCGTGGTACCGGCGATCAGCAGGTGGGGCATCTTAGCGAGGTCGGCGACGACCGGCGTGCCCTCTGCATCGCGGCCGATAGCAAGCTCGAGCGGACCGCCCTTAACATAGGGCAACACGTCGCCCAAGTTGACGTTCTGACGCTTGCGATTGGGAATCTCGATACCCACGAGCGAGGTGCCGGGAATCGGCGCAAAGATACGCACGGACTGTGCAGCAAGCGACAGTGCGATGTCGTCCTCAAGGCTCGAAATCTTGCTCACGCGCTCGCCCTCGCCGGGCTGCAGCTTAAAGGTCGTCACCGTGGGACCGGCAATCCAGCCGACGACGCGAGCGCTACGGCCAAACTCAAGCAGCGTTGACTGCAACGACTCGGCGGTCTGTTCCAGCTCCTTGTCCGAAGACGCGGCGGAAGCGGACTGAGGGTTTGCATGCAGGATTTCGAGCGGCGGAAGCTTAAGGCCGTCCTCTTCTTCGCCCTCGTTATCCGCGGAGGCATTGTCCGCTCCCCCATCGCTCGAAGTAGACGCCTCGGCAGCGCCCGCGACAGACGCATCGGCAACCTTGGGATGCTTGAGGAAATCAGGAATTTGAGGGGCGGCCGAGACGGGATTAACAGCGAACGGCGGCTCGGACTCGTCGACCTTGTCCGGATCGTCCTCCATCGAAAGCTGACCGGTCACTTGGCCGCGCTTGGCATGGCGGCGCGGCAGCAAGGTGGTTTTAGCAGTCTCGAGCGGGGACTCGTCATCCTCGTCATCACCCTCGGTAAGCTCAATCTCGCTCTCGGACCAAGACGGGTCGGGCTCACTCGTATTGAGCTTGGGAGCCGTCTTACCTTTCTTAGCGTGACGGCGCGGGAGCAGCGTGGTCTTAGCGCGCTCGGCCTCCACGACATCGGACACGTCGACAAACGGATCCTCGTCTTCGTCGTCATCGTCCAGAACCTGGTCCGCATCGTTGCCCATGACCGTGGTCACAGCAGCATCGGAGCCCTTTTGACGAAGAATGCTCAGGTGCGGACGGGCAACGCCGGGCACCGACAGGGCTTCGTCGTCACCCCACGGACTCGCGTTTACATCGGCACGACGGCGCTCGGCAAAATCGGCCGCACGGTCGCGGGCAGAGCGCAAAACGCCGCCCACCGAAAAGCCGATGATGACAAAGCCAACGACGGCCAGACCCAACAGGACCACCATCGCGATAGGCTTACCCAGGGCATTCTGCAGCGCACTCGCAATAAACGCACCGATGTAGCCACCCGAGGCGGACAGGTTTTGCGGCGTGAACATAAGGTCGCACGAGTCGCTCGTACCCGGCACCATCAGCGAAAGAATGGAGACGACGGCGATAAAGACCACAGCGCCGCCCGCAACAGAGCGCACGTTGAGCGGCGAATCCTCGCCTAAAAAGAGCGTGGCGGCAAACAGCAAAATGACGATCGGCAGCACGTAGGCGCCCAGACCAAAGCCCAGGTGGTAGAAACCGGCAACCGCAGCCGTAACGGGTGCGGTCGCTGGCGAAATCACGGCAATGAAGGACGCAATCGCCAAAACGGCAATGACCACGCCGGCGATATCGCGGTTGGCCGAAGGCTCGACCAGGGGCTCAAAATCGTCGAAATCGGC
This sequence comes from Collinsella aerofaciens ATCC 25986, assembly GCF_964259375.1. Taxonomy (GTDB): domain Bacteria; phylum Actinomycetota; class Coriobacteriia; order Coriobacteriales; family Coriobacteriaceae; genus Collinsella; species Collinsella aerofaciens_BO. The sequence continues at coordinate 45,399 of NZ_CAXVJM010000005.1, forward strand.
CTCGTGGCCCTTATTGGCACGAAGATGGGAACCGGCACCCTTAGCAGATGCCGGTTGGTTGTTGGCTTTATTGCCTTTGGCGTTTTGTGCAGATCCGCGCGCCAAACTAAACCTCCATGACGACCGGGATGATCATCGGACGAGTGCGCGTACGGCTCCAGATAAAGTTAGAGAGCGAGTCACGCACGGCCTTACGAATGGCATCGGAACCGCTGCTCGTAAAGCTGAACTTGCCCTTCTCGATCGTCTTCATGATGGATGCCGAGGCGTCCTCGGAGAACTGGTCGTCGATGGCAAAGGAGACGCCGCGGCCCGAGAACTCGATGGCCTCGATCTTCTTGTGCTTGAGCGAAACGATAGCGACAGCCGTGACCATACCGTCGTTGGCAAGCTTCTGACGATCGCGCAGGACGATGGGGTCGGTATCGCCGATGCGCAGTCCGTCGACGTAGACGACGCCAGACTCGACGGGCGTACCGCGCTTGACGATACCGCCACGCATCTCGAGCGTGTCACCGTTGTCGAGGATAAAGATATGATCTTCCTTGAGGCCCATCTTGCGTGCAAGTTGAGCATGGGCGCGCAGATGCACGGCCTCGCCGTGGACCGGCATAAAGTAGGTGGGCTTGGCCATGGCCATCAGGAGCTTGAGCTCCTCCTGGCTACCGTGACCCGAGACGTGAACGAGGGCGCGGTTCTTATCCCACACGTCGCAGCCAAGCTTGGCGAGACTGTTGACGACCTGCTGAACGGCCTTCTCGTTACCGGGGACCGGCGTTGCCGAGAGGATGACGGTATCGCCCTCGTGGATGGAGAGGGTCTTGTGCTCGCCGTTGGCCATGCGCGAAAGGGCCGACAGAGGCTCGCCCTGCGAACCAGTGCACATGACGACGATCTTGTCGTCGGGAAGGTTGTCGATATCGAAGGCATCGATGATATCGGCATCATCAATGTTGAGATAACCGAGCTCGCGCGCCACGCGGGTGTTGGTGAGCATGGAACGACCGGTCACGACGACCTTGCGGCCGCACTTGCGGGCAGCGTCGCAGATCTGCTGCAGACGATGGATGTGGCTCGAGAACGACGCGACGAACACGCGGCCCGGAGCATTCTTGATGGCATGCAGCAGATTGGGGCCAACCTCGGCCTCGGACTTGGTAAAGCCGGGGACCGTGGCGTTGGTGGAGTCGGACAGCAGCAGGTCGATGCCCTGCTTGGCAAAGCGGCTGATAGCGGCATAGTCGGGCGTGACGCCGTCGATGGGCGTCTGGTCGAGCTTAAAGTCGCCGGTGTGCATAACGGTACCCTGGTTGGTGCGGATGAACACGCCCAGAGCGCCCGGGATGGAGTGCGTCATCGAGAAGAAGTCGAGCGAGATGCCACCGAGATTGACGTGGCTACCGCCCTTGACCTCACGAAACTTGGGTGCACGAATGCGGAACTCGGAGAGCTTGCCCTCGATAAAGCCGAGCGTCAGCTTGCTCGAGAAGATGGGCACCTTGTTGTTGAGGTCCTGCAGCAGATACGGAAGCGAACCGGTGTGGTCCTCGTGGCCGTGAGTGACGATGATGCCGCGGAGCTTTTCCTCGTTCTCCAGAACGTAGGTGTAATCCGGAAGCACCAGGTCGATACCGGGCTGCGAGTCGTCGGGGAACATGAGGCCAGCGTCGACGAGCACCATGTCGTCGCCGCACTCGAAGACCGTCATGTTCTTGCCGATGCCATCAAGGCCGCCGAGCGGGATGATCTTCAAGGGAGATGATTTTTTAGCTGCCATAGGTGAGTGTTGTTTCCTTTCTTCGAAACGGGTCTGGAACAACCGGCAGGGCGCTTCTGGCAAACCGACCGCCGGGAACGTACAAACATGCATCACGGAGTCGATGCAGTAACCACAGTATGATACCCATTTGCACAACAACAGACCACCCATGCATCAAAGCCCCATCTGAACCGGTCTATCCCGCCGGTCTGGTCTCAGCGGGCCCGGCACGGGCTAAGTTTCCTGCTCTACAGTCCTGCGCAAGACGGAAAGCACATTAAGTGCTTTCCTTTGCGTGCGGAACTCGCGATAAACTTAGCCCGTGCCGGGCCCGCTGAGACCAGACCTGCCAAAATAGGACAGCTTTATTTTGGTCGGTTTTATCTGGGGCAATGACGCGCATGCGATTGTCAAAAGATCTGAATTCAAATAACTGAATAGACTGTCTGACAAAATCGTAACCCGCACCAACCAGACCTTTTGCTATTCCCGGCGGGGTCCGCGGGTAAAGTTTATCGCGAGTTCCGCACGAACAGGAGGCCACTAAATGTGGCCTCCGTCGTGAGCAGGACTGTAGAGCAGGAAACTTTACCCGCGGACCCCGCCGGGAATAGCAAAAGGGCGACTCCAGGTGGAGTCGCCCTTGTTGAGCTGCTTATGTGTTGCTGTTACTCGGCGTCGTGGTGACGGCGGGGCTTGCGGCCTCCGTTGTCGCCAGGACGGCGCGGACGGTCGCTGCGCTCGGAGCGCTCGCGACGCGGACGCTCGCGACGCTGAAAGTGCTCGCCGTCGCCCTCGGAGGCACCCTCGGCGCGAGCCGGGGCCTCGGGCTTGTCGAGACGATCGAGCGAGATCTTGCCGCGATCGTCGACCTCGATGACGACGACCTTGACCTCGTCGCCCACGTTGAGGACGTCCTCAACCTTCTCCACGCGACCCTTGGCGACGCGGGAGATGTGCAGCAGGCCGTCCTTACCGGGCAGCAGGTTCACGAAGGCGCCGAAGGGCTGGATGGAGACCACGCGACCGGTGTACTCCTCGCCCGGCTCGGGAACCTTGATGATGAGCTTGATGCGCTCGACGGCCTGATCGACGGACTCGCCGGTACCGCCGACAAAGACGGTGCCGTCCTCCTGGATGTCAACCGAAGCGCCGGTCTCGTCCTGGATGCCGCGGATGACCTTGCCGCCGGAACCGATGACGTCGCGGATCTTATCGGTCGGAACCTGGATGGAGACGATGCGCGGAGCGGTGCTGCGCGTGGTATGACGCGGCTCGGGGATCACATCGAGCATCTTCTGCAGGATGAAGGCGCGACCCTCCTTGGCCTGCTGCAGGGCGCGGGCCAAGATGTCGAAGGTGAGGCCGGTGGCCTTGTTGTCCATCTGCAGGGCGGTGATGCCCTCGGTGGTGCCAGTGACCTTAAAGTCCATGTCGCCCAGGAAGTCCTCGAGGCCCTGGATGTCGGACAGGACCACGGTCTTGCCCTCCTCCTGGATCAGGCCCATGGCGATACCGGAGACCGGGCGCTTAATGGGCACGCCGCCGTCCATAAGGGCGAGCGTGGAGCCGCAGGTCGAAGCCATCGAAGAGGAGCCATTGGACTCCATGACCTCGGAGACCACACGGATGGCGTAGGGGAACTCGTTCTCATCGGGAAGCACCGGGAGCAGAGCGCGCTCGGCCAGGTTGCCGTGACCAATCTCGCGGCGCTTGGGGCTGCCCATGCGGCCGGTCTCACCGGTGCAGAACGGCGGGAAGTTGTAGTGGTGCATGTAGCGCTTGCCCTCGGTGGGCTCAATGGTATCCAGACGCTGGCCCTCGTTGAGCATACCGAGCGACAGGACGGAGAGCACCTGGGTCTGACCACGCTGGAACAGGCCGGAGCCGTGAACGAGCGGCAGGTAGTTGTCCTTCACCATGATGGGACGGATCTCGTCGGCGGCACGGCCGTCGACGCGCTCGCCGGTCTCGACGACCATGGTGCGCATGGCCTTCTTCTCGAGCTTCTTGAGCGCCACGGGGATCTCGCGCTCCCATGCGGCCTGCTCCTCGTCGGTGAACTCGGCGCGGATGGACTCCTTCAGAGCCTCGACCTTGCCGATGCGGGAAAGCTTGTCGGCGTCGCGCAGGGCAGCGGCCATCTCGTCGTAGTGGGCGAAGATGCGCTCCTGGACCTCCTCGACGGGCTGGTCGAGCGGGTACTCCTTCTTGACGATAGCGCCGTTGACCTGCTCCCACTCGGCAACGAACTCGTCTTGGGCCTGGCAGAAGGCAGCGAGGGCCTCCTGACCAAACTTCATAGCGGCGAGCATGTCGTCCTCGGAGATCTCCTCGGCGCCGGCCTCGACCATCGAGATGAAGTCGGCAGAGCCGCCCAGCTCCAGGTCCAGGTCGGAGTTCTCGCGCTCCTCATAGGTGGGGTTGACGATAAACTCGCCGGTCTCCACGTTGCGGCCGATGCGCACGCAGGCAAGCGGACCCTCGAAGGGCACGCCGCCGAGCGTCATAGCCAGAGAGGCGCCCATGACGTTGATGACGTCGAAGGGGTTAACCTGATCGGCAACGAGCGAGGTGGCGACGATGTGCACCTCGTTGCGGAAGCCGTCCGGGAAGCTCGGGCGGATCGGGCGGTCGATCATACGAGCCGTGAGCGTGGCCTTCTCGCTGGGACGGCCCTCGCGCTTGAGGTAACCACCCGGGATACGGCCGGCAGCGTACATCTTCTCGTTGAAGTCGACGGTCAGCGGGAAGAAGTCGTAATTCTTGCGCTCCTTGGAGACGACCACGGTATCGAGCATCGTGGTGTCACCCTGCTTGACCAGACAAGCGCCGGTGGCCTGCTTGGCAAGCTCGCCGGACTCGAAGGTGTAGGTCTTGCCGTACAGCTCAAAGGTCTTGGATACGAGTGTCATTGTTCTCCTTTACCCCACAGGCCCCTTGCCTGCGGGCTTCTCATGTGACGCGGGCCCCCTGCCCCCGCCACGCTTCAGAGCGTGATTGTTCACGCCCTTACACAAAAAGAGCGCCCCGCTGCGCAGGACGCTCTTAGCATGTACAAATCCTTACTGGATGTTGTCGCGGATGCCCAGAGCCTTGATGAGCTCACGGTACTCGACGATGTCGTTCTTCTTGATGTAGGAGAGAAGACGACGACGACGGCCGACGAGCATGAGCAGGCCACGACGAGTGTGGAAGTCCTTCTGGTGGGACTTCATGTGCTCGGTCAGCTCCTTGATGCGCTCGGACAGGATGGCGACCTGAACCTTGGGGTTACCGGTATCGACCGGGGAGTTACCGAACTGGGCGGTCAGCTCCGCCTTGCGCTCTTTGGAAACAGTCATTGTTTCACCTTTCATTTCGCGTCGCCCGGGGACGACTCTATTCGCCTCGGACTGGGAAGTCGCCGGTGGAGCGAACATCCAAGGTCGAGGTACCAACAGGTCGGTATGTTACCACAAGCGACGCGCGCCTGCGCATCATCACCGACCCAACATGAATTCCATCGCACGGAGCCGCTGATCGGCGTGTGTGGCGGCCCAAACATGCGAAAGCCCCAGCAAAAAAGCAGCCGTATGCGGATCGATCCGCTCGTCCATAAGGGCATCGAACGTCATGGACATCAGAGCGCGCAGCCATACAACCTCGCCGGTTGAGACCAACTCGGCGCCAGGCACGCTCGAGGCGCACGACCCGCACAGAAGCCCGCCCGCCTGGGGCGAAAAATACGACAGCATGGGGTCTCCGCACAGCACGCATGCCGAAAAATCGGGTCGGTAGCCAACGTGCGACAGCAGTTTAAAGACAAAGGCCGCCACGAGCAGGTCCATATGTGCCGAGTCGAACCCGCTGCCGACAAGCGTGAGCGCCCGCTGCGTGATGGCAAAGGTAAATGGATCCTCGGCATCCTCGAACGAGCACGCGCGCGCAACCTCGGCAATCGCGCTGGCGGCACAGGTCGTCTCGTAGTCAGGAGCAGCACCGAGCGGCGCCTCCATAAGCTCCGCCTGAGAAACCACGTCGAGCGACCGCCCATGCGCGAGCAGCATATCGACGGTACAGAAAAGCTCGCAGCGGGCCGCAAGGCGACCGCCAGGCTTACGTGCGCCCTTGGCCACGGCACGCACCTGCCGCCCCCGCTCATCGAGCATCGTCAAGATCAGGTCGGTTTCCTTGAGCTTCGTCTTGTCGAGGACGAGCACTTTTGTGCGATATGTGCGAGAGCCAGCCATGAACGCCGAGGCTTAATCTTCGGCGTTATAGCCAAAGCGGCGGATCTGCGCCTCGTCATCGCGCCAGCCGGCCTTGACCTTCACGTCGAGCTCCAAAAAGACCTGGGTGCCAAAGATACGCTCAAGGTCACGACGGGCATCGATGCCGATATGCTTGATCATCTCGCCGCCCTTGCCGATGATGATGCCCTTCTGCCCCTCGCGCTCGACGTAAATCGTGGCGTGCACGCGCAGGACCTTCTTAGTCTGCTCGAGCGCGTCACAGATAACGCCCACGGAGTGAGGGATCTCGTCGCGGGTGCGACGCAGGACCTTCTCGCGAACAAACTCGGCCACGAGGGTCTCATCGGAAGCGTCGGTGCCCATGTCCTCGGGGAACCAACGCGGGCCCTCGGGCAAAAAGTGAGCGACGGTCTCGATGAACGCATCGACGTTGAAGTTCTTGACCGACGACGTCACGATCTCATCGTCGTATTCCATAAGCTCGTGGGCTGCCTTAAGCTGCTCCATGACCTGTGCGGGGTCGGCCTCGTCGGCCTTCGTGAGCACCAGGACCTTTTTGGAGCGGGCATTCTTGACGCGCTCGGCGACCCAGGCGTCCCCCCTGCCGATGGGTTTGGTGGCGTCGATCAGAAACGCGACGACGTCTACGTCATTGAGCTCAAACAGGGCACTCTTATTAAGCTCGGAGCCCAGGCCGTCCTTGGGCTTGTGGATACCCGGCGTGTCAACGAAGACCAGCTGGTAACCGGGGCGGTTGACCACGGCGCGCATACGGCGGCGGGTCGTCTGGGCCACCGGAGAGGTAATGGCGACCTTCTTGCCGTAACAGGCGTTGAGCAGCGTGGACTTGCCGGCGTTGGGGCGACCGACCAGGGCCACAAAGCCACTGCGAAAACCGGGTTCCACGTCGCCAAAACCCGCGAGGCTCTCATCCTCGTCACACAGGGCATCGAGTTCCTCGTCGCTCATACCCTCAAACGGGTCGAACTCCTCGACCTCGTCAAACGAAGCGGCACCTTCAGCCTCGTCCAGGACCTCGTCATCCAAAACCTCATCGGTAGGCTGCATATTGACGGACATGGGAATCCCTTTCTAAATAAAGTCGAGCGCGTGGGCAAAGACAAGCAAGCCCACGATCGCGGCGGTAATGGAAAGAACGTATACAGACGCAGCGGCAATATCCTTCGCGCGCTTGGCCAGCGGATGCAGCTCCTGGGTCGCCAGGTCGACAATCGCCTCCATGGCGGTATTGCACAGCTCGCCGTGAATCACCAGGCCGCAGCAGATGATGACCGTAGCCCACTCGGCAATATCAAGCCCCACGATGCAGCCGGCAATGACGGTGCACACGCCCGCCACGAGCATGACCTTGATATTGCGCTCGGTCTTGACGGCGGTGACGAAGCCCTCCATGGCGTATGAGAACGACTTTAAAAAGGACGGATGGTCCTTGTTCGATCCGGGAATCATAGACGGCTCCTAGTCGTGGGCATGATTGGTTATGGGGCCGACGTGGACGAGTTTGGGGTCCTCGCCGCGCTCAAGCGCCAGGTCGCGCAGGATGGCATCCTCGCGTGCCTCCATGACCTCGGCCTCATCGTCCTCGATGTGGTCGTAACACAGCAGGTGCAGCATTCCGTGCACGATCATCAGTCGGCACTCATCGGCGGGGTTGTTGCCAAAGCCAGGGGCCTGGCGGGCAATGACCTGCGGGGCCAGGATAATATCGCCGAGCTCAAGTGTCTCGTCGGCGGGAATGTCCTCGTCAAAGGCCGAGTCGCATTCAAACGAAAGCACGTCGGTCGTGCGATCGATGCCACGCCACTCAAGATTGAGCTCGTGCATCTCGTCCTCATCGACATACGAAAGGGAAATCTCGACCTCACGCTCAACACCCTCGGCGGCAAGCACAACTCCGCAGATGTGCTCCACCTCCTGGACATCGAGCAGCGTATCGAGCTCGGCATCGTTGCTGATCAATACACTCAACGGGACTCCTTTCGATCGTGCGCGCGCTGCTCGCGCGCGTCGTCGTATGCATCATAGGCCTCAACGATACGGCCCACCAGGGCATGACGCACCACATCGGCGCGCTCCAGGTGAGAAAACGCCACATCGTCGACGCGACCCAAAATCCTTTCGATATCGGCAAGACCGCCGCGACGACCCACCAGGTCACGCTGGCTCAGGTCGCCGGTAATCACGAACTTGGAATTAAAACCCAGGCGCGTCAGGAACATCTTCATCTGCTCGGGCGTCGTGTTTTGTGCCTCATCGAGCACCACAAAGGCATCACTCAGCGTTCGACCACGCATGTAAGCGAGCGGGGCGATCTCGATAACGCCACGCTCCATAAGCTCATCGGTGCGTTCGCGATCCATCATGTCAAAGAGGGCATCATAGAGCGGACGCATATACGGGTCGATCTTTTCCTCGAGGGTGCCGGGCAAAAAGCCCAAGTTCTCCCCCGCCTCGACAACCGGGCGCGTCAGGATCAGGCGGCCCACCTCATGGCGCTTGAGCGCGGCAACGGCGAGTGCCATGGCCAGATAGGTTTTACCGGTACCGGCGGGACCGAGGCCAAACGTGATGGTATGCGAGCGAATGGCATCCACGTAGCGCTTTTGGCCGAGCGTCTTAGGACGAATCGCACGGCCGCGATACGATAGCAGCACGTCATCGCGCAGCGACGAGGCATCATGCTCGCCGTCACGCAGAACGGCCAGGCAGCGCGAGACATCATCGGCAGAAAGCGTGCGCCCGGCAGCGGCCTCACGAAAGGCATGTTCGAAAAAACGCGCGACCAGCTCAACCTCGTCCGGATCGCCGCTCACGGCAATGCTGTCACCTCGGCCAACCACATGGGCGCGCACCAAGTTCTCGAGTGCACGAAGGACGCCGTCGCCGGCGCCCAAAACGCGCGAGGGGTCGATACCCTCGGGAACGGTAAGTCTAATCTTCGAGGCTTCCATGAACCTCCCTGCGTGCATGGACCAAGCCGGAATCATCGATTCCGATGATAGCAACATCGAGCAGGCACGGGGCTGTGAGTCCACAGGTATCATCAAGACGGGCATGATGGAACGAGCCGAGCGTCAGGTTGTCGCCATACTCGAGCACCGCACGCTCGACCGTGCCCACACGGCGGCGGGCATCGGCGATCGCAAGCTCCTGTGCGGCGGCACGCATGCGACGGCTGCGTTCGGCCATGACCTCAGGAGGTACCTGGTCGGGCATGTCGGCGGCGAGGGTGCCGGGGCGCTTGCTATAGCGAAACACGTGCATGCGCGAAAAGCCCGCGCGACGGCACAGCGCCAGCGACTCCTCGAACTCCTCGTCCGTCTCGCCAGGAAAACCGACGATGACATCGCATGAAAGAGACGCCTGGGGCAGGTTAGCGCGAATCATGCGCACCGTGTCCTCGAACGCCTCGGCGCTATAGGGACGGCCCATGCGATGCAGCGTCGCCGTGCAGCCAGACTGCACAGGCAGGTGCAAAAACGGCGCGATACGCTTCGGATAGCGAGCCATCACCTTGAGCAAGCGCTCGGAAATATCCATGGGCTCCACCGAGGAGATGCGCACGTGGGCGATCTCGGTGCGCTCCATGATGGCCTGGAGCAGCTCATCGATCTCGACATGTTCGTCGGTCGCGCTCTTGCCGTCATAGGCACCCAGGTTCACGCCGGTCAGCACGACCTCGGGCACGCCGGCCTCCTGGGCTTCACGCACCTGTTCGAGCACGGACTCGACGGGTACGGAACGCTCGGGGCCGCGGGCCTTCCACACGATGCAATAGGTGCAGCGGTGATTGCAGCCATCCTGGATTTTCACGCCCAGCCGCGAACGGCCGAGCGCATCGACCACGTCGCCATCGCTGCAGGCGGGCACGCTATCGGATTCGACACCCAGCACCCCGCAGACGCGCTCGGCGACGTCAATCTTGGATGGTTCGGCGATCACGCGGTCGGAGAGTTCCAACAGCTCCTCGGGATGCAGGTTGACGACGCAGCCGGTTACGAGCACGTAAGGCTCGCCCGGATAGGCCAGGGCGTGACGGACGGCCTTGCGGGTCTTGGCCTCGGCCTCCCCCGTCACGGCACAGGTATTGATAACGATCAGTTCGGCGTCCCGGGGCTCCACCATCGCAAAGCCCAGGCGCATAAGATCGGCAGTGATACGGTCAGACTCAACCCGGTTGACACGACAACCGAGGTTGACGACGGAAATATGGGGTGCGAGCACACGGGCTCCTTAATCGAGGATGTCGTCGAGGGCACTCTTGATACGGTCGGTCACCGACTTCTTACCGGATGCGACGTCATCGCCCATCTCGTCGGCAAAGGCGCGAAGCAGCTCGCGCTGCTTGTTGGAGAGATTGGTGGGGACGACCACGCGCAGCTGCACGACCAGACGACCGCGCGAACCGCCGCCGCCGATTCGCGGCATGCCGTAATTATTGACGCTCACGGTGTCACCGTACTGTGTGCCGGCGGGGACACACACCTTGACGACCTCGTCAGGCATAATGCCCTCGACCTCAATCTCGCAACCGAGCGCGGCCTGCGCAATCGAGATATCGCTCACCAGATACAGGTCATCGCCATTACGCTTAAAACGCTCGTGGTCGGCGACACGCACGTTGACGATCAGGTCACCAGACGGCTCGCCACGAAGGCCGGCCTCTCCAAAACCACTCACGCGCAGCTGGCGACCGGTCGAAACACCGGCGGGAATATCGATGTCGATCTTTTCGTGCGAAGGCGTGCGGCCCTGGCCATCACAAGTCTCGCAGGGATGATCGATGACCGTGCCTTCGCCGTGGCAGTCGGGACAGGGCGAAGAGGACTGAACCTGGCCCAGGAAAGAACGCTGGACCGTCGTCACATAGCCTGTGCCGTGGCAGCGGCTGCACTGCTTTTCCTGTGCACCCTCGGCCTTACCGGTGCCGTTGCAATCCTCGCAGGGAGCAAGGCGATCATAGCTGATCGTCTTTTTACAACCGAGCGCCGCCTCCTCGAGCGTCACCGAAAGCGAGATGGCCATGTCACGACCGCGACGACGCTCGCGACGGCTACGGGCGCCACCACCGGCGCCACCGCCAAAGAACGACGAGAACAGGTCGTCCATGCCCATGCCGCCAAAGATATCGTTGATGTCGACATAGCCAGAGCCACCGGGGCCGTCCGCGGTGCCGTAACGGTCGTAGTTAGCACGCTTCTGCTCATCGGAAAGAACGGAATAGGCCTCGTTGAGCTCTTTGAACTTGGCCTCGGCCTCGGGGTCGTCCGAAACATCCGGGTGTACCGTACGGGCTTTCTTTAGAAACGCGCGTTTAATCGTCCGCGCGTCGGCATCCTTGTCAACGCCAAGTACCTCGTAGTAATCCCTATTTTCCGACACGACCGAATCCTTCCAACTTTCATTATTGTCACAGTGCGTCCTATACCCAAGCTGGGCCGGGCGCAAACAGAGGGTTTGATGTTATTGCATTCCGTACGGCGAAAGCACGGCCCGCTGCGAGCAGCTCGCGAACCAAACCGACACGAGCGCGAACATAAAACCGTTGGCAAATCCATTGGCAAACTGCATCGCGCCGCGTTTCCACCACAGCAGACTGCGATGAAGCACGCCGTCCGACAGTACCATGAACAAGCCCATGGCAAACGGAATGAAGCACATCATGGCGAAGGCGGAGAACACGCCCGAGATGGCCGACAGCACCAAAAACGGAGCGATAATGCCCATGAGGTAGAAGCCGGTGCGAGCCTTACCCTCCAGGCGCTCGGCCTCGACGTGCGCACGACCGACCAGATCGCCGCCCGAAGCGCCGTTCGTGCCGGCGTGACCCATGTTGGGGATGCGGACCTCGTCGCCATCGTGCGTGCCGGCAGGAAACTCAATCGTCTGCTCGGAGGTTACGCGAGTACGACCGCTACCACCGCAATCAGGGCAGGGATCTGCCACGACCTTACCGGAACCGCCGCACTCGGGGCAGACCGACTGGAACGTGCCCGCACCAAACAGGAAGGACAGGTCGACGTCGATGTGGCCGCGGCCACCGCAGCTCGGGCAGGTATGGGCATGCTCAGACGAAACGGAGCCCGAGCCGCCGCAATGTCCGCACGTATCGAAGCGCGTATAGCGGACGGTCTTGCGGGCACCGCCCTTGGCCTCCTTGGCGTCCAGTTTGATATCGACGACCACGTTGGCGCCGTTCTCGGGATTGTAGGCAGCCTGGCCGCGACGCTGCTGGCCCCAGGCGCCACCAAAGGGAAAGCCGCCCTCAAAGGGATTGCCATAGCCCGTGTTGCCGGCGTAGCCGCCACCATAGGGCGAAGCTGTAGGAGCACCGGCAAAGGGATTGCCAGAACGCATGGCGTCATAGCGCGCACGTTTTTGCTCATCCGAAAGCACGGCGTAGGCCTCGGAAACCTCTTTAAACTTTTCCTCGGCATCCGGCTCTTTGTTGACGTCCGGATGGAGCTTGCGAGCCTTTTGCTGGAAGGCCTTTTGAATATCACGCGAGGTGGCGTCCTTGGAGACACCCAGAATCTCGTAGTAATCTTTTTCGTTCATCGTCGCCATGCGCGGCAACCTCCTGCTCACAGCAGCGTATATATTCCGGTAATTCTACCCGAGCGGCCTAAGCTAGATCCCAAAACAGCTCGAACAGAACATTTCCATCGAGCCAGCCCAGGGGTGTCGGCGCTAAACGAGCTCGAACATGGCCCGCGATGACATCTGCCGAGGTGAAGGGTCCCTCATGGACCCCGAGCGTCTCGGGCACCCAAGTGGCAAGTCCCAATTCGAGCGCGCGATCGCAGGCAGCTGCCAGCTCGCCAGCTGGGATGACGAAAGCTGCACGAACCAACAGGTCGGACGCAACACCACGCGTCATGCGACAAGCGAGCATCAGGTCTTCAGCCGCAGCCTCACGCTGCGAGAGATATTCGGCCTCGAACGCCGTCGCGTCATCGTCACGTTGCACCAGACGCACGCGGTACGAATCGCCTCGAGAAGACACGCCGGGGAACAAACCTGCAAGACGATCGAAATCCTCGGCATCGAGCATGCCCGCGGCAGAGCGACCCAGGCCCAAATAGCCCTGGCCGGTCCAGTAGGCAATGTTATGGGCGCACTCATGTCCGTCGAGCGCGTAGCTCGCCACCTCATACGGGTGATAGCCCGCCGAACTCAGCCGCTCGCGCGCAACGTCCATGCATGCGGCTTGGAAATCCTCATCGGGCTCAAGTGACTCGTCACGGCACGCCATGCGGTAAAGCGGCGTGCCCTCCTCGAGCGTGAGCGGATAGACCGACACATGGTGCGGGGCCGCCGTAAGCACGCTATCAAGCGTGTATCGCCAGCTCGCCATAGTCTGTCCGGGAAGCCCGCACATAAGGTCGCACGACACATCGAGCCCAACATCCTTCACCGTCGCGATAGCCTCAAGCGCCCGTTCGGCATTATGGATACGGCCAATAACAGCCAACTCGGTATCGTCGAGGGTTTGCACGCCCAGAGAGATGCGCGTGACACCCGCCACGGCAAGCGTGGTGGCGAGCTCAGCGGTCAGCGACTCAGGATTAGCCTCGCAGGTAAACTCAACGGGCTTACACCACGCAGAGATACGACGGGCAAGTTTCACCAGGCGCTCCCCTGCCAGCGATGGCGTGCCGCCGCCAACGTAGACGGTGCGGATCTGCCTGAGTGCCCCGGCGTTGCCATAGGCATCGAGCCGCACATACAGGTGCTCAAAATAGGCATCGAGTGCAGCGTCCAGGTCGCACAGGGCCACGCTTTGCGAGTCAAAGTCGCAATAGCGGCATTTTTGAGCGCAAAACGGCACGTGCACATACAGCGCGGTAACGGCCACCCTTAAGCCTCCAGCGGATGAGCGGGCACCGACTCACCGGCGGCAAGCGCGGCCTCGCAGGCCACCACGTCGCGCTCGATATTATCGACCAGCGCCATAAACTCCTCGTACGTAGAGCAGCGCACCACCTGAGCGCGCCAGGCAGCGGCGTGGGGCATGCCCTTTAAATACCAGCTTGCATACGTACGGGCGCGCGACATAAGCGGCAGAAGCTCGTGCGTCAACGTCAGGTGCTCACGCAAAGCCTCCAGGCGCTCAGCCGAGGAGCGAGAAGGAACCGGCGTGCCATCGAGTGCAAGGGCTCGGGCATCGCCGAACACCCACGGATTGCCATAGATGCCGCGCGCGATAAACACCGCGCTGGCACCCGAGCCGCTCAGATGCTCAGCAGCGTCCTCGGCCGAGAACACATCGCCCGAGCCAATCACGGGAATCTCGACGGCGTCGGCAACCTCATCGACGACAGACCAATCGGCCTGACCCGTATAGAGCTGCGTGGCACAACGACCATGCACCGCCACCGCAGCGGCACCGGCACCCTCGAGCATCTGGGCAAACGTTGCGGCGTTGCGATCCTCGGCATAAAAACCCTTGCGAATCTTCACGGTCACGGGAACATGCGCCGCGCCCACCGCTGCCTCGACAATCTTCTCGGCCAGGTCGGGCGTGCGCATAAGAGCCGAGCCCTCGCCCTTGGTAACGACCTTGCGAGCCGGACAGGCCATGTTGATATCAATCAATGACAGGCGATCGCCCACGCGTTCCTCGACGGCAGCGACGGCACTCGCAAACTGATCGGGCTTGGAACCAAAGAGCTGCACGCAAATCTGCTGTTCCTCGTCGGCCGGCAACACCAGGCGCCACGTCTTGTTGCTGGCATAGGCAAGGCCTGCAACGCTAACCATCTCGCTGTAGGCAAGGTTGGCGCCGCGGCGGCGACACATGATGCGATAGGCGGGGTCGGTTACGCCCGCCATGGGAGCCATAAGGAACGGCTGCTCGGCATAAGCACCTAGCAGCCGCTTGCTGTATTCAGAAAGCGCCATGGACCTACTCGTCCACCTTGAGAATCGCCATAAAGGCCTCCTGCGGGACCTCGACCGAGCCGATGGCCTTCATGCGCTTCTTGCCCTCTTTCTGCTTCTCGAGCAGCTTGCGCTTTCGCGAGATATCGCCGCCGTAGCACTTGGCCAGCACGTCCTTGCGGCGTGCCTTAACGGTGGAGCGGGCAATGATCTTGTTGCCGATGGCACCCTGGATAGGCACCTCGAACAGCTGACGCGGAATGATCTCCTTGAGCTTGTCGCACAGGCCGCGGGCAAGACCGTAGGCTTTATCCTTGTGCACGATAAACGACAGCGCGTCCACCTCGTCGCCCGAAAGTAGGATGTCGAGCTTGACGAGCTCGGAGGGGCGATATTCGTTGAACTCGTAGTCGAGCGAGGCGTAACCCTTGGTGCGGCTCTTGAGCTGATCGAAGAAGTCCAAGATGAGCTCGGCGAGCGGCATATCAAAGCGCATCTCGACCGATTTGCTCGTCAGGTGGATCATATCGGTCGTGACGCCACGGTGCTCGATAGCGAGCTGCATGACGGCACCCGTATACTCGGGCGGGCAGATGATCTTTGCCTTGAGGTAAGGCTCTTCAATACGCTCGATGCGCGTGGCCTCGGGCAGATCCTGCGGGCTGCGGACATCGACCATCTCGCCGTCAGTCTTGTACACGTGGTAGTCGACCGAGGGGCTCGTGGCGATCAGGTCCAGATTGAACTCGCGCTCCAGGCGCTCTTTGACGACCTCCATGTGCAGCAGGCCCAGGAAGCCCACGCGGAAGCCAAAGCCCAGCGCCACCGACGTCTCAGGCTCCCACACCAACGACGGATCGTTGACGTGCAGCTTATCGAGCGCGTCGCGCAGGTTCTCATAGTCCTTGTTGTCGATGGGGAACAGGCCCGTGTAGACCATGGGTTTAGCCTCGCGGTAGCCCGGCAGCGGCTCGGGGCAGGGGTTCGAAGCCCACGTAAGGGTATCGCCCACGCGCACGGCCTCGGGGTCCTTCAGACCCGTGACCACATAGCCGACCTCGCCGACAGTCAGAGCATCGACCGGCGTCTCGGCAGGGCGCTTGACGCCCACGCCGTCGACCAAGAAGTCGCCCTTGGCCTGCATCATGCGCAGGGTATCGCCCTTTTTGATGGACCCGTCAAAGATGCGCACCGTGGCGACGACGCCGCGGTACTCATCGAAGTACGAATCCAGAATAAGTGCCTTGAGAGGGCCATTTGCATCGCCCTTGGGAGGCGAGATCAAAAAGACAATGGACTCCAGCAAATCATGGATGCCCTCGCCAGTCTTGCCCGACACGCACACGGCATCGTCGGCGGGAATGGCCAGATCGTCTTCGATCTCGGTCTTAACTTCGTCGGGGTGCGCCGAGGGAAGGTCGATCTTGTTGATGGCCGGAACAATGTCCAAGTTGGCGTTCATGGCGAGCGTCGCGTTGGAAACGGTCTGCGCCTCGACGCCCTGAGTGGCGTCCACGACAAGCACCGCACCCTCGCAAGCGGCAAGCGAACGCGAGACCTCGTAGGTGAAGTCCACGTGGCCCGGCGTATCGATCAGGTTGAACTGATACGTCTCGCCGTCGTCGGCGTCATAGGACACGCGGACGGCATTGGACTTGATCGTGATGCCGCGCTCGCGCTCGATGTCCATCGTGTCAAGCAGCTGCGACTCCATGTCGCGCTCATCGACGGTATGGGTGAGCTCGAGGATGCGGTCACTGATCGTGGACTTGCCATGGTCGATATGTGCAACGATCGAGAAGTTGCGGATGTGGGAAATGTCAATTGAAGTATTCATGCGGACTATCTTACCCGAGCGGTACAAAAAATGGAGCCTGTTCCATAAAACAGGCTCCATTTATGCGCGTAATCTGTGTGGTGTGAAATTTACAACTTAAGCGTTGATGCTGTTCACGAGCTTGGCAAGACCGGACTTGCGGTTGGAAGCCTGGTTCTTGTGGATAACATGCTTGGCGGCAGCCATGTCGAGACGCTTGGTGACGGTCTTGAGGGCAGCCTGGGCCTTCTCGGCGTCGCCCTCGGCGACGGCGGACTGGACGTGCTTGGTCAGCGTCTTGAGCTCGGACTTGACAGCCTTGTTACGCATGCGAGCTGCCTCATTGGTGCGGATACGCTTCTTCTGAGACTTGATGTTTGCCACTTCTGGAGTTCCTTTCGAGTTCCTTGCAAAAAATGTATGACACCTCTGAGACACGGTGAGGTCATGCAAGCGCCTACTATAGCACGCTCCCCCTCAAAGGGATAGAACGAATTTGTCAAATAGGCAGGTATCATCACGATTTTCTCAAGATGTTCGTAATCCAGAGCAAAAGCGCGGTCTCCGAATCGGCCGAACCCTTGAGCGCGAGCTCCACATCGACGGCACCCTCGAGCGCGGCAACGAGCTCGGTCATCGAAAAACGACGTGCCCAGGTAAGGTGATTTTTGACCTGCCAGGCCTGAAGCTTGAGCGTCGCGGCGAGCTCACGCCCCTGCCCACGCCCATCGAGCGCCTTGGCAACGATCAGCTCACGGATGCGACCGCATAACAGCGCGTAGGTCCACACGTAGCTCTTGGAGGGCAGAAGCTTAAAGAGCTCGAGCGAACGCCGCATATCGCGAGCCGAGACGGCGTTGAGGAAGTCCCAGGGCTGAACCTCAGCCGTACGCACGATCCAACGCTCCACGTCGGCAAGCTCAATCTGGGGGGCCTCGACCATCTGGGCAAGCTTGGCCAAGTCGTTATCGAGCATGCGGGTGTTCTCGCCCGAACGCGAAACGAGCTCCTCGGCAGCAGCCGTCGAGATGGACTTACCGCGCTGCGTCGCCATCTGCTGAACGCGGCGCGGCAGTTCCCAGCGCTTGGTACCCGAGCAATCGACGATAGCCTTCTTGTCGATCTTGGCGATTGCCTTATACAGGCGCGTATTCTTGGCAAGTGAGTCGGCAATAATGAGACAGACCGTCGTGGGGCTGGGGCTTGCGAGGTACTCGACGAGCGGTTCCGAGACGGCCTTGGCAAGCTTGGAGCAGCCGTCGAGGATCACCAGGCGAAACTCGCTACCCATGGGAAAGGTATTGAGCGAGCCGATGATCGACTCGATATCGGGATCTTTCGTCATGTCGCGTTCATCGAGGTTGAACTCGACCATGCCCGACTTTTCCAAGCGAGCTTTCATACGCGAGACGGCGTGGTCGCGCTTGACCCCATCGGTACCGACGATCAGATATGCCGGCAGCAGACCGGTTTCGGACATTGCGCTCCCCTCTCGCACACACTCGAATTCGTACCGTGCCATTTTAGCCCAGGGGTCCACCGCGCGCCAACGATGTCATCACGGCCGCTGACATCGCATCGCAAAGCCCTTCTCAGTCGGCGTGACGGTAATGTCGCCGTGTTCGATGGTGCATGCGAACGCACCACCCGCATCCTTAACGGCATCGATGCAGGCATCGGATGGATGGCCGTAGCGGTTGCCCTCACCCGCACTCGCGATAGAGAGCTCGGGCTTAAGCGTCTCCAGTAGGTCTATGTCGACGGAAACTTTTGAGCCGTGATGCCCCAGCTTAAGCACATCGATATCACCCACCTCCTGTACAAACTCGCGCTCCTGTTCGAGCTCGGCATCACCCGTGAGAAGCACACGCAGGCTCTTGCCTTCCTGAGCATAGGAGAGCAGCAAAACAAGAGAGTCCTCATTGCCCTCGCCATCCACCGTGTCAAACGGCCACATCACACGGGTCCGAAACGCGCCGATATCGACCGTATCTCCGCAAGCCACCTGCCGATACGTTACGCCCGGGCGATTCAGGACCTCAGCAGGCGCACCGTCAAGCGCATCGGCCGCGACCACAATGGTTCCAACCGAAAACTGATCGAGCACATCGGGAAGACCGCCCCAATGGTCTTCGTCCCAATGTGTGACGAAGACGGCGTCAATATGGTGGACGTTATTGCGAACCAGCGCGCTCACCACGCGCTCATCGAGCCCACAGTCCACGAGCGCCACGGCGCCACCCTGACGAACCAGAATCGCATCGGCCTGCCCCACATCGAGCACCGTCACCGAAGGCGGAGCGAATCGATCCCAGTAGATGTACGGAATCGCAGCCAAGAGCACCAGGCATGCAAGCCCTACCGCCATAGGACGTGCACGGGGACGCGGCCACCAGACCAGCAGAGCCGCCAGCAAACACGGCACCAGGTAAATCCACATGCTATCGGGCGGCACGCTCACGGATGCACCCGGCACGGCGGCAAACAGCTGCTCAAAGAACAGTGCGCACCGGGCGGCAATCATGGGTACGACGAGTGCCCAAGCTTGCAACGGCTCCACGAGCGAAAAGGGAACCAGCACGATCGACAAAGCAAGCAGGAGACTCACCACCGGACCGATGACCGCATTCGCCAGCGGAGCAATGAGCGAGAACGTACCAAAGGCAGGTATGGTGATGGGAAGCGTCGCCAACTGCGAGCACAGCGTGACCGAAAGCATGCTGGCAAAGCCCGATGGCGCACCCAGCTCACCCAAAGCGTAGGTCGCATAGGGGCAAAAGCACAGGATGGCAAAGACGCTGGCACATGAAAGCTGAAAGCCCATCTCGAACAGCACCGTCGGCCGCAGTAGCACAAAGATAGACATGGTTACAAAGAGTGTCGATGCGCCATGCCGGCGACGCCCCGCGCCGTTTACGACAAGCGTCGCGAACACCATGCAGCACGCGCGCACGGCCGAAGGCGAGGCGCCCGTAAAGGCAGCGTAGCTCACAAGCGTTATCGCCAATATCGCCCGCTGAAGACCACGTGAGCACCGGGTCTTTTGCAATACGCCCTCGATTACATACCCCACGATAGCCAAATGGCTGCCCGAGACGGCGATGAGATGTGCCGTTCCCGTCACCGAAAACCAGTCGCCCGCTGACTGGGAGCACAGCTCGGCCGAACGACCGCAGACGACACCGGCTATGAGCGCACGCGCCGGGTCGGTCGCAGGCGCGATGGACGCAAGCAGCCCATTTCGCAGCCGAAGCAGCGGCCCCGAAGAGCCCTCGTCGACCGACGCCAACCGGATGACTTTCACTTTTCGCAGCTCGCCTCGAAGCACGCGTGAGCGCCCATACGAATCGTTCTCAAAGCGCGAAATTCGGCCGATAGCATGTACATGCGAACCGGCGCCGAGCTCGTAATCACACGACAGCCGCACCTGACCCAAACGATTTTCGCCCGCATACGCATCGCAGGTATAGGAGTACGCACCGTCATTGATGGACGGGTCGCCGTGCACAACAAACTCGAGACTGCTCGCAGCCCGATTATCCAGTGCCCTCGAAGCACGCAGCGCCCAGATCGCCCAACCAGCGGACACGACCGCCCCCGCCACGAAGCCAAGGGCCGCGGCATATAGCCATCGTCTCCACCGCACAAGGCGCATACAGGACCGAGCCAAGACGATGCAGGCCGCAGCCGCAACGGGAATGGCCATAAGCAACGTGACGGGCGCTGCCCGCTCTCCCAACAGCAAATCGGCCGCCATGTTAAGTACCAAGCCACAGCTCACACACAAGCCGGCACAAAGCGCCATCGTCCAGGGCATCAATGGTCGTGGTGGCATCACTTGCTCGCGCTCAATCGCACTCATACGCAAATGCAATCTTTGATTTTGGCGAGCTTCTTCTCACCGATCCCCGATACGCGCATCAGGTCATCGACTGAGGTAAAAGCCCCGTTTTGCGTCCGCTCGTCAATAATCGACTGCGCCATAGAAGGCCCAATGCCCGAAAGCGTCTGCAGCTCTGCCGCACTTGCCGTATTGATGTTCACGAGCCCCGACGAAGACCCCGCGCCAGGAGTCGTGGCAGCACCGATTTCGGCCCCGTCGACCGCCCCAGCCGCTTGTTGCTCCCCCACCGTCGGAACATAGATCTTTTGACCATCAGCGACCTTGGACGCACGATTAAGCCCTGCCACATCCGCCTCGGCCGTAAGCCCTCCGGCGGCATCGATAGCTTGGGACACCCGTGCTCCATCTTTGAGCCGATACACGCCAGGCCTCACAACGGCGCCATCCACATCGACGTACACCTCCGCAGCAGAGGAACTCTTGGCCGAAGACTCATCATCAGGAGACGCATCCCCGGACCCGCGCACATCCGAGGCGCTCGCCTCATCACTACGCTCAAACGACACGCCGCTGGAGTGGCTATTAAAACTTGCCATCGCTAAGCCGCTCGCCATCGCAATGACAACGAGCATCGCCACGACCACCGCCTTGTGCCCGAGCAACTTGCCCGCCAAGCTGTCCATTCGTTTGACTCGTTCGTGTTGTCTGCGCTGCGCCATAGCAAAAAACCTCCCAGCACCATCGTGCCAGGAAAAACTCAGCCGAACGCACCGCCCGGGCAAACCAGTTTTGACGGTCAAACCAAAAGCTGACCAAAACCTTGCGCAAATCTGTCCATATATTCAGTCACACGTCGGCGAATGAACACTTCGCTATCAAACGCCCAGATAGCAAAAGACCGACGATACAGGCGCACCGTCGGTCTATGCAGGCAATTACTCGTGATCTTGGTAAATCTCACGCGGAGCAAGCTCCGAATGTTTGCGTTTTAAGGTCTTAGGGGCCTTATACGTGTTGCTGGAGAAGTCGATGTACTCGGTCTGCTTAAGCAGGCGCTCAATCATCTCCTCGTGGTCGAACAGCTCCCAGGCCTCGTGCACGGCATCGAGCTTGGCGTGCGTCTCGGGACGACGCGGCATAAACAGCGTGCAGCAGTCGGGCGCCGCCTCAGTGGAAATATCAAACGTGCCGATCTCCTGAGCGCGCGCAATGATCTCCTGCTTGTCCGAACCGATGAGTGGGCGGAACACGGGAATCTTCACGGCCTCGTTGACGGCCATGATGTTCTCGAGCGTCTGGGAGGCAACCTGACCGAGCGACTCGCCGGTCACGATGGCCTTGGCCCCCTCGATATGCGCAATGCGCTCGGCAACCGAATACATGATGCGGCGATACATGATCACGCGCAGGTTGCTGGGGCAGGTGACCGAAATCTCGCGCTGGCAATCACCAAACGGCACCACGTACAGGCGGCCGATCTGGACACCCGGCTCAAGGGCACGGATGATGTCCTGCACCAGATACTCGCTCGTATCCGGCGTCTGCGGACGACCGGAGAAATGCACCGGCACGCATACCGCGCCGCGACGCGCGAGCATCCAGGTCGCCACCGGCGAGTCGATACCCGACGACAGCAGCGTCACGACCTTGCCGGCAGAACCCACTGGCAGACCACCCACGCCGCGCTCCGAGCGCGCGTACACATAGACGCTACCCTGGACCACCAGCACGTGCACCATCGCATCGGGGTCGTGCATCTGGACTTTTTTATCGGGGAAGGCCTCGCACAGCACCTCGCCCACCTGACGATTGATATCGATGGAGGTGAGCTCATAGTCGGTGTTCGAGCGCTTGGCATGCACCTTGAACGAATCGAAGGGACCAAACTCGCGCAGCGCCTTTACGGCGGCGGCGCAATACTCCTGCGGGTCGCGATTGGTGTGGTATGCCAGAGACACACGGGCAACGCCGGGAACGGTACGAATGACACGCGCCGCATCGTCGGCCCGATGCTCGTTAAAGGTCACGAGGATATAACCGGAAATTCGAGACACGGCATTCACGGAAAAGGCGGCCAAAGCCGCCTTGATGTTATCCATGAGGATATGCTCAAAATGTGCGCGGTTCTTGCCCTTCAGTCCAACCTCGTGATAGTGGACCAGGCAGACGCGAGCTGCCATTTAGGCTTCAGCAACCTTATGGCCGAGCGCCTTCTCGTAACGGGCCTCGTCGTAGGAGATATCGCCGTCGACGATCTCGTCCATAGCCATCGAGATGGTGTCGGCGCCGGAGAGCGCGATGGTGATGTCGTCGACATCCTGAACGGCAAGCACGCGGTTATGCTGGCCACGCAGCATGCTATTGATGTCGCAGGCACGCTTGGAGGCAAGCGAAGCGAGCAGGAAGCGGTTGTGATCGGTCTTCTCCAGAAGATCGTCAATGCAAGGCTTTACAACGGACACGGACCTCAGATCCTTTCATGCATATCGAGAACGCGAACGAGCTCATCGGTCGCGCGGTCGAGATCATCATTCACCACGACGTCGTCGTAGCGGTCGGCAAGGGCAAGCTCATGGGCGGCGTTTGCCATACGCAGCTCAATCGTCTCGGGCGTCTCGGTGCCGCGACCGACCAGACGCTCGCGGAGCACCTCGAGCGAGGGTGGCTTGATAAAGATCAGCACGGCCTCGGGAAAACGCACCTTGACCTGCAAGGCACCCTGGACATCGATCTCCAAGATGAGAGACGAACCAGAGGCGAGCTTGGACTGGACCTCGCTCACCAACGTGCCATAGCAGTTACCGTGGACCTCGGCCCACTCAACAAACTCACCGTTTGCCACGCGGCGGTCGAACTCCTCGCGCGTCAGGAAAAAGTAATTGACGCCATCGACCTCGCCTTTACGTGGGGCTCGCGTGGTAGCCGAAACCGTCAGGCCCAGGTTAGAGCGACGCTCGCGCACACGAGTGACGAGCGTGCCCTTGCCTGCGCCTGACGGTCCAGAAATCACAAAGAGCTTTGAATCCTGAGCGCTCACTTATTTGGTCAGCTGCTCGAGGAGCTGCTCGCGCTGACGGACGCCAAGGCCCTGGACGCGACGGGTAGCGGAGATGCCGAGCTCCTCCATGATCTTGGCGGCCTTGGCCTTGCCATAACCGGGGAGAGACTCGATGAGGGTGGAAACCTTCATGCGGGAAGCAATGGGGTCATCGGAGTTGAGCACGGATTCGAGGGACTTCTCGCCCTTCTTGATCTGCTCACGGAGCTCTGCGCGAGCGTGACGTGCGGCGGCAGCCTTCTCAAGAGCCTGCTTGCGCTGCTCATCGGTAAGCTGAGGGAGTGCCATTCGTACCTCCAAATAGTTGGGTTATATCTGATTCAATATTTGGCATTTTAGCACGTAAAACGTACAAAATGCTCAATCGCGGCTCCATAGGTTAGACGATACCCGCAAAAAGTGCAATATATCGCGCTAAAAGATGAGCCCCTGACCTGCGATTCCACACAAAGGATGGGAAAGTTTTCGCAGGCACAGGGGCTAATTTGTGCTAATGAGACCCAAAAGTGGTGACTTGAGGGAATCTTTTACGCGACGTTTTCGACCAGCTCGGCAACGATGGCGTCAAACGCGGCAACCGGATCGTCGGCGCCGGTAATGGGGCGGCCCACCACGATATGGCTCGCGCCGCGCTCGATAGCCTGGGAAGGCGTGGCCACGCGGGACTGATCACCCAGCGCAGCACCAACCGGACGCACGCCAGGGGTCACAATCAGCGCATCGGGGCCCAGCAGCTCACGCATGTCATGAGCCTCCATCGGCGAGCACACGATGCCGTCGATACCGTTGGCCTGGGCGAGTTTTGCCAGACGAGCGGCCTCCTCGGCAACGGGTGACTCGACGCCGATCTCGCTCAGCGCATCCTGATTCATGCTCGTAAGCACGGTGATGGCGACGAGCTTGGCTCGATCCTCGCGTGCCTCCTCGGCACCCTCACGGCAGGCGGCGAGCATAGCACCCGAACCCAAGCCGTGAACCGAAAGCAGGTCGGCACCGGCAAGCGAGGCCGAGCGAGCGGCACCGCGCACCTGATGCGGAATGTCATGGAACTTAAGGTCGAGGAACACCTTGAAGCCTAGGTTCTTAAAGGTCTTGACGATCTCGGGGCCCTCGGCGTAATAGAGCGTCATGCCCACTTTAAGCCAGGCGGCATGGCCCGAAAGCTCATGGGCGAGCTCAAGCGCACGCTCACGGTCACAGTCGAGGGCGACGATAACGCGGTCGCGGGCATCGGTCTCTAGCATTCGAAAGCACCTACCAGCTCGTTGATGTCCTTCACGCCCTGGGACTCGGCCCAGGCCTCGAGCTCGTGCGCAATCTTGAGCGAAGCGCACGGATCGACAAAGTTGGCCATTCCGACCGATACGCAGGTAGCGCCAGCCAGGATAAACTCGGCCGCGTCCTCACCGGTCATGACGCCGCCGACGCCATTGATGGGGATATCGACGGCCTGGGCAACCTCCCAGACCATACGAACGGCGATGTGGTGGCACAGCGGGCCCGAAAGACCGCCCTTGGGCTTGGCCACACGCGACTTGCGGGTGTGGACGTCGATGGCCATGCCCTGAATGGAGTTGATGACCGAAAGGCCGTCGGCGCCGGCGGCCTCGAGAGCCTTGGCGATCTCGGCGACGTTGACCGGTGCCATCTTCACAAACAGTGGCTTGTCGGTCACCTTGCGGCAGGCAGCCATGACGGAAGAGGCACCCTCGGGTGTGGAGCCCATGGCGGCACCGCCGGCGGCAATGTTGGGGCAGCTCACGTTGATCTCATAGCCGGCAGCCCAGGGGCACAGCTCGACATACATCTCGAGCGCACGGACAAACTCGTCCACGGAATGACCGGCAACCTGGCAGATGACCTGGCAACCGTCCTTGGAGAGCTGCTCGAGCCACGGACCGGACTCGCGGGCGAAAGCGGCCACACCGGGGTTCTGCAGGCCCACGGAATTGATCATGCCGCCGGGAATCTCGGCCATGCGGGGTGCGGGATTGCCGGGCCAGGGCTCGGCAGCGCAGCCCTTGGTGGTGATGGCACCCAGCTGGGAGACATCGAAGAAGTTCTGGAACTGCCAACCGTAGCCAAAGGTACCGGCTGCGGTGTTGATGGGGTTCTGCATCTTGACGCCGCCGAAATCGACGGCCATGTTCACGGTACCCACTAGAAGACCACCACCTTGGAAGCATCAAACACGGGGCCGCACATGCAGGCGCCCTTCATACCGTCGACCGTCTCGACATTGCAGGTGTTGCAGGCGCCAAAGCCACAGCTCATCATGCGCTCGAGCGACACCTCGCAGTACACGCCAGCCTCGGCGGCAGCGGCGGCGACCTTCTTCATCATGACGGCGGGACCGCAGCTGGCGACGTAGTCGTAACCGCCCTCGCCGAGCAGCTCGGCGGCAGGATCGGTACAGAAGCCATGCGTGCCCAACGAACCGTCGTCGGTGCACACGTTGACCGTGGCACCCAGCGCGCGGAACTCATCGACGCCCACGGCCTTGGACGCGGTGCCAAAGCCCAGGCACACGTCAACATCCACGCCCTGCTCGGCAAGCATGCCAGCCAGGCAGAGCACAGGCGGAACGCCAATGCCGCCGGCGACGAGCAGCGCCTTCCTGGTACCCTCGGGCACGAACCAGCCGCGGCCGCCAGGACCCAGCAAGTTGGAGGTGGAGCCAGGGGTCATCTGCGACAGACGACGGGTATCATCGCCCACGACGGCGTACCACAGCTCGACGGTGCCGGCCTCGGCGTCGGCACGATAGAAGCTCAGGGGCACGCGAAGCAGCGAGGAAGCATCGCCCGGCACGGCGATATTCACGAACTGACCGGGCTTGAGCGCACTTGCAAGCTTGGGGGCCGAGATAACGAGCGAGAAGATGCCGTCGGCGATCTCCTGGTTCGAGACGACCTCGAAGTCGTGCATGCGTGCAGTGGAAGGTGTGGGCATAGACGCTCCAATCCCCCATGCGGTTGCATGGTTCAGGCGAACAGAAAGCGCGGCACCGCAAGGGCACCGCGCACAAAAGCGATAAGGCTATGCTAGCAGATGCAGCCGTCGGCAAGCGTCTGCTTACCGCCGACGAACACATCGGTGGCACGACCGGTCAGCGTGCGGCCGGCAAAACCGGAGTTCTCGGCACGCGACTCGTAGCCGCCCTCGCCGACCGTCCAGGTTGCGGCGGGGTCGAACACGGTCAGGTCGGCAACGGAGCCCGCCTTGACCTGAACCTGGTCGAGGCCCAAGATCTCACGCGGCTTGATGGCCATGAGCTCGACCATGCGGCCCATGCTCATCTTGCCCGTGTTGACCAGCTCGGTGAGCACAAGCGAAAGCGAGGTCTCGAGGCCAATCATGCCGAAGGGCGCAAGCTCGAACTCGCGAGCCTTCTCCCACGGAGTGTGGGGAGCGTGGTCGGTGACGATGACGTCTACGGTGCCGTCGATGACGCCCTGACGGATCGCCTCGGCGTCTTCATCGGTACGCAGAGGCGGGTTGACCTTGAGCGAGGTGTTGTAGGTCTCGTCCAGGTCGTTCTCGGTCAGGAACATGTGGTGCGGGGTAGCCTCGCAGGTGACCTGCACGCCAGCTGCCTTACCGGCACGCACGAGCTCCAGGCCATGCGCAGTGGAGATGTGCTGGATGTGCAGCTTGGCACCGGTCAGCTTGGCGATCTCGATATCGCGGGCGATCTGCAGCTCCTCGCCCGCCGCCGGCCAGCCCTCGAGGGCCAGACGGGTAGAGACCTTGCCCTCGTTGATCTGGCCGTGACCGACCAGGTCCTCGTCCTGGCAATGGCTCATAAAGACCTTGCCGAACATCTTGCCGTAGTCCATGCAACGACGGAGCATGCCTGCACCCTGCACGCCGCGGCCATCGTCGGTGAATGCGACGGCGCCGTGGGCGACCATATCGCCCATCTCGGACATGGCCTCGCCCTTAAGACCGCGGGTCATGGCGCCAGAAGGATAAACGCGGCAGTGGCCGACCTCGGCAGCGCGGGACTTGACGAACTCAACGACGGTACCGTTATCGGTAACGGGGTCGGTGTTGGGCATGGCGCACACGCCGGTGAAGCCGCCCTTGGCAGCTGCGCGGGTGCCGCTCTCGATGTCCTCTTTGACCTCGTAGCCGGGCTCGCGCAGGTGGACGTGCATGTCCACCAGGCCAGGGACGAGATACTTACCGGAAAGGTCGCGGACCTCGGCTCCCTCGGCGGCGAGGTTCTCGCCGACCTCGGCAATCTTGTCGCCGTCAATCAGGACGTCAACGACACCGTCAAGCTCGACGGACGGGTCGACGACGTGGGCATTCTTAAGAAGCAAGGCCATTATCGGCACCTCCAAGCAGCAGATACAGGATAGCCATACGCACGCAGATACCGGCGTAGACCTGCTCCAGGATGACGGAGCGTTGCGGGTGGTCGGCCATATAGGAGTCGAACTCAACGCCGCGGTTGATGGGGCCCGGGTGGCAAATGATCGCGTCGGGCTTCATGAGCTTCTCACGGTCCTTGGTCAGGCCGAAGAGCTTGTGGTACTCGCGAATGGTCGGGAACGGGGCACCCTCGAGGCGCTCCTGCTGTACGCGCAGCATGTAGACGACGTCCAGCTCGGGCAGGACGGAATCGAGGTCGCTCGTCACGTGGTCGCAGCCCAGAACCTCGGGCGCCGGCGGCAGCAGCGTGCCGGGGGCGACGGCGTAGGTCTCGCAGCCCATGATCTTCAACGCGGGGATCAGCGAGCCGCAAACGCGGGAGTGGGCGATGTCGCCGACGACGGCGACCTTCAGACCGTGGAAGTCACCCTTGTGCTCCCAGATGGTGTACAGGTCGAGCAGAGCCTGCGTGGGGTGGTTGTGCTTACCGTCACCGGCGCAGATAACACTCGCGGGCGAATTCTGTGTGACGATGTAGGGAGCACCGGCATGCTTGTCGCGCACGACGATGCAATCGATCTTGTAGGCGTTGAGGGTCTCGACGGTATCGACGAGGCTCTCGCCCTTGACCGTGGAGGTAGAGGAGCCGCCGAAGTTGAGGCTGTCGGCCGAAAGACGCTTCTCGGCGAGCTCGAAGGAGCTACGGGTACGCGTCGAGGGCTCATTGAACATGTTGACGATGGTCTTGCCCTTGAGCGTGGGGACCTTCTTGATGGCACGCTCGTTGACCTCGGAGAACGCCTTGGCGGTCTCGAGGATGAGCTTGATGTCCTCTTCGGAGTACTCGGTAATGTCGATCAGGTGCTTATGGTTGAACGCCACGGTACTACTCACCTCCCAGCGGCGCGGAGCCCACGTGGGAACCCGGCGCGACGTCGTTGATCTCGACGGCGGTACGGCCGTCGACTTCCTTCATATATAGGTGCACGTTCTCCTCGTGCGATGAGGGAACGTTCTTGCCGACAAAATCCGGCGAGATAGGGAGCTCGCGGTGACCGCGGTCAACGAGAACTGCCAGCTCGACTCGGCTCGGACGGCCCAGGTCCATAACGGCGTCCAGAGCGGCGCGGATGGTGCGACCCGTGTACAGGATGTCGTCCACCAGCACGACGCGCTTGCCGTCGACGCTGAAGGGAATGTTGGTAGCGTGGATCGCGGGAGCGAAATTGGTCGCATAGTCATCGCGATAGAAGCTGATGTCCAGGCTGCCGAGCGGAACGTCGACACCCTCGATCTCCTTGATCGCCTCGGCGAGCTTCTTTGCCAGAAGGTCGCCGCGCGTGACGATGCCGACCAGAGCGAGGTCTTCACAGCCCTCGTTGCGCTCGAGAATCTCGTGCGCGATGCGGGTCATCGCTCGGTTGACGGCGGTCTCGTCCATGATGACCGCCTTGGGGGAAGTCGTGCCCATCGATCTCCTTCCTCACATGTCTTGACTGCTGACACAGTCAAAAAAATAGATGCCCGACCGCTCAAAGCGGAACCAGACACCCACAGGAAGTACTGCTCATTGACAGCTATGTAATTCCATGTGGGTATCTCGTACCCCTTTAATGGTCAAGGCATAGTGTAGCCAACATCGGGCTCAATTGCGAGCATAAATACTAGTCAATCCGTAAACGGAGCCAATCGCTCCATAAACCTATATATATTTGTGGGACGCGCTTGAAAACCTTGTTGCGAGCTGGCATAATCCCCTCTGCTGCACGCAAATCGGATCTACGTCCAGGGCCGTAGCGTGGGCACTATCGCCAAAAGAGAAATATCTCTGTGTAGATTGCGCACAGAGACATGCTTCTGTGCTATAGTTCAGGCTTGTTTGTTAACGCGACATGTTCGTTTGTCGCCCAAGGAGGGTCAGTTATGTCCAAAGTTTGCGAAGTTTGCGGTAAGCACCCCGTTGCCGGTCGCTCCATCAGCCACTCTCACCGCGTCACCAACCGTAAGTTCCGCCCCAACATCCAGCGCGTCTACGTCGTCGTCGATGGTCACCGTCGCAAGATGAACGTTTGCTCCACCTGCCTCAAGTCCGGCAAGGTTGCGCGCTCCTAAATAAGGTCTTACCAACAAGTACCTCGGACTCTCCGGGTCAAAGACCTCGCGTTCACATAGAACTTACCAAAGGCGCCCTCCCATGTGGAGGGCGCCTTTTTGCACTCATTGGGGACAGACTTACATGAGTGCTTTCACACATTTGGGACAGACATAACGCGTGCCGGCAGCGGTTCGCCCCTGCCTCACGCTGCCTCATTCCAGCCTATGGTGGCCTTGGTCACGCTTGTAGCGCCGATACCGGTGATACGGGCAATTTGCTTGACCGTGAGATGCGCCCGCCTGAGCCTCAGAAGACAGGCATCGCGTTCGGGGCATGGCAGAGCCTTGAGCAGCGCAGGGTCTATGCTCGGCAGGGCTTCGCGCACGACGGCCAGGGCATCCTCATCGGGAATCCGCCGGCGCGGAAGAATCTCCACTGACCAGATGTGCGCGGCAACTTCCTTGAGATGGTCGCAATAGCAACGGGAGCCTCCAACAATATCGAGCATAGGGGCTGCATCACAAATATCAAAAGGATCGTAGCCCAGCTGGTATGCCTTGTAGCTTGACCAACGGTACGCCTCGAGCGAGTCGAGCGCACCTTTCACGGGATTGAGATGGATATAATCGAGCAGCTGCACTGCCTGCGTGTCCGACTCAACCGCGACCCGCGAATAGCGATTGTCAAACAGATGCCCTGTTCTCCCCGTTTTCCCATTGAAATATTTAGCATATGCCGTCAGTGCGCACTGCATTGCCTTTGAAAGGTTGTCACATGGGTCATCAACCATCAAATGGAAGTGATTGTCCATAAGGCACCAAGCCAACACCGCCACTTCATGGCGCGCGAACCTATCCGAGATATCCGATAAGAAACGATAACGGTCGGAGTCATCTTCAAAAATAATCTGTTTGGAGTTACCGCGGTCAAAGACATGGTAATAGCCGGTGATCGAAACGGCGCGGGCGCATCGGGGCATAATCTCTCCTTCCAAAACTGTACAGGCAACACCTAAAAGGAGAGAAGCAACGCGAAATGCTGAGCCTGTGACCTATTTATATCCAATAAGCTGCAATAACAGGTCCAGAACGGAAAAATGGCAAAACGATGTCTGTCCCAAATGAGTGAAAGCACTCATGCAAGTCTGTCCCCAATGAGCGGGGCGATGCAGCATTAGTTGAATCGTTTCATTTAGTTGAATCGTTTTAGTGTGCCTTTTACGGGAATCTTACCGTTCGCCGAATAATTTCTTGCTATCATGCAAGGCGTAGGGTAAATCTCCGATCGCAAGGAGACACAAATGGTGAAAAAGTCACCGGAAAACACTACTCCCGCAATTGTGGACAACGTAGAGGCGCTTGAGGCTAAGCTCGCTCAGATGCGAGAGGCCCAGGCGCTTTTTGCTACGTACACGCAGGAGCAGGTCGACAAGATCTTCTATGAGGCCGCCATGGCCGCCAACAAGGCTCGTATCCCGTTGGCGAAGATGGCCATCGAGGAGACCGGCCGCGGCGTTCTTGAGGACAAGGTCATCAAGAACCACTACGCCGCAGAGTACATCTACAACGCTTACAAGAACACCAAGACCTGTGGTGTCCTGGAGCGCGACGAGGCTTACGGCATCACCAAGATCGCCGAGCCTATCGGCATCGTGGGCGCCGTCATCCCGACGACCAACCCCACCTCCACCGCGATCTTCAAGACGCTGATCTGCCTGAAGACCCGCAACGCCATCATCATCTCCCCGCACCCGGCTGCCGCCAAGTGCACCATCGCCGCCGCCAAGCTCGTGCTTGACGCCGCCGTCAAGGCCGGCGCCCCCGAGGGCATCATCGGCTGGGTCGATGTCCCCTCCATCGAGCTGACCAACATGGTCATGCGCGACGTCGACATCATCCTCGCCACCGGTGGCCCGGGTATGGTCAAGGCCGCCTACTCCTCGGGCAAGCCCGCCCTGGGCGTTGGCGCCGGTAACACCCCGGTCGTCATCGACGACACCGCCGACGTGCTGCTCGCCGTCAACTCCATCATCCACTCCAAGACCTTCGACAACGGCATGATCTGCGCTTCCGAGCAGTCCGTGACCGTCATCGACACCATCTATGACCAGGTCAAGGCCGAGTTCCAGAAGCGCGGCTGCTACTTCGTCAAGCAGGGTGCCGAGATGGAGGCCCTGCGTGCCGCCATGTTCAAGAACGGCGCCCTCGATCACCGCATCCCCGGCATGGCTGCCGCCAAGATCGCCGAGCTCGCCGGCATCGAGGTTCCCGCCAAGACCAAGATCCTGATCGCCGAGGTCACCTCCACCGACCCCGCCAAGGAGGAGTTCTCCCACGAGAAGCTCTCCCCGGTCCTGGCCATGTACCACGCCAAGGACTTCCAGGAGGCCGTCGACAAGGCCGAGCACCTGGTGCTCGCCGGTGGCCCGGGCCACACCGCCTCTCTGTACGTGCACCCCTCCCAGGCCGAGAAGATCAGCCTGTTCGAGCACGTCATGAAGGCCTGCCGTATCGTCATCAACACCCCGTCCTCGCACGGCGGCATCGGTGACCTGTACAACTTTGGCATGAAGCCGTCTCTGACCCTGGGCTGCGGCTCCTGGGGCGGCAACTCCGTCTCCGAGAACGTTGGGGTGAAGCACTTGATCAACGTTAAGACTGTGGCCGAGCGCCGTGAGAACATGCTGTGGTTCCGCGCTCCCGAGAAGGTCTACTTCAAGAAGGGTTCCACCCCCGTCGCCCTCGACGAGCTGGGCAACGTCATGGGCAAGAAGCGCGCCTTCATCGTCACCGACCAGTTCCTCTTCAAGAATGGCAACACCCGCGCCATCGAGGCCAAGCTCGACGAGATGGGCATCGCCCACGACTGCTTCTACGACGTCGAGCCCGATCCGTCGCTGCAGTGCGCACGTCGCGGCGCCAAGCAGATGGCTCTCTTTGAGCCTGACGTCATCATCGCCGTCGGCGGTGGCTCCGCTATGGACGCCGGCAAGATCATGTGGATGATGTACGAGCACCCCGAGTGCAAGTTTGAGGACATGGCCATGGACTTCATGGACATCCGCAAGCGTATCTTCACCTTCCCCGAGATGGGCAAGAAGGCCTACTTCGTCGCCGTCCCGACCTCCTCGGGTACCGGCTCCGAGTGCACGCCGTTCGCCATCATCACAGACAAGGAGACCGGCATCAAGTGGCCGCTCGCCGACTACGCGCTGCTCCCCAACATGGCTATTGTCGACGCCGACAACTGCATGACCGCCCCGCGCGGCCTGACCGCTGCCTCCGGCATCGACGTCATGACCCACGCCATCGAGTCCTACGTCTCCATCATGGCTTCCGACTACACCAAGGGCCTCTCCGAGCGCGCTGCTAAGCTCGTCTTCGAGAACCTGCCCTCCAGCTTCACGAACGGCGCCAAGGACCCGCATGCCCGCGAGGAGATGCACAACGCTTCCTGCATGGCCGGTATGGCCTTCGCCAACGCCTTCCTGGGCCTCAACCACTCCATGGCCCACAAGCTCGGCGCCTTCCATCACCTGCCCCACGGCATCGCCAACGCCGTCATCCTGACCCGCGTCATGCGCTACAACGCCGCCGAGGCCCCCGTCAAGATGGGTACCTTCTCCCAGTATCCTTACCCCAACGCGCTGCACAACTACGCCGAGATGGCCAAGTACTGCGGCATCGAGGGCAAGGACGACAAGGAGGTCTTCGAGAACTTCATCACGAAGCTCGAGGAGCTCAAGGACTTCATCGGTGTCAAGAAGACCATCGCCGACTACGGTGTTGACGAGCAGTACTTCCTCGACACCCTCGACGAGATGACCGAGCAGGCATTCAACGACCAGTGCACCGGCGCCAACCCGCGCTACCCGCTCATGAGCGAGATCAAGGAGCTCTACCTGGACGCCTACTACGGCCGCGAGCCTCAGGATTACGCCGTCTGCTAGTTCTAGCACGGTTTTAACGGCGGGGGTGCACGGGTGTTTCACACACCCCCGCCGTCGCTTCTATCGCATCGTTGAAAGGATGCAACCATGCTGCTACCCGATTCCAAGACCGAACTCGTCCGTCGCGGCAACAAGGTCGTTTACGACCTGGGCGACAAGATCGTCAAGGTCTTTAACGAGACCAAGCCCGTCTCCGACGTGTTCAACGAGGCTTTGAATCTTGCCCGCATCAATGAGTGCGGCATCCGCAGCCCCAAGGCTCTCGAGGTTTCCCAGCTCGAGAACGCCAACGGCTGGGCGCTCGTGACCGAGAAGGTTCCGGGCACCACCCTTGCCGAGAAGATGACTGCCGAGCCCCAGCGCTTCGGTGAGTACCTCGAGATGTTCGTCGACCTCCAGATCGAGATCCACAGCTACACCTCCCCGCTGCTCAACCGTCAGCGCGACAAGTTCGCCCGCATGATCGACAGCCTTGATCAGCTTAATGCCACCACGCGCTACAACCTTCAGGAGCGTCTGGACGGTATGACTAAGGAGTTCAAGGTCTGCCACGGCGACTTCAACCCCTCCAACGTCATCGTCGGCGACGACGGCCAGCTCTATGTGTGCGACTGGGCACACGCCACCCAGGGCTCCCCTGCTGCCGACGTTGCCACCACCTACCTGCTCTTTGCCCTCAACAGCAAGGACCAGGCCGAGGCTTATCTGGAGCTCTACTGCGACCGCGCCGACATGCCCATGCAGGTCGTGCGTCAGTGGACGAGCATCGTCGCCGCTTCCGAGCTCGCTCGTAAGCGCAACGTGAACGATGAGTTCCTGAAGAACTGGATCGACGTCGTCGATTATCAGTAATATCTGAGCGATTTATTTCGCATCGGAGGCACAAAGGAAACCCCGCAGCTCGCATGGGCTGTGGGGTTTCCTTTTAGCGATTGAGTACGTCGACAAGATAAAAGGACGGCCCCGCATCTCCCCTATCTGGAGAAATGCGGGGCCGTCCCGTATATCGAACTACAAGCGAAATCGTAGATTAACGACGGGCCGCCTTCACAAGCTCAGCAACCTTGGTGACAACCTCGTCGATCGCCACGTCCTCACGCTCGCCGGTAGCACGGTCCTTGAGCTCCACCGTGCCATTCTTAAGGCCACGCTTGCCGAGCACCACCTGATACGGGAAGCCCATAAGGTCGTTGTCGGCAAACTTAAAGCCAGGACGCTCATCGCGATCATCGACGACGACCTCGATGCCCTCGGCGTATAGACCATCAACAATCTGCTCGCAGACGGAAGCGCACTCCTCCTTCTTGGGGTCGAGCGGAATCACAGCAACCTCGTACGGGGCAACAGAGACCGGCCAGACGATGCCGTGCTCGTCGTTGTGCTGCTCCACGACGGCAGCGAGCGAGCGAGACACGCCAACGCCGTAGCAACCCATGATAAGCGGCTTCTCCTTGCCGTCCTCGTCCATAAAGGTGGCACCCATGGCCTCGGAGTACTTGGTGCCCAGCTGGAAAACCTGGGAGACCTCGATACCGCGAGCAGCAGACAGCGGCTTGCCGCAGTGCGGGCAGGGATCGCCGGCGACGACGGTAACCAGGTCGGCCCACTCGTCGACGGTAAAGTCGCGCTCGGGGCAGGCGCCGGTAAAGTGATAGTCGACCTCGTTGGCACCGCAGGCCCACTGTTTGGACTCGCGCAGACTCTCGTCGCAGACCAGACGAATGCCCTCGGGCAGGTTGACCGGTCCGATAAAGCCCTTATGCAGCCCATTCGCCTGAAGCTCCTCGTCGGTCATCATGCGATAGCCCTTGCCAAAGACATGCTCGGCCTTGCAGTCATTGAGCTCGTGGTCGCCCGGGACAATGGCCACGACCGGCTTGCCCTCGGAGTCAATCAACGCCAGCGACTTGCGCGTGCCGTTCTCGGGGAAGCCGAAGAACTTGGCGACGGCCTCGATGGTGCCCATACCCGGAGTCTCGACCTTGGTGAGTGTACCGTCGCCGGGGCCCTCGGTCACAACGACCTTGGTGCTTGCAGCCTCGTCATCGGCAGCAAAACCGCAATCGTCGCAGTAGACGAGCGAAGCCTCGCCGGCGTCGGCCAGCGCCATGTACTCGACGGAGGTGTCGCCGCCGATCTCGCCGGAGTCGGCGACAACGGGCAGAGCCTTGATGTAGCAGCGCTCGCAGATGTTGGCGTAGGCCTGCTTCATCTTGTCGTACTCCTCCTGCAGACTCTCCTGCGTGGCAGAGAAGCTGTAGGCGTCCTTCATGATGAACTCACGACCACGCATTAGGCCAAAGCGGGGACGGAACTCATCGCGGAACTTGTCCTGAATGTGGTACAGGTTGACGGGCAGCTGCTTATAGGAGCGCAGCTCGTTGCGCACCAGGGCCGTGACGGTCTCCTCATGCGTGGGACCCAGCACAAACTCGCGACCATGACGGTCGTCAAAGCGCACGAGCTCCTTGCCATAGGCATCGATGCGGCCGGACTCACGCCACAGCTCGGCATCGACCATAATGGGCATCATGAGCTCCTGGGCACCGGCGGCATCCATCTCGTCGCGCACGATGTTCTCGATCTTACGAATCGAGCGCCAAGCGAGCGGCAGATAGGAATAGAGACCGGCGGCCTCCTTGCGGATCATACCGGCACGAAGCAGCAGACGATGGCTTGCAAGCTCGGCGTCGGCCGGATCCTCTTTGAGCGTCGGCGCATAGAGCTTAGACATATACATTGCTCGAGTCATTTATTTCTCCTCAATAAGCTTGTCGACCTCGGCCATAAGCGCGTCGACAATTTGATCCTCAGCTACTTTACCAATGATTTGGCCATGCGAAAAGAGCAGGGCCTGGCCACGTCCGCAAGCAACGCCCAGGTCGGCATCAGAAGCCTCACCGGGACCATTAACGGCACATCCCATGACGGCAATCGAAAGCGGCGCGGCATAGTTCTTAAGCCGCTCGGTTACTTCCTCGGCGATGGGAATCAGGTTAACCTGGCAGCGGGCGCACGTGGGGCACGAGACGATCTCGGGACCACGGCGACGCAGGCCCAGCGACTGCAAAATTCCCCAGGCGACCGGCGGCTCCTCGACCGGATCGGCCGTGAGCGAGACGCGCATGGTGTCACCGATGCCCTCAGACAGCAGGATACCGAGTCCCACCGAGCTCTTGATGGTGCCCTGCAGCTTGGTTCCGGCCTCCGTCACGCCCAGGTGAAGCGGAACGTGGGGAATCTCGCACGACAGGGCTCGATAGGTATCGAGCGTCGTTTGCACGCTATGGGCCTTGGCCGAAAGCACAATGTTCGTAAAGCCGCGGTCTTCAAAATGCTTGACGAAACGCTCGCTCGACATCACGAGCTTTTCGGGCTGCGTGAGGTCGTCGCGCTCGGCGATATCCTGCTCAAGCGAACCGGCATTGACGCCGATACGAATCGCACAGCCCGCGGCACCCGCAGCATCGATCACCGCGTCAACCTTGGCCCAATCGCCGATATTGCCGGGATTGATGCGCAGCTTGGCAGCACCAGCCTCAACGGCACCAATGGCGAGCTTATGGTTAAAGTGGATATCGGCGACAATCGGCACCGGAGACCCGGCACAGATGGTGCGGAAACCCTCGAGCGCGGCCTCGGTGGGCACACTCACGCGCACGATATCGCAGCCAGCCTGCGCCAAAGCACACACTTGCGCAAGCGTTGCCTGGGCATCAGCGGTATCGGTGCAGGTCATGGACTGAACCACCACCGGAGCGCCGCCGCCTATCTGCACGCCGCCCACATGCACGGGACGCGTTAGCTCGCGAGGCAAAGGATGGGATAAAGACAATCCAACCACTCCCCTACAGAATAAATCGAAGGATGTCGGAACGAAGCATGTAGACAAACAACAGCGCAAAGAGCGCGATGCCCACATAGCTCACAATCGTCTGGACCTTGAGCGGAAGCTCGCGGCCCGCAATCTTTTGAATGATCTCAATGACCAGCTTACCGCCATCGAGCGGCGGGATGGGCAGCAGGTTCATAAAGCCAAGCGAGAACGAAATGAGGGCGGCAAACGAAAGGAACGTGGCAGGGCCGGCAGCAGCAGCCTGTGAGGACATAACGCTAATACCCACGATCGAAGAGGACTGATCGAGAATCTCCATCGTATGCTGCGGCTGGAGAAGGCGCATCACGCCCTCCGCTGTCTGCACGACATAGGAGAAGGACAGACGAGCCGACGTGATGGGGTCTAAACGGACCACCTGCGTAGAGGCATACACACCTAGGCGCTCGTCCTCTTTGAGTGCAACCGTGGTCGAATGCTGCTTGCCGTCACGCTCATACTCGATGGCGATATCGTCCTTACCGGCAGCCTTGCCAATAGCATCGTAAACGTCCATCCAGGTAGAGCACGATACTCCGTCGACCGAAAGGATCGCGTCGCCGCCCTCGATTCCCGCCGCGGCGGCAATCGAGCCTTCGTCAACCTGGCCAATCACATTGGTATCCACCGGTACCGTGACACCTGCGATGGAATAGATGCTCATAAGGAGCAAAAAGCCCGTCAGGATATTGACGATAATGCCCGCAAGCAGCATAAAGGCACGCTTGACAAAGCCCTGGCCCAAATAGGTGTGCGAGCGCTCGCGTGCAAGGAATTCGGCCTCGCCGCACGGCAGTTCCCATACATCGCCCTCGGCAGTCGCATGCTCTCGATCGAACTTGCGACCGTCAAAGGTGGTATATCCTGCAGCATCGCGCGGCAGGGTCTGGTACTTGGTGGGATAGTAACTGGGCGAAGGCTTTTCCCCTTCTTCATACCAGGGAGCGATGGAGCCCCAGCCCAACAGCAAAGCACAGGCCTCGAGAACATCCTCCTCGGACAGCTCGAGCTCGACAGCAAGATCGGCCACCGTCACACGGCCGTGGCGATAGATGGCCGCAAGCACGCGATCGGCACACGAGACATCGGTCGGATCCATGCCACAGATGGCAGCATAGCCACCCAGCAGCAGCGGCGTCACGCCAAACTTGGTGCCGATGCGACGCGATGTGTGGTGGATATCAAAGCGACACGGCAGGCCCAAGAAGAACTCGGTCACCCGGACGCCACAGGCACGCGCCGCCAAAAAGTGGCCGCCCTCGTGCAAAAACACAAGGACGGAAAGCATCAGCAGGCCCCAAAAGACCGATGAGAGAACGCTCAGAACAGTATCCATAAAACGAAAAAGCAATCCTTATGGGTTAAGAACGGGTTGCGGCGAGCAATTGCGCGGCCTTTTCACGCGCCCACGCATCGATGTCGCGAAGTTGTTCAAACGAATCGACCGTCTGGACATCGTGAGCATCCATGCAGGATTCCACAATGCGATCGATATCGGTAAAGCTGCAGCCATCATGCAGGAAGGCATCGACGGCGACCTCGTTGGCGGCATTGAGCACGCACGGCATGGTGCCGCCCGTCTTGCCGGCACGTTCGGCCAGCGCAAGGCAGCGGAAGGTATCCATGTCGGCCGCGTCAAAGGTAAGCTGCCCCAACTCGCGGAAATCGATACGCGGAGCCGGCGTATCCCAACGCTCGGGATACGAGAAGGCAAACTGGATGGGAATGCGCATGTCGGAGGCACCGAGATGAGCCATCACAGAGCCGTCGGCAAACTCGACCATGGAGTGAATCTTAGACTGGCGCTGCACGACCACGTTAATGAAATCGAGATCGCAGCCAAACAGATGCATGGCTTCGATGCGCTCCAGACCTTTGTTCATGAGGGTGGCGGAGTCAATCGTGATCTTGGCACCCATAGCCCACGTAGGATGCGCAAGGGCATCGGCACGCGTCACGCGATCGAGCTCGTCACGCGTGCGGCCAAAGAACGGGCCGCCCGAGCAGGTAAGCCAAATGCAGTGAGCCTCGCGCGGATTCTCGCCCAGATAGCACTGGTAGATGGCAGAATGCTCGGAGTCGACCGGGATAAGCTGACCCGGCTGCGCCAACGGCATAAGCAGATCGCCACCGACAACGAGCGACTCCTTGTTGGCCAGGGCAAGACGCTTGTTCGAGGTCAGGGCAGCATGGCTCGCTTCGAGACCGGCAGCGCCCACGATGGCCACGAGCACGCAGTCGACATCATCGCGGCATGCGAGCTCGCACACGGCCTGTGCGCCAACGCCGAGCTCCGTGCCCTCGGGCAGTTCCTGCAGCACGGCGTCGGCGCCATGGGAGGCGTCCGCCACGGCAACCGCCGGAACCGAGAACTCACGGGCAGTGGCAACGAGCTCGGAGGTGCTGGAGTTAACGGACAGCGCCGTCACCTGCAGGCGATCGGCATGCTGTCGGCACACGTCGAGCGCCTGAGTGCCGATAGAACCCGTACAGCCCAGAATGGCAACACGAAGACGCCCGTCGGGACCGTAGGTGGTCTGATAAGCCATTACAGCACGCCTCCGATCATCAGCAGCAGCTGCGCGGTAATGCAGCCAAAGATGAGCGAATCGCTGCGGTCGAGCATGCCGCCATGGCCCGGGATGAGATTGCCGGAATCTTTGACGCCCACGCCGCGCTTGATACGCGACTCGATGAGGTCTCCGATAACTCCCAGGATGGAGACGACCACGCCGCACAGCAGTGCATAGGGAAGACTCAGCCTATAGAAGTGCGTTGCCCACAGGATGAGCCAGATCAAGACAGAGCCCAAAATGCCGCCGACAAAGCCTTCCCAGCTCTTTTTGGGAGAGATCTTGGGAACCATCTTATGCTTGCCGATGCGGCTGCCCACGATGTAGGCAAAAGAGTCGGAGACCCAAAGGGACGCGCAAACGCCCACCGAAAGCAGGGCGCCGGCAAAACCGGGCACGGCATCGCGCAGCAGCACGATAGCCGACAGCATAAAGCCGGTGTAGATAGGGCCCATGAGCGTCACGGCAACGTCAGAGATGCGGGTGCGCGGAGACCAGACATACCAGATACCAACCGCAAGCATCAAAGCGAACAGCAGGGCGTTCAACAGCAGCGAATCGCCCAGTGCCGATAGCGGAAAGAGCACGGCGGCGATAATGCCCAGACGCTCGTTGGCCACCTTGCCGTCGAGCCTCGTCATGCGGAAGAACTCATAGCAGCACAGGCCGCTCATGACAGAGACAAAGATGGCGGTGGGAACGATGCCCAAAACCAGGCAGAGGATAAATACGACAGCGTAGACGATACCGGCGGCGGCACGGGTGATAAAACCGGCCAGCCACGACGTCGCGGTCGCGCCGTTCTTTGCGGCAGGCGACTTGGGTGCAGGCGTCTTGGGTGCAGTCGCCTTAGGACGATCGGACACGATTAAGCCTCCTCGGTCTTGCTCAGTCCACCAAACCTACGGTCGCGGCCCTGGTAGGCCAAAATGGCGTCGACAAGGCCCCAACGATCAAAGTCGGGCCAATAGGTATCGGTGACATAAAACTCGGAATAGGCAACCTGCCACAGCAGATAGTTCGAAAGGCGCAGCTCGCCGGAGGTGCGAATCACAAGCTCCGGATCGGGCAGGCCGGCAGTATACAGGTGCGAGGCAATCATGTCGTCGTCAATAGCGGCAGGATCGATCTTTCCGGCAGCGGCATCGAGTGCGAGCTGGCGGGCGGCACGGGTAATCTCGGCACGGGCGCCGTAGTTGACGGCGAGCGCCAGCGTCATACCGGTGTGGTCGGCGCACTCGGCAAGGCCACGCTCAAAGACGTCGCGGGTCTTCTTGGGCAGAGCGGAAATATCGCCCAAAAAGACAACGCGAACGTTCTCGCGCTTAAGCAGCGGCAGCTCATCGATAAACGTCTTGGCAAACAGATGCATCAGGACGTTGACCTCGTGCTGCGGACGATTCCAGTTTTCGGTGGAAAACGCATAGGCCGAAAGGACGTCGACGCCCAGGCGCACGCACGCGGTAATAATCTCGCGCAGGGAGACGATACCGGCCTTGTGGCCCTCGGTACGGGCAAGACCACGAGACGTGGCCCAGCGACCGTTGCCGTCCATGATGCACGAGATATGATGCGGAATCTTATTGAGGTCAAGGTCGGAAAAACCGACGCCCGCAGGGGCGTCGGCAAAGTACTCGACCAGTTTGTTCTCGTCGTATTGCACCTTAGATCTCCATGACCTCGGCTTCTTTTTCCTTCAGAAGCTCCTCGACCTTGGCGACATACTCATCGGTATGCTTCTGGACCTTGGCCTGCTCGCGACGGACATCGTCCTCGGTGAGCTCCTCGTCGCGCTCGAGCTTGTTATTGAAGTCGCGACGGATGTTGCGGATGGAAACCTTGGCCTGCTCGGCATACTCGCGGCACTCCTTAACGAGCTCGCGACGACGCTCCTCGGTGGGAGCCGGGAAGGGCAGGCGCACGACGGTGCCGTCGGAGTTGGGAGTGATGCCCAGATCGGAAGCGCTGATGGCCTTCACGATTGCGTTGACGAGAGCCTTGTCCCAGGGCTCAATGAGCAGCATGTGGGCCTCGGGGGTCTTAACGGCGGCAACCTGGGTAACCGGCGTGGGAACACCGTAGTAATCGACCGAGATGTCGGACAGAATGTTGGCGTTGGCGCGGCCGGTACGAACCTTGGAGAAGTTGTGCTTGAGCGACTCGAGCGACTTGTCCATGTGGGCGGTGATATTCTCTGCCATGCTTAATCCTCCTGA
This sequence comes from Collinsella aerofaciens ATCC 25986, assembly GCF_964259375.1. Taxonomy (GTDB): domain Bacteria; phylum Actinomycetota; class Coriobacteriia; order Coriobacteriales; family Coriobacteriaceae; genus Collinsella; species Collinsella aerofaciens_BO. Next base: position 88,102 of record NZ_CAXVJM010000005.1, read on the forward strand.
TAGACGAGCGTGCCGACGGGCTCACCCGAAAGCGCGCGCTTAACGGTGTCCTCGCCATCGATGTTGAGGACCAAAATCGGCATACGGTTATCCTGGCACAGGGCCGTAGCCGTGGAATCCATAACCTGCAGACCGCGGACGAGCACCTCGTGATAGGTGATCTTGTCAAAGCGGACAGCGTCGGCGCACTTGACGGGATCCTTGTCGTAGATACCGTCAACCTTGGTGGCTTTAATGAGAATCTCGGCACCGATCTCGCAGGCGCGGAGAGCCGCGGCGGTGTCAGTCGTAAAGTACGGATTACCCGATCCGGCGGCAAAGATAACGACGTTGCCCTTGGACAGGTGGTTGATGGCGCGACGGCGAATATAGGGCTCGCAGATCTCGTTCATCTGGATAGCGCTCATCACGCGGCAGGGAACATCGTTGTGCTCGAAGGCATCCTGCAGGGCAAGCGCGTTCATAACGGTAGCGAGCATACCCATGTAATCGGCCTGGGCGCGGTCCATACCACCGGCGGCACCGGCCATGCCGCGGAAAATATTGCCGCCGCCGACAACGACGCCGACCTCATGACCAACGGCGAGCAACTCCTTGACCTGCTTGGCAAGATGATCGGTAACCTTGGGGTCGATGCCGTAGTTGCCATCTCCCATCAGCGCTTCACCGGAGAGCTTCAGAAGCACGCGTTTATATCGGATGTCGGACAAAGCGATCCTCCTTTAATTAGACTCATAACATAATATCAAAGGCTTAACGGGGAGCCATGAAAAAGCAGGCTGTGAGTAAAACCCACAGCCTGCTCATTACCAGCTACAAGAGCTTATTTACTCGCCACGGACCAGACGGTCAAAGGCAACGACGGTAATGGTGTCACCGAGCTCCTTGGAGACCTGCTCAGCGTACTTCTTGATGGTGAGGGAGCTGTCCTTGATGAACTCCTGCTCGGTGAGCACGGACTGCTTGTAGAACTTCTCCAGACGGCCAACAGCCATCTTCTCCTGGATAGCCTCGGGCTTGCCGGACTCGGCAGCCTGAGCCATGTAGATCTGCTTCTCGTGCTCGACGGTCTCAGCCGGAACCTGATCGCGGGTAGCGCAGATCGGGGCGACGGCGGCAACCTGAAGGGCAACGTCGTGAGCAAAGGTCTTGAAGGACTCAGCCTGAGCGGTCTCGGCTTTCTCGAAAGCGAACTCAACGAGAACGCCGATCTTACCACCCATGTGGATGTAAGAAGCGAGAGCGCCGTTCTCGGCCTTGCGGGCGGCGAAACGGGAGATCTTCATGTTCTCGCCCATGATGTGAATCATCTCAGTGAGCTCGGAGGAAACGGTCTCCTCGCCCATCGGCTTCTCGAGCAGAGCGTCGACGTCAGCAGGCTCGGTGGTAGCGACAACCTCAGCGACCTTGGAAGCAAAGCCAGTGAACTTGGCGTTGGAGCCGACGAAGTCGGTCTCGCAGGAGAGCTCGAGCAGCGCGCCGGTCTTGCCGTCCTCGGAGACGAACGCGGCGACAGCGCCCTCGTTGGTCTCACGGCCAGCCTTCTTGGCAGCCTTGGCGAGGCCATTCTTGCGCAGAACGTCGACAGCGGCGTCCATGTCGCCGTCAGCCTCGACGAGAGCCTTCTTGCACTCCATCATCGGGGAGTCGGTCATCTCGCGGAGCTGCTTGACCATAGCGGCGGTAATCTGGGCCATTGTGGTTCCTTTCAAAGAGATGAAAAAGAATTAACTAAGACTGATTTACTCGGCCTTGGGCTCAGCGGCCATCTCGGCCTCGGAGACCTGCTCCTTGCCGGAGCCAGCGAGGCAGGCGTCAGCCATGAGCTCGCACATAAGGGTGACAGCGGAGATAGCGTCATCGTTGCAGGGGATGCCGTACTCGACCTCGTCGGGATCGGAGTTGGTGTCGATCAGGGCGACGACGGGGATGTTCAGGCGCTGGGCCTCCTTGATAGCGTTCTCCTCGCGCTTGGTGTCGATAACGAAGAGAGCCTGGGGCAGACCCTTCATGTCGCGGGCGCCACCGAGGTTGGTCTGGAGCTTGGTGAGCTCCTTGCCCAGAACAGCCTGCTCCTTCTTGGGGAGCACTGCCATGCGGCCGTCCTCGACCATGGCCTCGAGCTCCTCCATGCGGTTGATGCGGGAGCGGATGGTGACGAAGTTGGTCAGCATACCGCCGAGCCAACGCTGGTTGATGTAAGGCATGTTGGCGCGCTCAGCGGCGTTCTTGACGGCCTCCTGAGCCTGCTTCTTGGTGCCGACGAACAGCACGTTGCCACCCTTGGCGACGTTCTTGACGAAGGTGTAGGCCTGGTCGGCGTCGAGGATGGTCTGCTTGAGGTCGAGGATGTAGATGCCGTTGCGCTCACCGAAGATGAACGGCTTCATCTTGGGGTTCCAGCGACGGGTCTGGTGACCGAAGTGGCAGCCGGCCTCGAGCAGGGTGCGGATATTAATCTTGGTAGCCATGTTAAACCTCCTGTGGTTTGCCTCCGCGCGGGGTCATCCTCCAAAACCAACCCGGACATGTGCTACCAAAGCCCGGGCACCACGGTATGAAGTAGCCGCGCGTGCGTGATAAAAACCTGTTGCCGTGAAGCAACCTGATGAATGATAGCAGGATTACCTCTTCCTGCCAACCCGCAATCAAAACCACACACCTAAGCGCAACGCGAGCCGCCCAGCCTACTCGCCCCGGGGATGGGCCTGGGTCACGGCGCGCTTAAGCCGATCGGGCGTAAGATGCGTGTAGATTTGAGTCGTGGACAGGCTCGCATGCCCCAGCAGCTCTTGAACCGAACGCAGATCCGCGCCGCCCTCAAGCAGATCGGTCGCAAACGTATGACGCATCGCATGAGGCGCGATGTCGGCCGGAATGCCGGCGCACGTCGCCAGCATATGGAACCGTCGCCTGAGCATAGCGGCACTCATGCGATTACCGCGCGCAGAAATAAACAGCGGATGCAGACCGGCTGCGGCGTCGCGGTGCTTTGCCTGGGCGAGCAGCACCGGTCTCCCCTCCTCGACATAGGTGCGCGTCGCCTCAAGTGCGCGACGATACAGAGGAACGATGCGCTCCTTGCTCCCCTTGCCCCAAAGGCGAACCACGCGCTCCGACCAAGCGATGGATTCCACGTTAAGCGCGGCAAGCTCCGAGATGCGGGCACCCGAGGCATAGAGCAGCTCGAGCATCGCCGCATCGCGCAGTCCCACGGGCGTCGAAGTATCAGGCGTCTTGAGCAGCGCCTCGACCTGTTGGGTCGTCAGCACACCGGGCAGGTCGCGCGGCAGCTTGGGCGACGCGATCGCCGAGACCGCATCGCCCTCGACAATCCCCTCGGCAGCCATCCAACGATAGAGCGACCGAATAGCCGACAAATGCGCGGCAATGGTGCGAGGCGCCACCTGCTCGCGCGAAAACTCGGCCAAATACGCGCGGACGGTACGCACATCGGCCATACGCGCATCGACACCCGTACGCTCGCACCAGGCAGCAAAGCGCTCCAACCGCGATCCATAGGCAGTCACCGTATTGGGAGAGAGCCCCTCGACACGTGCGATGTAGGCGATAAACGAGTCGACGGTATCGTACAAGTCAAAGGCTATGACCGGTCGCCTCCAAACAAGTCGGAACGCGTGGCCAAGTAGGCATCGAGGGCCTCGAGGGCGCGATCCGCATAAGCCTGATAGCGGTCGCGCTTACTGCGGCGCCTGCCGTCCTCGAGCGGCGGCACCAGGCCAAAATTGACATGCATGGGCTGGTAGCCAACGGTTGCCGGATCGGTCGCATAGCCCACGAGCGCACCCAGGGCGCCCACTCGCGGTAACTCAACAGGCTCTGCCTCGATTGCCTCGGCATAGGTGTTGAGTGCAGCGAGCAGACCGGTCGCCACGGCCTCCATATAGCCTTCGGTGCCGGTGATCTGACCGGCAAGGCGCACGTTCGTACCAGGCACGGCAAAGGTGCCGTCAAGAACGTGCGGCGCATCGACAAAGGTATTGCGGTGCATGACGCCATAACGGAAGAACTCGGCATTCTCCAGACCGGGAACCATGTGGAAGACACGCTTCTGCTCGCCAAAAGTCAGATTTGTCTGGAAGCCCACCAGGTTATAGGCGGTCTTTTCCTTGTTCTCGGCACGCAGCTGAATCGCCGCCCAGGGGCGACGTCCGGTTCGCGGGTCGGTGAGGCCGACGGGCTTCATGGCGCCAAAGCGGATAGCATCCTTGCCGGTACGGGCGACCTCCTCGGCGGGCTGACAGGCCTGGAAGAGGTCGCCACCCTCAAAGTCCTTGAGCACCACGCGGTCGGCGGTGGTAAGTGCCTCGATAAAGGCCTCGTACTCCTCCTTGTTGAGCGGAGCGTTGAGATAGTCGCCGCTCCCCTGCTCCTCATAGCGCGACTGCGAGAACAGCACGTCCATATCGAGCGTGGAGGCATCGACGATTGGCGCGGCAGCGTCAAAGAACGCCAAGGCGTCGCCACCGACGAGCTTCATGACCTCTTCGCTCAATGCCGGAGAACACAGCGGGCCCGCGGCAATGACCACATGGCCCTCGGGAATCTGCGTGACCTCGCCATGCACGACCTCAATATTGGGTCGGGCGGCAACCTCGGCCTCGACAAGCTCGGAAAACGTAACGCGGTCGACCGCCAGGGCACCGCCGGCGGGAACGGCCGCACGATGCGCGCAATCGAGCAGTACCGAACCCATACGCTCGAGCTCGGCCTTTAGCAGGCCAGCAGCGGAATCCGGACGGGTTGACTTAAACGAATTTGAGCAGACGAGCTCGGCCAGGTGGTCGGTATGGTGGGCCGGAGAGCTCACCTGGGGGCGCATCTCGCACAGCTTTACGGCAAACCCGCGATCTGCCAGCTGGATCGCACATTCCGAACCCGCCAGACCCCCACCGATAACCGTCACCTGATCGAACTGCATCTGCAAACACCTTTCTAATTGACACGCTTTCCATTGTGACCGAAGGGCGTCTGGGCGTGAAGCGCAAACTTTGAGGGCGCATACCTTCCATCCATCATGCGCTCGATAAGTCCCTCGAGCTCGAGCGAGCCCAAGAGCTTGAGCACGCCGACAGCATCAAGCGAGACGAGCGCGGCAATGTCGTCGACCTTGAGCGGCGAGGCGATAAGCGCTTGCATCACGGTCTGCTGTGTTGGGTCCAGATCGGCAATGCCAGGTGCATCGGGACGCGAGTAGCGCAGCGTGCCGTAGATGCGCGAGATGGCCATCTCGATTGATTCCTCATCGATAATGCAGCAGGCTCCGTTAGCAATGAGATAGTTAGTCCCGCGCGACTCGGGCGAAAGGATAGACCCCGGCACTGCAAGAAGCTCTCGCCCCAAGTCCATAGCGGCCTCCGCCGTGGAGAACGTACCCGAGGGCATGCCCGCCTCGGAAACAAAGAGTGCCTGCGACAAGGCGGCGATTACACGATTGCGCCGCGGAAAGGCGAACTTACGCGGTCCCATACCCCACGGCGAAATCGAAACGACCGCGCCGCCCGTATCGAGTGTGCGCGTTATGAGGCCGGCGCTCGAGCGCGGATAGACAACATCGGCGCCGGTCCCCAGTACCACGATGTGTTTGCCCCCAGCGTTGACCGCGGCCCAACCCGACGCCTGGTCGCAGCCGACCGCACCGCCCGAGACCACCGTCACCCCCGCCTCAACCGCCACCTTGGCCGCAAGTTCTGCCACGGCGAGACCGTACGGCGATGCCTTGCGCGCGCCGATGATGGAGAGCGCGGGCGTCGAAAGCACCTCGGGGTTGCCGCGCACATAGAGCGTCTGGGGTACATCAGAAAGCTCCAATACGGTCTCGGGATACAACGCATCACCGGGGTGCAATTGATAAGTCTCCTCGTCCATTATTGGTCCCTCCTTCCCTGGTACATCGCCGCCTCGAGCACGTGATCCTGCGTCACCCGTTCGCTTTCGGCAACATCGGCGATCGTGCGTGCAATGCGTACCAGGCGCACGATGCCGCGACCCGTCAGATGCGTGCGCTTCGACAGGCCGAGCACGCATTTCTCGGCAGCCTCATCAAGCCCAAAGGTCGAAACGACGCCGTCAATGGACCGCGACTCATCTTCCTCGACCTCGGTGTCCGCATCGTCCATACGGGATTCACGCCAGGCGCGAAAGGCGCGCCCACGCACGACGTAATCGCGCAGCTCGGCCGATGACATACCCTCCGCGCCCTCAATGATCACCTGAGGATCGGGGCGGGTCACATCGATCATCATGTCGATACGATCAGCCAAGGGACCGCGCAACTTGCCCCGGTAGCGCTCGACCATCGCCGCCGAGCAGCGACACGGCACTTCGCGATCGCCCAAAAACCCGCAGGGGCAGGGATTGCTCGCGGCCAGCAGCTGAAAGCGCGACGGGAATGTAAAGGCCCCGTCAACGCGCACGATCCTCACGTACCCACGCTCGATGGGCTGACGCAGCGTCTGAAGCACGCCGGTGGGAAACTCTGCAAGCTCGTCCAAAAAGAGCACTCCGCCATGAGCTAGGCTAATTTCGCCCGGATGCACCGGACGACCGCCGCCGATAAGTCCCGCGGTCGAAATACTGTGATGCGGACTGCGGAAGGGGCGATGCCCCGCAAGCAGCCCATCGATGTTCTCGCCCAAGACCGAATGGATGCACAGCGCCTCTTGCTGATCCTCGAGAGAAAGCTCGGGCAAAATGCCCGTCATGCGCCGCGCAAGCATGGTCTTGCCCGAACCGGGCGAGCCGATCATGAGCAATCCGAGCTCGCCGGCGGCCGCAAGCGCCATACCACGTTTGGCGACCTCCTGTCCCAGCACGTCGGCATAATCGAGCTCGGGCTCAAAAGTCGTCTCGAGCACTTCAGAATCCAGGTAATGCCGTGCGGCATCCCCCATGCCATGGGCAAGCTGAGATAGGTGGTCGATAAACCCGCAGTCAACGCCCGCAAGCGGCACATGCTGATCGGACCTACCAGCGATAAACGAAAGCCCCATATCGCGCGCCAACAGCTGAAACGCAACCTCGCCCTTGACGGGCAACACCGTGCCGTCCAGACCAAGCTCACCTGCAATAAGGCAGCGATCGAGGTTGTCACGGGGAATCTGCCCATCGGCCGCCAGAACCGCGATGGCAATCGGCAGGTCAAAACCGCTGCCAGTTTTGCGGATATCGCCAGGTGCCAGGTTGACGGTAATGCCAGACCGAGGAATCTCGAAGCCGGCCGAGCGCATGGCGCACCGGATACGCCCGCGCGACTCCATCACCTCCATACTCGGAATGCCGAGCATCTGGATGCCCGGAACGCCACCGGCAAGCGAGACCTCGACGGTGACGGGAATTGCCTCGACGCCGCGGATGCAGGCCGCGTGTACGGCAAACGTCTCGAACGCCATCACGACACCTGCCAATCGAACGCATTGTACTGGTGCTCGATCTCGGCGACATGCCCGCCGCGGATGGTGACTCCCACGGCATCGAAGCGAATCGATCTGAGCGGATAGTGCTCCATGAGATAGCAACTTGCGATACGGCGATACCGACGCTGCTTTTGGGCGTCCACGGCCTCCTCGGGAAAGACCCGCGTGGTGCAATCCAGGGCGACGCGTCTCGTCTTGACCTCGGCCATCACAACGACATCGTCGAGCTCATCGAGCAGCACCAGATCGGCTTCACCCTCAATGCAACGATAGCCCTGCTCCAACAAGGTGTATCCACGCTCGTTAAAGTAATCGATGGTGATCAGCTCGCCCAGCATGCCGAGCTCGCGGGGGCTGAGCCCCTTGATAAACTCGGGCGTCATCGCCCCGCAGTCGAGCTCGCCGTCTTCCCAGCGCTCCTTGAGTTGCTGCGTCTTGCTCTTTTTGCTTGCGGCACACATGGGGTCTCCTTTCCCGCACACTGCATTGCCCCGATGATGAGGGCACCTTTCATGCGGGTAAGTACCGGAAGCAAACCAAAAGCTGACCAAATGCCGACAAAAAACGGGCCGTACGCAACAATCACGTTGCACACGGCCCGCTACCAGCAGGTTTATAAAACGCCAGGGGTCCCTGTCTCCACAATTGACCTAGAAAAGGCGCTCAGTCTGCAGAAAGTTTCCGCAAAAGCTCACACGATGCAGCGGACAAAGTCCATGTTTGCGAATCGCCTCGATGTGCTCGGGGCTTGCGTAGCCCTTCGACTCGGCCAAATGATACTCGGGATACTCGGCGTCGTACTCGACCATCATCTCGTCACGCGTGACCTTGGCCATGATGGACGCCGCGGCGATACAGGCGATTTTAGCATCGCCCTTCACCACGTCGCGCTCGTTGGGAACTGCGCCCAAGGGGTTACCGTCCATAAGCACGCAATCGGGCTCGAGCCCCGTATCGGCCACGGCGCCCGCGACGGCAGCGCGGATGGCGCGGGCCATGCCCATATCATCGATATCCGCAGGCGCGATATGGCAAAAACCAATCGCCGTCGCGACCTTGGCAATCTTCACCGAGAGCAGCTCGCGGCGCGCCGGCGTGAGCTTTTTGGAATCATTGATGCCCCAGACGCGCGGCTCCATGGGAAGACACACGGCGCACACCGTCAAAGGACCGGCCACCGATCCGCGACCCACCTCGTCGACACCCACGACCACGCCATCCCCACCGAGCTCGTGCATCAGCTCGTACATGCCGTTGACGCGCTCGCGCTCGGCAAGTTCCTTGGCATGGCGCTTAAGGGCGCGCTCGCAAGCCTTGATCACTTGCTGGCGCGGATCCTCTCGATAATGCTCCACGAGGGCGGGGATCTCCTCAAACGTGGCGCTCGCCAGCTCGCCGGCAACCTGCGATGCCGAAACCGAGCTCGTCATGTTGGCCATATCGGGGCCTCCTTGCATGCAAATCAGATAAAAAGAAGGGCCACCCGAAGGTGACCCTTTTGTCCAACGAGTGGACAGACGCTGCGATCTTCTTAGCGCTTCTCGGGGATGCGAGCAGCCTTGCCCACCTTGTCGCGGAGGTAGTACAGCTTGGCGCGACGGACGCGGCCATGACGGACGACCTCGAGCTTGGCGATCTTGGGGCTGTGAAGCGGGAAGGTACGCTCAACACCGACACCGAAGGAAATCTTGCGGACGGTGAAGGTCTCACGGGCACCGGCGCCGGCCATGCGGATGACGTCACCCTGGAAAACCTGGATGCGCTCGCGGTCGCCTTCCTTAATGCGGTAGTGAACCTTGACGTTGTCGGCAACGCGGACCTGCGGGATGTCCTCGCGGATCTGCTGACGCTCGATTGCGCGGATGTAATCCATGTGCAATTCCTTACTCTTCTAGAGGTGCCGTACCACCTTGGCCGGCACGTAGTTGAACAAACGTATTCGAGTATACACGCCACGACCTTGGCTGCAAGAACTATTTTGCCCGTGCGCAAAAAGACAAAAACACGCACTCTTTCTGCACTTATGCGCCGTCCGCAGCATCAGTCGTCGGCGTCGTCACGGTCGTGCCGGGCGCGATATAGCCGTATTCGAGCAGCACCGAAAGCGCATGCTGCTTCCAAGTGGCAAGCTCTTCGTCATTATAGTTGTCATGGGCCCATTCATTCATCGCGTCCTCGGCGTCTTGGGGCACCAGGTCCTGGCTGTCTGCCATCAGGTACAGGATGCCTAAGATGTCGAAGTCATGCTTGGTCATCTCTTCCTTGTTTGATGTGCTGATGAGGCCGTGATCGATGCCGTAGCGGCAGATATCGGTCAAAACGGTAACGAGGCCCGTAGGAATCTGCGAGGCATCCTTCGCGGCAGCGGGCGCGGTGTCGTCAGTTACTGCAGCGGCATCGTCGCTCGACGGAGCAGACTCAGCCGCGTTCGCATCGGAAGCTGCCTGCTCTCCCTGTGCAGGAGCCGCGCTATCCGTCGTTGCCGAAGAATCCCCCGAAGAAACGGACGCAACGTTCACCGGTGTCTCGACCACGGTCGCCATCGGGTCGACCGGTGCGGGTGCGGCGATGACCTCGGCCCAATCGGAATACACACCGTCAATAAAGGCGCGAACATGGAAGGTGCCCGGTTGCGAGATAGTCATCGTACCGTCTGTCGCGACCGAAATGCCCTTGCTCTCGAGCTCCTGGGCCTCCCAGCTGCAGGCCCTATCGACTTCCTTGCCCGTCGTGTCATAGACCGTAGCCGTCAGGCCTTCGATGCCGTTGAGATTTTCCTCGACGCCGACGACGGTCTGTGCCGAGCCCTCGAGTTTGATGTTGCCGTTAAACGGCTCGGGCGCCACGTCACTTACCTTATATTTATAGGCCGCGGCGTCGATCTCGTCATTGGTCGAGACATGCCCGTTCACGTCCACATAGGTGTCCTCGGGGATAAAGTACTTTACGTAGGCGGTGCCGGCCTTTTTACCCGCTACGACTTGCTCGTGGGTAACAGGGTCGGTCTGGATCTCGATGACGTCGGACTTGCATTCTTTGCCCTTTTTGTCCACCACGCGCCAGTCGCCCGACGACTTCACAAAGCCGTAGTAGTCAACATCGTCCTCGTCCCTTGCACGCACGCGATAGGAAGAGATGGGGTCTTCCCCTCCCACCGTAAGCCTTCGGGTCTTATCGGTCTGCAGCGAGACGAGAATCTTGGAGATGGGCTTAATAGGCTGCGGCGTGCCCAACTGCGTATCGACCGTCACCGACTCAAACGACAGATTGGAACCCGTAATGGACATGGGATAGGTCGCGGCCATGTCATTGAGCACGTTGCACGTGCGCGGGGCGCCACCGTTGCGCGAAGGCACCTCGCGATCGGCCAGGACCGAATTCCAATCGATGGCGCGCACCATGTGGTTGTTGGTGCGATGCGACCAGCTCGTGACGTTTCCGGCGGTGGTATCGTAGCCGCCGTCGCCACGATGGGCGATTGAGCGCAGGAACAGGTTCTGCACGGCGTCGGTCGACTGATCGCCAAAGGTGGTGTAGAACGAGCGCTGGTCATAACCGGCGGTATGGAACTCCTGCACGGCGGCGTTGTCGTCGTAGCACTCGCCGTTCATGTTAAAGATAATCACGTCGAACGTCACGCCCACCGGCTGGTCATAGTCCTCGGACAGCGTCGTGGTAGAACTCGTCTGCTTGCTATTGACCTGCGTGTGCGCCGGGATCGTCATATTGACGGTAACCGACTGATTGTCCGTCGTGGTGATCGACTGTTCCTCGGTCTTGCTCGCCTCCCACAACTGGGACATCGTGGTTTCGGCCGAAAACGAAGTCTCGATCTCCTCGCTCGCTGTTGCGGGCACGCCCAGCGACTCCTTGAGGCTCACCGATGCGCCCCACGAGCCGCCTTTGGAATACGATGCGGATTCAGAAGTGCTCGTGCCGACCGTCTCCTCGGTACCGCGGGCGAGCGTGATGCTCTGCGAGGCGTCCTCATAGCCGACGTTAAGTGCCGAGGTAACGAGCTCCTGCTCAGTCTTAGAATCGACAAAGGAATAGCCCGGCGCGTCCTCGGGCGCACAGTTAAGCTTGTTCACGCTGTTGAGCTGCTGAACTCTAAAGTTATAGAACGCGATGCCAAAGCCATTGAAATCGTACTGATAGGTGCCGCCGAGCTTGTCGACACAAGCAATGGTGGCATAGATGACGTCCTGCTCAGTCGTGTCTTTCGACAGTCCGTCGAGCGGCACGTTTTTACGGAAATCGGAGCCCTTCAGCTTGTGACCGATACAGCCGGCGATATCGTCGGTCAAGCGCTCGTAGACCGCATTGAGGCTTTTTGCAGATGTCAGACCACTCTGCTTCGATTTGTCGGCACCATCGGAATGCTCACCGTTGCCGCCCGAAAGCGCATCATAAAGATAGATGTAGTGACCCTTGCCGAAGTCCTTCTCAAAGCCCTTGCCGGCGTGGTCCCAGTACAAAAAGTCCTTGGAGTCGTCGCCTCCGCCATAGCCAAGGATGTTATAGGCAAGCGATGCCCAGTTGGGCAGCACCTTTTTGACGGCGGCCGTGTAGAACGAGAAGTTGTCATACATCGAGGTACGGCCCTCGAGCTTGCCGTCATCGATATCTACAAACGTGCAGTCGCGATCGTTGACCGTAATGGTGAGCGGGTTGACCACGTCGCCATAGAGCTCGTCGCGCGAATCATCCTGGAGGGCAAAACCGGCTGTCGGCATCCCGCAAAGCGCCGTGACCGCAACGACCACCCAGCACAGGGCCATCTGTGCTCCCCGACGCGCTCGTTGCAAATACCTGGTGAGGTTTTTCATCGCAGTCCTCCCGTCAGTTGCCAATGTATTGAACCAACGTAAAACGCCGCCGCGTCCACAGGGGCGCGACGGCGCGAAGGGGGGCGTAAAAGGCGCAAATGGAACGCGACTCAGTTAAGCGGAACGCTTGGCCTCGAGCTTGGCCTGAGCGGCCGCCAGGCGCGCGAGGGGCACGCGATAGGGCGAGCAGGACACATAGTCCACGTCGGCCGCGTTAAACAGGGCCTTGATGGACTTAGGGTCGCCGCCGTGCTCACCGCACACGCCAAAGTGCATGCCGGGGTTGGTGGCACGGCCCTTCTCGACGGCCATGCGCACGAGCTCCAGCACCGCCGAGTCGATGGTCTCGAAGGGGTTATCCTTCAAGATCTTCTTGTGCATGTACAGCGGAATGAACTTGGCCTCGGCGTCGTCACGCGAGAAACCGAAAGTCGTCTGCGTGAGGTCGTTGGTGCCAAAGCAGAAGAAGTCGGCGTGCTGTGCAATCTCGTCAGCGACCATGCAGGCGCGCGGCAGCTCGAGCATCGTGCCCACTGGAATGTTGAGCTCGACGCCCTCCTCGGCGGAGACCTCGGCGATCACGCGCTCAATGACCTCGCGGGTCTGAACGTTCTCGGCCGTAATGGAAACGAGCGGGACCATAATCTCGGGACGCGGGTCGACGCCTTCCTTGAAAAGGCGGGCGGCAGCCGTTGCCACGGCACGGACCTGCATGAGCGGCAGGTCACCGAAGACGACGGACAGGCGCACGCCGCGCAGGCCGAGCATCGGGTTGGACTCGACCATGCCGTCGATGCGGCGCAGGCGGGCACGCAGGGCGGCGAGCTCTTCCTCACTGGCGCCGGCGGCCTCCTTCTTGGTGATGGCGACCTCGAGCTCGCGAGGATTATCCAGGAACTCATGAAGCGGCGGATCGAGCAGGCGAACGACCACATCGCGGCCGGACATGGTCTTGAACATGGACAGGAAGTCCTCAGTCTGGACCTTGAGCAGATCGGCCAGGGCCTGCTGCTTCACGGCCTCGTCGTCGGACAGGATGAAACTCTGGATAATGTTCTTGCGATCGCCCAGGAACATGTGCTCGGTGCGGCACAGACCGATGGCCTCGGCGCCAAACTCGAGCGCGAGCTCGGCATCCTCGGGGTTGTCGGCGTTGACGCGCACGTGGTTGGCGTGACCGTCGGCCTCTTCCAGGCGAATCTCGTCTGCCCAAGACAGGATGGTGTCCAGGTCGCCGGTGAGCTCGGCGGAGACCAAATCGACAGCGCCATCGACAACGATGCCCTGAGTGCCGTCGATGGAGATGATGTCGCCCTCGTGCAGCACGCGATCGCTGCCCTCGATACGCACGACCTTCTCGGCCGCGTCAATATGGAAACGCTCGACACCGCAGACGCAGGGAGTACCCATGCCACGGGCGATAACGGCGGCGTGGCTCGTCTTGCCACCATGACTCGTCAAGATACCCTCGGCGGCGACCATACCCTTCAGGTCGTCGGGGTTGGTCTCCCAGCGAACCAGAATGACCTTGTGGCCCTCGGCAGAACGCGCGACGGCGTCATCGCTCGAGAACACGACCTCGCCCACGGCGGCACCGGGACTGGCGTTAAGGCCGCGTGCGAGCGCCTCGTACTTCTTGGAGGAGTCGAACTGCGGGTGCAGGAGCTGGTCGAGCTGCGCGGGGTCGATGCGGCTCACGGCCTCCTCACGGGTGATCAGGCCTTCCTCGACCATCTCGATAGCGATGCGCAGAGCGGCGGTTGCGGTACGCTTGCCCACGCGAGTCTGGAGCATCCAAAGCTTACCTTGCTCGATAGTGAACTCGATATCGCACATGTCGCGGTAGTGATCCTCAAGCGTCAGGAAGACACGCTCAAGCTCCTCACCTGCAGACTCCAGGCCCGGGGTGGTCTTGAGGTCGGCGATGGGCTCGGTGTTACGGATGCCGGCGACGACGTCCTCGCCCTGGGCGTTGACCAGAAAGTCACCGTAGAACTCCTTGGTGCCGTCGGCCGGGTTGCGCGTAAAGGCGACGCCGGTCGCCGAGGTCTCGCCCTTGTTGCCAAATGCCATGGCCTGGACGTTGACGGCGGTGCCAAGGTCATCGGAAATACCGTGTTGCTTGCGGTAGATGCAGGCGCGCTCGTTCATCCAGCTGCCAAAGACGGCCTGGATGGCAAGGCGCAGCTGGAGCTCCGGATCGTGCGGGAAGACGGGCTTGCCGTCAGCGACCTCGAGCTCGGGATACAGGGCGGCCTCGACGTTGTCGGAGAAAATGCCTTTGAAAGTCTCGACGAGCTCCTGCAGGTCCTCGGCCGAAAGCTCGGAGTCGACGCGAACGCCGGCGACCAGGCGAGCCTGGGTCAGGGCATTCTCGAACAAGTCGGCATCGACACCCATGACGACGTTGGAGAACATCTGGATAAAGCGACGATAGCTATCCCAGGCAAAGCGCGGGTTTTGCGTCTGGGCGATAAGGCCCTGAACGGAGTCGTCGTTGAGGCCCAGGTTGAGGACCGTGTCCATCATGCCGGGCATGGAGAACGGAGCGCCCGAGCGCACCGAGACGAGCAGCGGGTCACGGGCATCGCCGAGCTTCTTGCCGCAGCGAGCCTCGAGGTCGGCCTCGGCGGCAACGATCTCGTCGAGCGCGCCTTCGGGCCAGACGTTGCCGGCACCGGAGTACTCGACGCAGGTCTGGCAGGTTATGGTAAAGCCACCGGGAACCGGCAGGCCGATACGGCTCATCTCGGCAAGGTTAGCGCCTTTGCCGCCAAGCACGAAGTTCATGGACTTGTCGCCCTCAGTGACACAGGTGCCCTGGGCATCGGTTCCAAAACGGTAAACCCTCTTGCAATCGCTCACGATACTTCCCCTTCCATGCGCTCTCGCGCACGACCGTGGTGACGAATCGGCCCGCCGGATGCGGGCCGTGAGGGAACTATACGGCGGGATTTGAACGGGCCTGAGCAGAGAATACGCGGTTTGGTAAACGTGCTAAAACTAGCGGTAAAAGGTAGGTAAAGGTGGTTACCTTATGAAGATACCACCAAAGGAAATTGCAGGTCAGATGCAAGAAATACTGCTAAATCGCTTTATCATAAGTAGCTAATTTGGGACGGGGCTTTTTTAGCTGCCCCCGCAGGCAATCGGCCAAAGAGCTCGCGACCTCAGCCGGGGTAGCTAAAAAAGCCCCGTCCCAAATTAGCTACTTTTGTTGGGCGCGGCGGGCGGCACGGCGGGCTCTTGCCTCTTGAATCTCTTCGATATGAGCGATGATCTCGGAGGCACTCTCCTCGATCGCCTTGCCGTCGGTGCGCACCACAAAGCAACCCAGACGTTTCATGAGGGCACGAGCCTCCTCGAGCTCGCCGCGCACGCTCTCGGGCTCGGCATAAGAGCCGGCGACGGCGCGGGCATAGTCGTCGCCCAGGCGGCTATCGCGAATCTCGGAAATCACATCGACGGTCGAAATCAGACCGAACAACCGCAACGGATCGACCTCGTAAATCGACTTGGGCGGCTCCATACCGTGCGCCAACGGAACGTTGGCGACCTTGTAGCCCTGATAGGCCAAATACATCGACAGCGGCGTCTTGGACGTGCGGGATACACCCAGCAGCACGATATCGGCATCCGACAGATCATCGCAGCCGCGCCCGTCATCGTGCTCAACGAAATACTCCATAGCCTCGATACGATGGAAATAGCGATCGTCGGTCTTATGAATCACACCCGCAACGCCCTTGGGCGGCACACCAATGAGCGACGACAGCACGGCAAGCGTCGGGCCGATCAGGTCGACCGAGCGAATGTGCAGCATGCCCAAGTAGTCGAGCACGCGAGCACGAAGCGCCGGATCGACGATGGTATGGAACACGGCGATATCACGATGGTCGGCATCGACTCGCGGGCCCACAAACGACTTGACCTGCTCCACCGAGGTCACCTTAGACAGACGTAAAACACGAAAAGCCCCTTCATCAAATTGCCCGGACGCCGCAAGCACCACCTCACAAGCGGTATCACCGAGCGAGTCGGAGATAACGATAACGGTGGGACGAGCGGTGACCGGGCAATCCATGCGGGGCTCCTTTTGCGCTTATGCGCAGGCTAGCTTACTTTTTGCGGGCAAGCTCACCGATGTTGGCGATGCCGGAGAAAACGGCCTCGAAGCGGTTGAGCAGCTTAAGGCGATTATCGCGGAGCTGCTCGTCCTTGTCCATGACCATAACCTCGTCGAAGAAGCGGTCGATGGGGGCACGCAGGGCGGCAAGGGCGGTGAATGCGGCCGGGTAATCCTCGGCGGCGAGGGCGGCATCGACAGCGGTCTGAGCGGCCTCGGAGGCGTCGGCAAGCGCAAGCTCGACATCGCCCATCAGGGCACGGTCGTACTCCGCGCCCAGCTCGGGCTTGGAGATGTGCGCGGCGCGGGCGTAGGCGGTCGCCAGGTTGTCGAAGGTCTCGGCGTCGTTCTTGCGGGCCTCGTCGAGGGCGGCGCAGCGGGCGAAGAAGACCGACGGGGCGATGATATGCACCGCGGAAACAGCGGCAACGGTGTCGGCCGGGATCTTCTCGTCGCGGGCCATGCTCACCAGGCGGCCGTGGAAGAAGTCACGGACCTGCTGGGCGACCTCGGCGGCGTCGAACACAATACCCTGCTCGCTATAGAGCTCGAGCGCAAAGTCGATGAGCGACGTGGGGTCGATCGGCAGACGGTCGCGCAGGATGTTGATGATGCCGATGGCGGCACGACGCAGCGCGTACGGGTCGGAAGAGCCGGTCGGGGGCTCGCCGATGGCAAAGATACCGGCAATGGTATCGAGCTTGTCGGCGCAGGCCACGATGCAGCCAGCGGTGCCCTCGGGCAGCTCGTCGCCAGCAAAGCGGGGACGATAGTGATCGCGAATGGCGTGGGCGACCTCGTCGTTCTCCCCCATCGCGGTGGCGTAGTAACCACCCATCACGCCCTGCTGGCTCGTGAACTCGACGACGGCGTTGGAGACCAGGTCGGCCTTGCACAGGTGCGCGGCGCGGCCGGCGTCGGCGGCCAGGTGGGCACCCAGGTGAGCCTCGCGGGCAATAGCGAGCGCGAGCTGCTCAATACGCTCGGACTTGGCGAGCACGCTGCCGAGCTTCTCCTGGAAGGCGACCTTGGCCAGGCGCTCGCGGAACTCGTCGAGAGAGATCTTCAGATCCTCCTCGTAGAAGAACTTGGCGTCGTCCAGGCGGGCGCGCACGACACGCTCGTTGCCGTCGATCACACGCTCGGCATTCTCGGGCTTGCTGTTGGAGACGATCACGAACTCACGCGTCAGCTTGCCCTCGCCGTCATAAATCGGGAAGTAGCGCTGGTTGGTGAGCATAGACTCGCAGATGATCTCGTGCGGGACCTTGAGGAACTCCTCGTCGAAGGTACCGACAAGCACCGTCGGCCACTCGCAGAGGTTGATGACCTCCTCAAAGACCTTCTTGGGCGTATCGACGTGACAGCCGGGGCGCGCAGCCTCGACCTCGGCGATGCCGGCAAGGATGGCCTCGCGACGGCGCTCGGCAGAAAGCACGCCGGCATCCTCGAGCACCTGCTCGTAAACAGCGGGGCTAGCGACCACATGGTCACCGGGGCCAAGCACGCGATGACCACGCGTGGTGTTGCCACTCGTCACGTCGGCAAACGAAACGGGCACGACGTCCTCACCCAAAAGGCAGCAGATCCAGCGGACCGGACGCACGAACGTGGCGTGCTCGTGGCCCCAGCGCTGAGAGCGGTAGTTGGGCCACTGCAGACCGGCGATGGTCTTCTCGCACAGGGCCGTCAGAATCGGGGTGGCCGGGGCGGAAGGAATGTTCTTCTCGGCAAATACGTACCCACGGCCGTCGGCGTCCTCGCGACGGACCAGATCCTCGGCAGCCACACCGCACTTGCGGGCGAAGCCCTGGGCGGCCTTGGTGGCGTTACCGTCGGCATCGAAGGCGATGTTGGCCGCGGGGCCGCGCTTGACCTCGTGAACCTCATCGGTCGCGGTGGCGACGTCGGCAACGAGCGCAGCCAGGCGGCGCGGGCTCGAGATCACGCGGACCTCGCCGTGGGCCAGACCTGCCTCGTCGAGACCCTTGGCGATCATGGTGCCAAGCTGCTTGACGGCATTGTTCAGCGGTGCAGAGGGCATTTCCTCCGTACCGATCTCAAACAGGAAATCCTTAGCGTCTGCCATGGCTTACGCCACCTCGCCTTCCTGATCGGCATTCTCGTTGACTCCGGCGACCTCGGCCATATAGGCCTCGCAGCACGCCTTGGCGACGGCACGGACGCGCAGGATGTAGTTGGCACGCTCGACCGCGGACAGCGCACCGCGGGCATCGAGCAGGTTGAACGCATGGCTGCACTTCATGACGCAGTCATATGCCGGCAGCGGCAGCTTACACTCCAGGCAGGAGTGGCACTCGGCCTCGTAGTCGTCAAACTTCTGACGCATCATCTCAACATTGGCGACCTCAAAGTTGTAGGCGCTAAACTCACGCTCGTTCTCCAGGAACACGTCGCCATAAGTCATGGGCGTGCCATCGGGCAGATAGCTCCACACCAGGTCGTAGACGGAGTTGACGCCCTGGGCGTACATGGCGATGCGCTCCAGGCCGTAGGTGATCTCGACGGGCACGGGGTCGACCTCGATGCCGCCCACCTGCTGGAAGTACGTGAACTGCGTGACCTCCATGCCGTTGAGCCAGACCTCCCATCCAAGGCCCCAGGCGCCCAGGGTCGGGCTCTCCCAGTCGTCCTCGACAAAACGGACGTCATGGTCGTTGGGGTCCAGGCCAATGGCAGCAAGAGACCCCAGGTAGAGCTCCTGAGCGTTGACCGGCGACGGCTTGATGAGCACCTGGAACTGATAGTAGTGCTGCATGCGGTTGGGGTTCTCGCCGTAGCGGCCGTCGGCGGGACGGCGGCAAGGCTGAGCGTAGCAGGTGCGCCACTCGGCGGGACCGAGCGAGCGCAACGTGGTCGCGGTGTGGAAGGTACCGGCACCGACCTCGGAGTCATAGGGCTGCATAATGACGCAGCCCTGCTCGCCCCAGTACTGCTGGAGGCGCAGGATGATGTCTTGGAAGGAAAGCGATGAAGCGTTCATGCCTCTAATATCCCCTCGTCGAAACGATTACACGGTTAGGTACTGTACTATAGCGGTTTTTAGTCGATAGCGCCGATACGGTTGAGCGGCCAGTAGCGTACAAGCGCCACGGCGATCAAGTCGGAGCGGTCGACCGGGCCAAAGTAGCGGGAGTCAGCAGAGTTCTCGCGGTTGTCGCCCATCACCCACACACAGTCGTCAGGGACGGTGTAGGGATAGCTCACCTGAGCGCCGGGGGCTTGGACCGAAAGCGGCCAGCTCATGCCAGTCGTATAGTCCTCGTCGAGTGCCTGGCCATCGACGACGACCTTGCCGTCCTGCAGGTCGACCGTCTGGCCGGCCGTGGCGATGACGCGCTTTACCAGCACGTCATGCTCGGACGCGGCATCGGGGTTGTGAAACACCACGATATCGCCCTGTTTGACGGGCTGTCCGAGTTCGAGCGTCACCTTCTGCGCCAGAATCTGGTCGCCGATCTCGATCGTGGACTCCATGGAACCGGTGGGTACCACAAAGGGTTCGACCACAAACGAGCGAATCAAGAAGGTGGCAACCAGTGCGATCGCGACAACCACGACCCACTCAAACGCACCCTTTAGCACGGAATGCTGCGATGGGACCATTCTCACTCCTCGCTCTGCGAATACGATGCGTCCAGAATCTCTTGCGCGTACGCGCGCTCCTCGGGCGTAAGGTGAGCCGTCTCAATAAGATCGGGACGCCAACGACAGGTACGCTCGATGGCGTTCTTACGACGCCAGGCATCGACCTTGGCGTGGTCGCCGCTTACGAGTACTGGAGGTACGCCCTCACCATTGAACTCGGCGGGACGGGTGTACTGCGCGTACTCAAGCAGGCCACCGTCCTCGGCGGTCGAGAAGGACTCGTCCACGTTGCTCATCTCGTCGCCCAAGGCTCCGGGAATGAGCCGTACGACGGCATCGGCTACGACCATAGCGGGCAGCTCGCCGCCCGTGAGCACGTAGTCGCCGATCGATAGACGCTCATCGGCATACGCATAGGCGCGCTCGTCGACGCCCTCGTAACGGCTGCACACAAACAGCAGGCGCTCGCTTTTGAGCAGGCGCTCGGCCACATGCTGCGTAAAGGGCTCGCCGCAGGGAGTGAAGAACACCACGGTGGGCTTGGGACCCTCGGAGCTGATGGCCTCGATTGCCTCGGCAATGGGCTCAACCTTCAAGAGCATGCCCTGCCCGCCGCCATACGGCTCGTCATCGACGGTGCGATGGCGGTCGTGCGTCCAGTCGCGCAGGTTATACGCCTTAAAATCAAAAAGGCCGGCCTTGCGGGCGCGGCCCAAAATCGACGTGGACATGACGGGCTCAAACATCTCGGGAAAGACCGAAAGGGTCTCGATCAGCATGCTGTCCTCCCTACTTGTCCATATCGATCAAGCCGTCCATAACGTGAACGGAAATTGTTCCTGTGTCGGGAAGATCGAGCACAACCTGCTCGATCACGGGAATCAGCACCTCGCCATACCGATCGCCCTCGACAACCCAAACATCGTTGGCGGGCGTCGACATGATCTCGACAATCGTGCCGAGCGAACCAAAGCGCTCATCGACCACCTCGCGACCCATAAGGTCGGTATAGGCGGCGTCGAGCGAATCGAGCTCAAAGTCGTCACGATTTGCCAGCACGTAGCATCCGGTGATGCCCTCGGCGGCCGTCAAGTCGTCTATGCCCTCAAACGAGACCAGATCGCCATCGCCCGTATCGGTAACGGATGTGACCGTGCAAAAACGGTCGCGCTTGAGCGCCGGCGGTGTCAAGGCGACACGCATACCCGGCTCCAATACAGAAGGAAGCCCCCGCAGCGGCTGCGCGAGGACCTCCCCCTTCCTTCCGTGCGGCTTTACCACACGGGCGATGTTTTTGTACTGGGACCTCAAGGTCCTAGCCCAGAACCTCTACCTCGACAGCAGTGTCGAGGCGAGCGGCCAGTGCACGGGCGAGCGTGCGAATGGCCTTGATGGTACGGCCACGACGGCCGATGACCTTAGCGACGTCATCCTCGGCAACCGAAACCTCAATCGTGGAGGCGTCGTCGCCATCGATGACCTCGAGGCTCACGGAATCCGGGTCGTCGACGATCTGAACAACGAGATATTCGACGAGATCGGCGATGCGATCTGAGAGCATTGCCTCACCCTCGAGCTGTGCAGCGTCAACCTCAGGCACGATTTACTCCTCGGCGCCCTCAGCGGCCTCAGCGGCAGCCTTAGCGGCCTCGGCCTCTTTGGCGAGCTGCTTCTTGGACTTCTTGACGACGGTCTCGGTCTTCTCGCCCTCGTTGGCGGCCTTGACCAGAGCGGCGACGGCGTCGGTGAGCTGAGCGCCCTTGGACTGCCAGTCAGCGATCTTCTCGAGGTCGAGGTTGATGGTCTTGGGGGCGGTCATCGGGTTGTAGCGGCCAACCTCCTCGATGATACGACCGTCACGCGGGGCGCGGGAATCGGCGACGACGACACGGTAGTACGGACGCTTCTTAGCGCCGTGACGAGCAAGGCGAATCTTGACTGCCAAAGGAAACTCCTCCAACCAAGCAGCTTTAGGCTGCAACTACAAACAAACAGTTGAACATAATACGCCATCGACGCGGGCAGGTGAAGTCCGTGAGACCAACTTCTTCGGTGTAGTCGAGGGCAAATCCATATCTTAGACAAGAATTCGCGATTTGCAAGCACATCCACGCACCCCACATGAGCTGCGCGGTATACTCATAACATGGAAAGACGCGAACATACATACGGTTATGAGGATGCTGCGGGCGTCACGCCGCCGCCTTGGACGGGTCCGGCGGTGGGCCTGATGGACCTCGATGCATTTTTTGCGAGCGTGGAGATGCTCGATCATCCCGAATGGCGCGGAAAACCGCTCATCGTGGGCGGAGACGCCGAGTCACGCGGCGTCGTGTCCACGTGTTCGTACGAGGCGCGTCGCTTTGGCGTACATTCTGCCATGGCCTCGGCCGAGGCGCGGCGCCTGTGCCCGCAGGCCATTTGGACGCACGGACACTTTGATCGCTACCGTGAGGTGAGCGCGCAGGTCATGGCGATTCTCGCCGACGAGACCCCGCGCGTTGAACGCGTATCCATCGACGAGGCCTTTATCGATATCACACCGGGCCGGTTTGCGCCCGAAGATCCGCTACTGGTAGCGCGGCGCATAAGCGACCGCGTTGCGGCGCTGGGGGTAACGTGCTCCATCGGCGTTGGGTGCAACAAGACCGTGGCCAAAATCGCAAGCGAGCGCGACAAGCCGTTTGGTCTGACCATTGTGCGCCCCGGTACGGAACAGCGGTTTATGGCCGCGCTGCCCGTGTCCGCCATGAGCGGAATCGGGCGTTCTGCCGAGGAGCGATTGCGCCGCATGCGCATCTATACACTCGGCGAGCTTTCACGCGCGCCAGAGTCCACCCTGGCTGCAATCTTTGGCGTGAATGGCGAGCGCATGCGTCAGCGTGCTTTGGGGCTCGAAGTATCAGAGGTCACCGGCCTGGATGACGAACGTGAAGTTAAATCGGTGAGCAATGAGCGCACCTTTGCGAAGGATTTGACTGAGCGTGGGGATATCGAGGCGGCGATCGCGCTGCTCGGCGAGTCGGTTGGGCGCCGCCTGCGCCGTCAGGGGCTGACGGGCGCCACGGTGACGCTCAAGCTCAAATACTCTTACGGCAGTGGACGCACGGCACAGCGCCGCTTGCCCCACCCCACCGACGACGAGAATATCTTTGTGGCCGTAGCGCTCGAGCTGCTCGACAATATCTGGCAAGAAGGCATGCACGTGCGTCTGGCGGGTATCGGCATGAGCGACTTCAACCACCAAGGCGGTATCCAAACCGACCTGTTCTGTGAAATCGATGACCGCGGAGCCCAATCCAGCGACCGCCGCGACCTCTCCGTCGCCATCGACGCCGTCCGAGACAAATTCGGCGACACCGCCCTATCCTTCGGCCGCCAATCCCGCTTCAACGATTAACCGCCTTTGGGCAAAAAGAAAACCGGGCAGGTGCGGAAAACCGCAACTGCCCGGCGAACGGTAGAGGGAAGCTCTAGAGAAGCCCCGTCCCAAATAGGGTTCTAGAGGAGGTTGAGGGGGAGCTGGGGAGCGTCGCCCCAGAGCTTCTCCAGACGGTAGAAGTCGCGTGCCTCGGGGGTGAAGACGTGAACGACGACCGAGCCGTAGTCCATGAGCATCCAGGTCTTCTGCTCGCGGCCCTCGATGGAGAACGGGTGCTCACCGCAAGCCTCGGCGACCTTCTCCTCGATCTCGTCGACAATCGAATCGACCTGACGGTTATTGGTACCGGTGGCGAGCACAAAGTAGTCGCACACGTCGGAGAGCTCGGTCAGATCGAGCACCTGCACGTCCTCGCCCTTCTTGTCGTAGGCGGCCTGCGCGGCGGCGCGGGCGACATCCTCGGCGGCGACACCGCTCGCGGACAGCGAGGCGGCAGTGCGGTCGGACGTGGCAACGAAGCTCTTGTGCTCCACACCTTCAAGAATCTGGTCGTCGGTCATGGTCTCGTCGGCCATGGAATACCTCTTTCTAGACGCACCCGAGCTAGCGCAGCTGGGCGTAATGGTTGTAAATCGTAATAGCCGTGGGATAAAGATAGCGCCCGGACTGGATCACATAGACCAGACCCTGTGCAAAACAGGAGAAGAACAACTCGTCAAGCGTCGACTCCCCCACCATCTTGCGCAGCGCGTGGGCATAATCACCATGGCGGTTGGGTTCGATGGCATCGGCAACAAAGACCACCATATCGAGCGGCGTCATGTCGCAGGCGCCCACGGTGTGACGGTCGACAGCCTGAAAGACCGCCGGCGACAGCTCGGGAAAAAGCTGCGGAAGCTCATAGGCGGCAACCGGTCCATGCAAAAGCGGCGTCGCGGCAGACGGAGAGCCGGCAATCTTAATGCCGTAATGCAGAGCGCGCGTGACCAGCTCGTCGTCGGAGAGCACCTTATCCCAGTCATGAATCAGGCCGGCGGCAGCGGCATTAAAGCGGTCGACACCGTATACCTCGGCTAGGTGCAGCGCGGTCTCGGCAACCCCGAGCGAATGCACGTAGCGCTTGCGCTTATCCTTCATACGCACATCGAGCAGCTCTTGAATGCGCTTGAGCAGCGCGCGCTCATCGCCCTCAAACTGATCCTCTACCGACAACGTAGACCCCCATCACTCAAAATCTTCTTGACCCAGATCGGTATACAGCCCGCGTTTTCGAATATAGCCGAGAACGGACTCGCTCGTAAGATAGCGCACGCTCATGCCACGGGCAACTCGCTTGCGAATGTTGGTCGAGCTGATCGCCAGCGCCGGAATCTGGATATAACGCACGTCAAACGGCAGGCCCGACTCTTTGATTCGTGCGCGAGCAGTATCGATGTCAAAGCCGGGACGTGTCGCAGCAATAAAGGTTGCCAGTTCGGCAATCTCATCAGCATTGTGCCAGGTCACAATATCGATAATCGCGTCGGCGCCCGTAATAAAGTAGAGCTTTACCTGAGGCGGGTAAAAGTCGCGAAGGGCATGAAGCGTATCGGCCGTATAGGTCACGCCCGGACGGTCGATCTCGAAACGGCTCGCCAAAAAAGCCGGATTCGCAGCGGTTGCGAGGACCGTCATGGCATAACGGTCCTCGGCAGGCGTCACCGGTTTGTCGAGCTTAAAGGCGGGAGAGCCGGCCGGCATAAAGAGCACGGCGTCCAAGTCGAGCGACTCGCGCGCCTGCTCAGCAGTAACCAAGTGCCCGTAATGAATCGGGTCGAAGGTGCCACCCATAATGCCAAGCCGAAACTCCTGCCCATCCTTGATAGGCAGCTCAGGCAGACCAATTCCACCGCGCAGCGACATGACTTACTCGCCCTCCGGGGTCTCGACATCGTCCGCGACTTCTGCCGCATCGACAACCTCGACGTCCTCGTCCGCAGCATCGGCTACGTCAAAGACCTCAACGGCAACGTCCTCGCCTGCGTCCTCAAGCTCCTCCTCGTACTCCGAGAAGTCCTCGGCGCCCTCAAAGTCAAAGGCGCGCTGGCAAATGCGGACCTCGTCGCCCGCACGGCAGCCGGCCTTCTCGAGCGCGTCGTCAACACCCATGCGCGCAAACTTATGCTGAAGGTAGATGACGGCTTCCTCGTTTTCCCAGTCGGTCTGGATGACCATGCGCTCGATGGCGCGACCGACCACGCGGAAGGCATGGGGCTCTTCCTGAACAATGCGGAAACGCTTCTCGCGCTGCAGGCGGCGGCGCTCCCACTCCTCGTCGCGCAGATCGACCGGCTCATCAGAGACCGCCAGCTCGGCGCGAAGCTTAGCCACCTGCTCGCCCACGGCAAGCATCAGCGTGTTGAGACCGGCGCCCGTCACGGCGGACACGGCAAAGAACATATGGCCATCGTCGAGCGCGGCGCGCTTGAGGTCGGCAATCTTGTCAGCCGTGCCCGGCGCATCGCACTTGTTGGCGACAACGATCTGAGGACGCTCAGAAAGCTCGGCACCATACTGCTCGAGCTCGCGGTTGATGATGCGATAGTCCTCGACCGGATCGCGATCCTCAAAACCGCCCGTCATATCGACGACATGCATGATAAGTGCCGTGCGCTCGATGTGGCGCAGGAACTGATGGCCCAGACCCTTGCCCTCGCTCGCACCCTCGATAAGGCCGGGGACGTCGGCAACGACATAGGAGTACTCACCGGCACGCACCATACCCAGGTTGGGCACGAGCGTGGTAAACGGATAGTCGGCGATCTTGGGTCGGGCGGCACTCATGCGCGCGATGAGTGAGGACTTACCCACCGAGGGGAAGCCCACGAGCGCGGCATCGGCCATGAGCTTCATCTCGAGCTCAATCCAGTGCTCCTCGGCCGGCTCACCCAGCTGGGCGAACGCGGGCGCGCGGCGCACCGACGTCACAAAGTGCGTGTTGCCCAGGCCACCGGCACCGCCGGGCGCCACGACAACGCGCTCGCCATCGTGCACCAGGTCGGCAATCTCGAACATCGGGGTCTGCGTCTCGGGATCGAGCTCGCGCACCACGGTGCCCATGGGAACCTTAAGGATCAGGTCCTCGCCGCTCTTGCCATTACGGCGGGCGCCCTGACCGTGCGTTCCGCGCTCGGCACGAAAGTGATGCTTAAAGCGGTAATCGATCAGCGAAGAGAGCTGAGCATCGGCCTGGATGACGACATTGCCGCCACGACCGCCGTCGCCGCCATCGGGGCCACCCTTGGGGACAAAGGCCTCGCGCCTAAACGACATGCATCCGGCACCGCCGTCGCCGCCGCACACGTTAATGCGGCTGATATCGGTGAACTGTGACAACAGAATCGCCTCCTACAAAAAAGAGGGAGACCCTTGAATCCTAAAACTCAAGTGCCTCCCACATATGTGCTCTATGAAGGGTGAATTACGCGTTCGCGAGCGGGCGTACGCTGACCCTGTGCTTGATACCCTTGTGGAACTCAACGGTACCGTCGACCAGCGCGAACAGCGTGTCGTCCTTGCCACGGCCAACGTTCTCACCCGGGTGGATGTGCGTGCCGTGCTGACGGACGAGAATCGTGCCCGTGGTTACCGTCTGGCCGGCGAAGCGCTTCGTGCCAAGGCGCTGACCGCGGGAGTCACGGCCATTACGGGAGGAACCGAGTCCTTTTTTGTGTGCCATTGTGTATACCTACTCTTTCGTTACGAGTGTAATCTACTCGGCGACGGGAGCCTCGGCAACAGCCTCGGCCTCTGCCTTGACAGCCTTCTTGGCGCGGGACGTAGCCTGGACCTTCACGATCTTCAGCTTGGTGAGCTGCTGACGGTGACCCTTCAGACGACGATAGCGCTTACGCTTGTGGAACTTGAAGACCAGCTGCTTCTCGCCCTTGAACTGCTCAACGATCTGAGCGGTAACCTTGGCCTTGGCCAGCTTGTCGGGATCGGTGACGATCTTCTTACCATCGTTGAGGAAGATGACCGGCAGGGTGACCTTGTCGCCCTCATTGCCCTCGATCTTCTCGACGGTGATGACATCGTCGGTGGCGACCTTGTACTGCTTGCCGCCCGTGTTAACGATTGCGTACATGTTTACTTGCCCTTCATGCATCAGTTAGTGCAACAGCCGAATATAGTAGCAGGCGATAATACCCCCGTCAACGAGTATGTGGAGCAAATCCACAAGTTCGCACAGGTATGGGGCTGACGAGTCGGCCCTCGTCGTCCTCGCATGCTTGATTCTGACGCTCGACATCGTAGGAGCAGATGGTCACGAGGTCTTGCATACCGGTGGAAACAATAGGTGCATCGACGCCCGGGGTCAAGCCCTGCAACAAAACATCAGCAGCAGAAAGCAAAATCTCCGGACGCATGGAGCCCTCGTTGTCGGCATGGGTGTCGAGCATGAGTACCAGATGGTCCGGACGCTCCCCCGCTGTGAGCTCATAGCCAACGAGCGTATGGTCCAGATCAAGTCGCTTGCTCTTTTTGCCGCGTGCATAGTCAATGCCATGACCCGCGCGCAGCGTGTCGATCGCGGCGCGTACCTCGTCGGCGCTCACGGGAGCCTCGGGGTCCAGGTGCAAGTCGATGCGGTACGACAGACGCGTAAGTTGAGCCGTCAGCGCCGGCGTGCGCACGTCGATGTAGGCGGCCTCGATAGGCGCCAGATCGGCAGGCGATGCCGCCGCCAGGCGCTCAAAGGCCTCGTCGAGCGCGACGAACTCGGTCATAAACAGGTCATACCACTCGCAGGTCGACGACGTTCCCACGGGCAGCGCCGACGAAAAGCCCACGCGCATATGCGGCGAGAAGCCCTGCGTTACGGCATAGGGCAGGCCCGCACGACGCACGATGCGCTCAATGGTATGGATTAGTTCCAGATGGCCCAGGTACTTGAGGCGATCGCGCTTGCCGTAGCGAACGCGCAGCCTAAAGAGCGTGGGGTTGTCGGTCAAGCGCTCACTCATGCGCGATCACCCATCAATACGTTCTTGGCGTGGAGCGTGGGACAGATTCCGCAGCCGGTGCACGACGTGCGGGTGCAATCGGGCGTCGTGACGCCCTCGAGCGAACGGCGGTATTCGCGCTCGAGGAAGCCACGCGAGCAGCCGGGGCTCACGTGCTCCCAGGGCAGGCGCCAGTCCAGCTCGTAGGGCAGGTGCACCAGCTCGTTGAGGTCGATGCCGTTTTTGGCAGCGGCCCCCTTCCAGTTGTCGAGCGAAAAGTGCTCCACCCAAGCGTCGAAGCGCGAGCCCGCACGCCAGGCATCAATGATGACCGGCGTCATATCGCGACCGGCACGGGAGAGCGCAGCCTCGATAAGCGAGGTCTCCGCATCGTGGTAATGCACGCGAACGGCACGGTTGCGCACGCTCGTAATGAGCAGCTTCTGGCGGCGCTTGACGTCGTCGTAATCGAGCTGCGGACACCACTGGAAGGGCGTTGCCGCCTTGGGGATGAACACAGAAACAGAGATAGACACCGAGATAGACCCGCGGCGCGCCTTGGGCACCACGGAGCGGCCGAGCTCCAACACGTGATCGGCCAGGTTGGCGATAGCCACGATGTCCTCGTCGCGCTCCCCGGGAAGGCCCATCATGAAGTAGAGCTTCATGCGGTTCCAACCGGCCTCGAAGGCGGCCTTGGCCGCGCGATCCAAGTCCTCCTCGGTCACGTTCTTGTTGATGATGTCGCGCATACGCTGGCTACCCGCCTCGGGCGCGAACGTCAGGCCGCCCTTCTTTTCGCCGGCGACCGACTCGGCCATATCAACGCCAAACGAATCCAAGCGCTGCGACGGAATGGACACGCGAATGCCCGTGTCCTCCAGACGACGGTTGAGCCTACCGAGCACGTCGCGGATGCAGGAGTGGTCGGTCGTCGAAAGCGAGGTAAGCGACACCTCGTCATAGCCAGTCTTTTCCAAGCCCTGGATCACCGATGACACGATCTGGTCGGCCGAGCGCTCGCGTACCGGACGATACGTCATGCCTGCCTGGCAAAAACGGCAGCCGCGGGCGCAGCCACGCAGAATCTCGATAGACAGGCGATCGTGGACGAGCTGCGCATACGGCACACACGACTGAGAAAGCGGATTGGTGGCACCAAAGTCCTCGACGACGCGCTTGTAGACTACCGGCGGGACGTCCTTGCCCTCGCGCGGCACGGTGTAGCCATGCGGCGAGCAGGGCTCGTCATGGCGCACCTCATACAGGGACGGCACATAGGTACCGGCGACCGTCGCGAGCTGCTCGACAATCTGAGCGCGCGAAACACCCTCGTCGCGCAAGCG
This sequence comes from Collinsella aerofaciens ATCC 25986, assembly GCF_964259375.1. Taxonomy (GTDB): domain Bacteria; phylum Actinomycetota; class Coriobacteriia; order Coriobacteriales; family Coriobacteriaceae; genus Collinsella; species Collinsella aerofaciens_BO. The sequence goes on from NZ_CAXVJM010000005.1 coordinate 117,815, forward strand.
GCGATGCAGCTGGCAGATCTCGAGCAGCGACTCCTCGCCCTCGCCAATGAGGATAGCATCGAAGAATGCCGCGTACGGCTCGGGGTTATACACCGAGGGACCACCGGCAACGATGATGGGGTCGTCCTCGGTACGGTCGGCAGCCAACAGAGGAATGCCGGCGAGATCGAGCGCTTCGAGGAAGTTCGTCACAGCCATCTCATGCGGCACGTGCATGCCGACGATGTCAAACGAGGCCACGGGCGCTGCGCCCTCGAGCGACAGCAGCGGAATCCCCGCCTCGCGCATGGCATCGCCCATATCGGGCCACGGCACGTAGCCGCGCTCGCAGGAGATGCCCTCGGCATGATTAAGAATGTTGTAGAGAATGGCGATGCCCTGGTTGGGCAGACCGACCTCATACACGTCCGGATAGATCATGCAGCAGCGATAGTCGGCATCGGCCTTTGAGAGCGTGCCCCACTCGTGGTCGATATAGCGACTCGGCTTTTCGACCTTGGCGAGCAAAGGCTCGATCAGATGAAAACAATCTTGGTATGGAACGCGCAAAAGAAACCCCTAAGCAGCGAGATCGGATGCATCCTCGAAAGGACTCATGGGACGGGTGGCACCGGCGACCGTGGTCACCAGGTCGCGAACGCGCGAGAACGTGGCGGCAGCGACCTCGTTGGCACGGCTGTAGTCCACATCGCGCTCGTAGAGCGACACGAGCGCGCGGCCCATGCCATAGGTACCCGCGGCGGCGGTAAGCGCCTTAACGACAAAGCCGATGTGCGGCGTCTGCTTCACCAATGCGCGGGTGACGGCGCGAATCACCAGACCGCCGGCGAGCACGCCCGCGACCTCATAGCCGCGCTCGGGCTTTATGCCGCGTCCAAAAACAGCTGCAAGCTCAAAGAGCATGCCCACCTGCGCCAGCGCTATCACGGGATAGTCGGCACCCGGCAAAAACACCAAGGCGCCCGTCGCCATGTTGGTGAGCGCGCACGAGGTAATGATGCGATTTGCCGCCGCGATGCGCATAAAGGCAAAGTTGGCGGCAAAAGCCGTCTCCTTGTTCGTACGATCGAGAATCCAGCGGGCAAGCGTCTCGAGCAGATAGGTCTTATCGGTCGCCGCCACCACGCCGAGCATGGGCGTAGATTCCTCAACGAACGGTACCTCGACGGCGGACTCGGCAAGCACGCACACGGGCGCGCCGGCAATCACGAGCTCCTGCACAGCACTCTCCAGGCGGTCGGATCCGCACGAGAGGACCAACACCACGTCGGTATCGGCCTTGGGAACGATACGGTCCTCCCCCAGGCGATCAACACGCACAATGCCCGAAGTCGTCTGCGGCACAAAGGCATCGCGCACCGTCTCGACCAAAAAGCGAGACGCAGTCGAATCAAGGTAAACCGAGACACGCACCGGTGTATCGGAATCCTTCTTAACAGACGCGCCCATCTTAAAAGCGCTGGTCAACTTATCTACGGGAATTTTCATGGCAAACCCCTCCAGCGGTTACGCGGCGCCCGAACGATGCCGCCATATGGATTGTACGATACCCACCGTCAGCAGCTGAATCATCATCGACGACGAACCAAAACTAATAAACGGCAGCGGAATACCGGTGATCGGCATCATGCCAATGCACATGCCGATATTCTCGAAGGTCTGGAACGCCCACATGCCGACGATACCCACGCACGATAGGCGCAAGAACAGTGACTCGCACTTAAAGGCAACGCGGATTGTCGAGAAGATCAGCAGCACGTAGAGGCACAGAAGCAAAAAGGAACCGCAAAAGCCGAACGTCTCGGACAGGAAGGCGAAGACGAAATCGGTGTGGAACTCGGGCAGAAAGCCGCCGGCCGACTGCGTCGCGTGGCCCAGGCCCTTACCAAAGAAGCCACCCGAACCGACGGCAATGAGCGACTGCTGCAGGTTGTAGGCATCATCCGAATTGGCATTGTCGGGGTCGATGAAGACCGTCAGACGGTTCATCTGATACTGCTTGATAAGCACGTCGTGGCCAAGGAGCGAATCAAAGACCGAGTCGAGCGCCAAGATGAGCGCAATCAAACCAACCAGGAGGGCCAAGGTCGACAGCACCCATTCGCGGCGTGCACCGCTCATGCAGATGACGATGGCACCCGAGACCAGCACGACCAGGCCCGAGCCCAGGTCGCCCATGGCGACGACGGCCAAAAACGGGATGGACAGCATACCGCAGAGCTTGACGTAGTCGCGAACGGTATCGATGCGGCCGTTGTATTGCGAGCCAAGCGTGGCGATAAAGAAGATGGTGATGAGCTTGGCGAGCTCAACGGGCTGGAAGGTCAGGCCGATACCGGGGATCTTGATCCAGCCCGTCATGCCCAGACCGCCCGTATAGGACAGGCCCGGAATCTTGGGCGAGAAGATCACAATAAGGTCAATGACGAGCAGCGCCGTCGAGAAATTGGAAATGCCACGCAGGTCGGTGCGCCAGACGAGCACCGCCAGCACCGCGCCAATGCCAATACCCAGCAGGTGGCGCGAGAACGAGGCATCGGCCTTAAACTGCGAGGCCGACCAAATAATGATGGCGCCATAGGCAACGAGCGCGATGGTAGCCACGAGCACACCGATGTGTACCTTCTGGCGGAACGTGCCGCGCGAGGCCGAGAGCTGCTTGTTAACGCGGTCTAGGCTGCTGCGGGAGCCGGTCTTGGTTGAGCGGAACAAATCCGCCGGCGAAAAGTCCATCGCAACCTCCTATCGAACCGAAGAATCGCCCGAAGCCGAAGAGGTATCGGGCTCGTCATAAATCACGCCGAGCACGTCACGCACGACATGCATTGCGGTATCTGAGCCACCGCCGCCCTGCTCCAGGATTGTAGCGATGACATACTTGGGATCATCGGCCGGTGCATAGGCGCAGAACCACGCGTATTCGTCCTCGCCGCTTTTCTCTCCCGTGCCCGACTTGCCGTATACCTGCGGCGTCAGGGTACCAAAGTGTGCCGCCAGGGACGTCGATGCCGTATAAATCACGTCGTGCATGCCGTTGCGAACAAGAGCCAAATCCGAATCGCTGTTGATCTTGGCCTCCAAGCGCTTCTTCTTGCCCTTGCCGTTGTACTTATAGGCATCACCGTCGCCATCGCGCGACACGGCAGACAAAAACACGTGAGGCACATACTGTTTGCCGCCGTTGGCAAGACCCATATAGGCGCACGCCATCTGCAGGGGCGTCACCAGGATGTCGCCCTGGCCGATAGCGATATTCGTCATATCGCCAGCGTTCCATTTGCGGTCCTCAGCAGAAGCATCGGTAAAGTACGACTCTTTCCACTCGGCGTCGGGAATACGGCCCGCGCCCTCACTCGGCAGATCGATACCGCAGGTCTTGCCTAGGCCCCAGCGACGAAAGACCTCCTGCAGGCCCTCGGAATGTTGCTCGTCATAGAAGAACGCCTTGCCCATGTCGTAGAAGACGGGGTCGCACGAGTTGGCGATACCCGACTGCAGCGTCATGGTGCCGTGGCCAGACGTCAGCCAGCAGCGCTTGCCCCAAGCCTTGCCCAGGCCCGTCCAATAGCCCGTGCAGTTGGTTGTCTGCGTTGAAGTGTAGGTTCCAAACTCAAGACCGGCCAGAGCAGAGAGCGGCTTGATGGTCGAGGCCGACATGTACTGTCCGCTAATAGCGCGGTTGAGCAGCGGATGCGAACCCTTGTCATCATTGAGCTCGGTCCATACGTCGTTTGAGACACCACCGATAAAGACGGACGGATCGAACTTGGGCTCGCTCGCCATGCCCAGGATCTCGCCATTGTTGGGATCGAGACACACCACAGCGCCGTTGCCGGCGTTGCTGTAGCCCGTGGTCTTGGCAAGTTCGATAGCACTCGCCAACGCCGTCTCGCAGGCTTGCTGAATCTTGAGGTCAAGCGTGAGCTTAATGTCAGAGCCGGCCTTGGCAGGCACGGCGCCGGCTTGTCCGGTCACGTTGCCCGAGGCATCGACCTTCACCGTCTGCTCACCGCGAATACCCTGCAGCAAGTTCTCGTAGTAGCTCTCGACGCCCGCCTGGCCCACGATATCGCCCGACTGGTACGTAATATGACCGGCGGCGCTATCGTTATCGCCCGAAGCCTTCTTGTTCTGCGCCTCGAGCTGCTCGGAGGTAATGGTGCCGGTATAGCCCAAAATGTGACAGGCCGTCTCGCCGTACGGGTACTGGCGCTCGGTGCGCTCGGCAATCTTCACGCCCGGGAACTCGCCGGCATGCTCCTTGATATAGGCAACCGTGGAGCGGCGCACGTCCGTCGCGATGGTATGCAGGCTCTGAGCGCCCTCGGAATTGTCCTGGATATTGCGCAGCACCGCAACGTAGGGCATACCGAGCACGTTGGCAAGATGGCGCACCAGCACGGTGTCATCGGCCAGGTCGCGATAGGCGACGACGGCAAGCGAGGGACGGTTTTTGACCAGCGCAACACCGTTGCGATCAAGAATTCGCCCGCGCACAGCCGGCGTGGTGACAGTGCGGGTCTGGTTGCTCTTGGCCTGCTTGTCGTAGTAGTCCGACGAGACCATCTGCATGCCCCACAGCTTGACGGCGAGCGCGGCAAACATCGCGCCCACGCCGGCGGTGAGGATGGAGAAGCGACCCTTGAAGGCGGTCGCGGCGGTATTGCCCTCGCCCTCAGTGGCGCGCGGGGCCGTTCCATGCTGCGTGTCGTAGGTAAAACGGGAATCGCCGCGGCGCATGATGACCAGCGCGACAACAATGGCCACGACCAGCACGATACCGGCGATGATAACCGTCATCTGGGAAGACATCTATGAGCCTCCCCTATTTGAGTTTGCGGGTCTTGGGCTTAAAGCGCATGCCCGTCTGATGACCACCGCGTGCGGAGAATCCGTAACCAGACTGCGGCACGACACCGGACATCAAAAACGGAATGGCAACCAGACCCGTCAGGATCGAAGACGGCAGGGCGTGTCCAAAAACAGCCACCACAAAGCTCGTCTCCAGACCCATAAACAGCAAGATGATGCTGTAGACCACGTTGATGGCAAGCGCGAAGGCGCCCACGGTGATACCGCGCGCGCTCGGGGACCCGCTCGTCTGACCGGCCGCGCTGTGCACCAGGGCAAAACTGCCCACCGTCAGCAGCAGCGACATAACGCCCACCGGAACGGCAGCGGAAAGATCATAGAACAGGCCACTGCAAAAACCGCAGACGACAGCCCGTGTGGGATCGCCCGAGAACACGCTCAGGCACACCAGGATAATCATAAAGTTGACGCGACCGCCCGCAATGGAGATCTGCGGCGCCAGGCCTGCCTGCAGCAGCACGCACACAATGGCGGCGATTACAAACGTGCGGGAGCTCGCCCCCTGCTCGTGTAGATCCATGGACATGCCCCCTATTCGCTCGAGCCGGAATCGGTCGTCTCGGACGTGTCGGAACTGTCATCCGAGCCCTCGTCCTTCGTCTTGGTCGCAGCATCGCGCGACGTTCCCTGCGGCGTACTATTAGCGGTGCTCACGTCCTCGTCCGAGGCCGACTGTTCGTCGGTCAACGAGGTGATGACGAGCACCTCCTCGTTATTCTCTGCCGTGGTCTGAGCGCGGACGACGATGGTGTAATACACATCGTTGGCCGACTTCTCCACCGAGGAAACAGTGCCGAGCGGCAGGCCCTTGGGGAACACGCCGCCAATGCCAGAGGTCACGATGATGTCGCCCACTTTGACGTCGGAGTCGACGCTCACGTACTCAAGACGCAGGGTGCCATCAGCCTGACCCTGCAGCATGCCCTGGGCGCGCGTGTCCTGCACCATAGCCGACACGCCCGAGTTCTCGTCGCCAATCAGGCGCACGGTAGAGGTCTTGGCCGATACCTCGATAATCTGGCCGATAACACCGGCAGAACTCGTCACGGGCATGTTGATGGTAAGGCCGTCGGCAGATCCCTTGTCGATGGTAACAGTCGAGGTCCAGGCATCACCCGACGCACCGACGATACGAGCAGCAGTCGACTTAAGGTTGTAGGTCGATTGCAGCCCGACCAGGCCCTCCAGGCGCTCGGCAGTCTTTTGAGCCTCGGAAAGCTCTGCGACCTTAGAGGTCAGCACCTCGTTTTGCTTCTTGAGGTCATCGAGCGACTCCTGCGAAGCCGTGAGGTTGGAGAACACGTTGCCGATCGCGTTGAAGGGAGCCGCCACGGCCGAGCCCAAAAAGCGCACCGGCGAGGTAATCGTCGTCACGCCCGAGCGCACGGCATGAATCGGCCCGGCCTCGCCCTCACGGATATAAAACGTGAGCAGCAACACCGAAATCAGGCTGAAAACAATCAACGGGCGCATACCCGTTGATTGTCGCTTGGTATTCAGATTTGGAGAGAAACCCGAAGATCGTGCCAAATGGAATCCACCTTTTGGAAATTAAGCATTGGTTTGGACGAAGCCACCGTCAAAGGCGTTGGCCTCGAGCACGCGGGCGCAGCCGTTTACGACGTTATCGAGCGCCGTGGGGCTGACGTTGACCGAAACGCCGGTCTCGTCGCGCAGGCGCACGTCGAGGCCGCGCAGCAGCGCACCGCCGCCGGTCAGCAGAATGCCGTAGTACATAAGGTCCGAGGCAAGATCGGGCGGCGTGGCGTCCAGAGCGTCCTTAACGGCCTTGGCCATCTCGTCGAGCGGCTTGTTAAGCGCGCGACGAATCTCCTCGCTCTCGATGCGCACGGTCTTAGGCAGGCCCGTGATAACGTCGCGTCCGTTGACCTCGACGTCGAGCTCGTCCTTGAGCGGCACGGCGGAGCCGACCTTGATCTTGATGTCCTCGGCTGTGCGCTCGCCGATAGCCAGGTTGTAGGCATCGCGAACATGGGTGAGGATAGCCTGGTCGAACTCGTCGCCGGCAATGCGGATGGACTGCGACACGACAATACCGCCCATAGCGATAACGGCGACCTCGGTGGTGCCGCCGCCGATATCGATGACCATGGAGCCCGTGGGCTCCTCGACGGGCAGGTCGGCGCCGATGGCAGCCGCCATGGGCTCCTCGATCAGATAGGCCTGGCGAGCGCCTGCCTGAATCGTAGCCTCAAAGACGGCGCGCTTCTCGACCGATGTGACGCCGGAGGGAACGCAGACGACGACGCGTGGACGCGGAGTCCACGGATAGCGCTTCTCGGAAGCCTTGTCGATAAAGTAGCGAAGCATGGCCTCGGTGACATCGAAGTCGGCGATGACGCCGTCCTTAAGGGGACGAACGGCCACGATGTTGCCGGGCGTACGGCCGAGCATTCGCTTGGCCTCGATGCCGACTGCCAGGATGCGCTCGTCGTTCTTGTCGATAGCGACAACGGACGGCTCGCGGATGACGATGCCCTTGCCGCGCACGGAGACAAGCGTATTGGCGGTGCCGAGGTCGATGGCGAGATCGCCCGCATAGCTACCGAAGAACATATCCATCAAAGAAAACAACGCAACTCCTGATGTGTTGGATGATTGCTGGAAAACTACTAGCCCATCATACTAGCGCAAGCCCGGCACCTCACTTGCGGTGAAGCGCCGGGCAGAGCCAAATCTCATAAGGTCACTACTGGTTGTCAGCGGCCGAGAAATCGATGTCGAGCGAGGAGACGGCCCAACCGATATGGTTGTCGGAGCGCACGAATTTAACGGTGTACTCCTGCTCGCCGCCCTTGGACAGCGAAGCCTTCACCTTGGCGGTGGTCTCGGTCATGGACTGATCCATACCCTCGATGGAGACGGTGGCGCCCTGCGGGATCGAGGAGATGATCATCGCCTTGGCGTCCTCGGACAGGCTCGAGGCCAGGCAGGACTCGGCCTTGGCGGTATCGCCGTCACCGGCAGCTTGGAACAGGTCGGTAATGACGGACTCCTGCGAGGGGTAGCCCATGCCGCGCGTATAAGCATAGCCAAGACCGCCGGCAGCGATCACGATGAGCAGAAGCAGCACCAGGAAGATCTTAAGACCCGTGTGGCGGTGGCGACGACGAACCTTGGCCTGCTTGCGGTCCTGCTGGACCATCTCGGACTCGGACAGCGTAAAGAAGCCGGTGTCAGAGGGGTCGGGCATAAACTGACCGGTCGCGCCCGTGGGATCGAGCGGGTCGACAGCGGGAGCGTCCATCGCGGAAGCCGGGGCCGTGGACATGGCCGTCTGGGCCGAAAGCGCGGCGAGCGAGTCGTGCACGCGGGCAAGCTCGTCTGCCTGCTCGGGCGTGAGCTGGTAGATGCCGTCGGCGGTAGCGGCGTTAAAGGCATCGAGAGCATCGGAGGGACGGCCGGCGGCGGAAAGCGCCTGGCCCATGCCGGCGTTGAGGGCGCGTGTATCGTCGCGCGGGCCGGCAAAGTCGATAGCCGTGCGGTAGGTCTCAACGGCGTCCGCGGGGCGGCCGAGCTTGATGAAGCAGCGGCCCAGATCGCCGAGGGCGGCGGCAGGAGCCGGGTTGGCGCCGTCGATGGCAGCCTGACGGAAGGCAGTGCCGGCGTTGGCAAAGTCGCCCGCCTGGAACAGCGCGTTGCCCAGACCCAGGTAGGCCTTAAAAGGCGTGGCGTAGGAAGCATCCTGGGTAGCTGCAGAGAACGCCTGGGCGGCCGTGGTGTAGTCGCCCACCGCGGCGAGTGCCTTGCCGCGGTTGGTGAGCAGGGCGCCGCGCTTGCCGTAGGCGCCGTCGTTGAGGGCGGCGGCGTAGGCCTCGGCGGCCTCGGCGTACATGCCAAGATGCATCAGGGCGTTGCCGCGCAGGTGGTCGGCCTCACCCATGATCTCGTTGGGAGTCTTTGCCGCGCCAAGCATCTGGGCGGCAGCGGAAAAATCACCCGCGCGATAAGCGGCGCGGCCCTGTTGGATCAGCTGGCTATTCAAGGAAGTCCCCTTTACTCGTGAACGATCTCGACATGAACGATCTCGTCGCCGGCGCGCAGCTGCGAGATGACGTCGAGGCCCTCGACCGTGGTGCCAAAGACGGTATAGCCGGAGTCGAGGTTGTGCTGGGCACCCAGGCAGAAGTAGAACTGCGAGCCCGCGGAATCGGGATCCATGGAGCGGGCCATGGCAAGCGCGCCGTCAACATGGCTGTTGCGCGGATTGGTGGCAAACTCGCCCTTGATGCAGTAGCCGGGGCCGCCGGTGCCGGGCATGCCGTCGGGACCCTCAAGGCCGGCATCGACATCGGCGCCGGACATATCGCGGGTATTGGGGTCGCCGCCCTGGATCACAAAGCCGGGCACATAGCGATGGAACTTAAGGCCGTCGTAGAAGCCCATCGTGGAAAGCTCGCAGAAGTTCGCCACATGGATGGGGGCGCCCTCACCGTCAAACTTGACCTTGATGGTGCCCTTCGACGTCTCGATCACCGCGCATTCGTCACCGACGAGCTGGTACTCGGGCGTATAGAGCTCTTTCTTAAAACCAAACATGTGGTTCCTTCCTCGTGCGTTTAAAGCATATTTGTACGAATTGTAGCAATAAGCACGGGCTTCCATCAATTGCGCACGCAGGTTATGCCGCCGGAGGGCAACAAATTACGAACGCTGCTGCGGCCTCCATGCGCTCACGTTAGCGTCGTACTGGTTAAGCGCGCTGTTGCCGCCTTGCGCGATGGGCGCCAGGATCTCGCTCTGACGGGCGCTCAGCGACTCGCCGTCGGGAATGGACAGCGAGATATCCCAGCTCTGGCAGATCACGTCGACACGCTCGTACATCCACTGGGCAAGCTGCTTTAGATGATCGATGTCCTCCGCATAGACCGTGTCGTCCTGAACCTTGAGGTTGTTGAGCTCATCCTGGGTCTTTTTAATCTGATCGCGCAGGGCATAGGCGCTTTGCGACAGTTCCTGACGTGTGGAGAGCGGTGTACGCAGATAGCCGTTATTAAACGAATCAATGACCTCGCCGATCTGATCCTCGTCGCTATACGACACGATGGTCTGGTACAGGCCGTCGAGCCTGGTGTAGAGCTGGTCGTCGGTTAAGACGGTCTCCTCCTGAACGACCTCGGACGTATCCTCTTGCTTGGACTCTTTCTCGGTGGCCTCGCCCTTTTGGCGCGACGGGAAGGTGGTCTTGGCGGCCTGGCCAAACTGGTCGTAGAAGCCGGGCATGACGCCCATGGGATCGGCAGTCACAAACCAATACGCACCACCGCACACGGCGGCGAGCACCGCGATGACGATGAGCGGTTTGGGGATATGGCGCTTGTGCTTGTGATAGGCATCCTCGTCGGGGTGGACCTTGCGCTTGGGCTTTTGCTTTTTGGGCTGGGCATCATCGCGCAGGGACACCGGCGTGGGGATATCGACCTTGGGGATGCCAAAGTCCTTATCGAAGGCAGGCAGCACGCAGGTCTCGTTGGGGTCGGCTGCGTCGGAGAGCACCGCGGCGGCAGATGCCGGCGCGTGGGGCACCTCGGTATCGATCTGCTCCTGCGTCAGGCGCGGAAAGCCGGCCGTGCGCCCTGCGGCCAGGTCGGATGCGGCCGCGTCCTCGGAAAGGATGCCTGGCGCGGGGCGTCCACACTTGGGACAGGTACGGTCATGCGGGGACAGACGTGCGCCGCAGCCGTCGCAGAACACGAACTCGGTATGCTCGGGGCCATCGCCCGGACCAACATATGCGTTGCAATAGGGGCAGAACGAGGCGCCGTCCTCGATGGTCTTTAGGCAATGCGGGCAGATCACGGCATCCTCTTTCCGAAGCAATTCAAACAATTGAGGTTAGAGCATAACATCGACACGGCCCCACAAGCGCAAGGCACCAATTCAACATCGCCAGGGTAGCTAATTTGGGACGGGGCTTTTTTAGCTACCCTGGCCGCCAATCGAACAAATAGAGCGCGTCGTCAGCCGGAGTAGCTAAAAAAGCCCCGTCCCAAATTAGCTACCCTGTGAGATTACTTCTTCTTGCTCGGCATCGAGACTTTGATGCCCTGGGCCGATTTGGTCACGCGGGAGCGCTTGGTACCAGCGCTCTTCTTATTCTTGGGCTGGGCCTTTTCCACGCCCTCGAGTGCACGGGCCTCGGCCTCGCGGACAGTGCGCGCCTCACGGCGCTGCGCCATATCGGCGGCAACGCGCTTGGCAAAACGCTCGGCGGTCGATCCCGTCGAGCTCACCTTGCCGCCGCCGCGACCCAGGCGAACGCGCACGCCACGGCCAAAACCGGTGGCCGCATGACGGCGACGAGGCTTAAGCGAGTCCATCATCGTGGCAAGCTTAAAGAACACCGCGCAGGTAAAGACAACGATAACCGCCAAGATGACAATCTGGCCCATCGACAGGTTGGCGATGGACAGCAGCCCCGGGAACCCGATAACGCCCGTCAAAATACCAGCGATGACAAACACGAAAAGCACCACGCGCAAGGACGTGAGCGGCTGCGAGATGCGCCAGATCAGGCTGACACTCGCCGCGCACGACGTGAGCAGGCACATGGTCGAAAGCGTAAGCTGGCTAAAGCCAAATACGCGCGCCACAAAGATATCGAGCGCCGCGGCCAAAATGACCGCAATCGACGCCGGCAGCGCACGCTTAAGCACGTTGGTCAAGAACGATCCCTTCACGCGGGCGTTGTTGGGCTCCAAGCCCAGAACAAAGCCCGGCGCGCCGATGCAGAAGAAGTTGATGAGCGTCATCTGAATGGGCTCGAAGGGATACGGCGGCAGCGCGATGCACAGCGCCGCCAGGCCCATCGAGAAAAGCGTCTTGGTCAAAAAGAGCGCGGCAGAGCGCTGAAGGTTATTAATAGAACGACGGCCCTCGGCCACCACAGCGGGCATCGAGGCAAAGTCGTTATCGACGAGAACGATCTCGGCCACATTGCGCGCGGCATCGGAGCCGGCGGCCATCGCCACGGAGCAGTCGGCCTCCTTGAGCGCCAGCACGTCGTTGACGCCGTCGCCCGTCATGGCCACGGTGTGCCCGCGGCGTTTGAGCGCCTGTACGAGCTCGCGCTTCTGCTGCGGCGTCACACGCCCAAAGACGTGATAGCGGTCCACCGCCGCATCGAGCTTAGCAGGCGTATCGAGGGTCGTCGCGTCCACGTAGGCATCCGCCCCGGGCACGCCCACCACCCGCGCGATCGACGATACCGTACGCGGATCGTCGCCGCTGATCACGTTGAGGGTCACGCCCTGCTCGTTAAAGTAGCCGATAGTCTCGGCCGCCGAGGTGCGAATCTCATCGCGGATGGTCACAAAGCCCACGGGCTCGGCCTCGCCCACCATATCGCCGTCGGGCGTAAAGCCGTCCACGCGGGCCACCACAAGCACGCGGCAGGTATCGGCAAGCTCGGCCACACGATTCTCAACCTGCGCAAATGCGCGATTAGAGAGCACAAACTGCGCAGCGCCCATTACATAGGAGCCCTGCGCAAACGACGCGCCGCTCCATTTTTTGGACGACGAGAACGGAATGACCGACAGCGGCTCGGACACCTCGACCGGACGATCGGCGTAGTAGTTGAGCAGCGCCTGGCAGGTCTCGTTGGCATCTGCCGAGGTCGCACGCGCCACGTTGGCGAGCGCAAAGTCGAGCACCGTGGTCTCGACGGGAACAGCCGCCTCGTCCGAGTCCGCGCCAAAGCCAACACCCTCAACAGGCAGCGGATAGGTGCCCTCGACCTCCATACGGCCCGAGGTAATGGTGCCCGTCTTGTCCAGGCACAGCACGTCGACGCGCGCGAGCGTCTCGATGCAGTAAAGCTGCTGTGCCAGCACCTTGCGACGCGCCAGGCGCACCGTGGCAATCGCGAGCACCGACGAGGTCAGCAGCACCAGGCCCTGCGGAATCATGCCCAGCAGGGCACCCACCGTGGACAGCAGCGCCGAAGAAGGCACACGACCGGCCAGCAGCTCGGAGAAGCACCAGGAAAGCGCACTATCGCCCGGGGTTCCCGCGGCATCCCACAGCTCGCTCACACTCGAGGAAAAGAGCGCCAGACCAAGCGGAATCATGATAATGCTCGCGAACCGCACGATGGCGTTGAGCGCGTTCATGATCTCGGAATTGACCTTTTTGACGTACTTGGCCTCGTTGTTGATCTTTGCCACGTAGTTATCGGCGCCGACATGGATCACGCGGGCGCGCAGCAGGCCTGAGTCGATAAAGCTGCCGCTCATGAGCTCGGAGCCGGGCTGCTTTTTGATAAGATCGCTCTCGCCCGTCAGCAGACTCTCGTTGACGAGCGCCTCGCCCGACACCACCACGGCGTCGGCGGGAATCTGGTCACCGCGCCCCAGGCGAATGATATCGTCGAGCACGATCTGGTCCAGGTCGAGCTCCACCTCGGCGCCATCGCGCACCGCGATGGCCTTCTTAGAGGTGAGCAGCGTAAGCTTGTCGACCATCCGCTTGGAACGCATGGACTGAATGACGCCAATTGCCGTGTTCAAGAACACCACGAACAGAAACGTCAGGTTCTTAAACGAACCGGTCAGCAACACCAAAATCGCCAAGACCACGTTGATCAAGTTAAACAGCGTGCAGAGGTTCTCGATGATGAGCTCTTTGACCGACTTGGTCTTGAGCTCCATGTTGCGGTTGATCTTACCGGCGGCGATGCGCTCCTCGACCTCGGCGGTCGAGAGTCCGCGCTCGATATCCGTTGCTGCCATACCACGTCCCATCATGTCGCGTCGGTATAAGAAAACCGCCCGGACCATGCGAGGTTCGGACGGTCTTACGTTCGATGGTGCCCCATGTTGGATTCGAACCAACGGCCTTCTGCTCCGGAGGCAGACGCTCTAATCCCCTGAGCTAATAGGGCGAACGCTAGGCATTATACCCAAGTGCGCCGCGGGCTAACAAAATAATAGAAAAAGCTTTGCAATTACGTGGGAGACGCGCCGCGACGGCGCGCTTTAGGCGGCAAAAGCGAGTCAGATAGTATAAACTCTCATGCACATATATAACGGCTCGCGATGCGAGCCGTTTTTGCAAGGGCTATCTATCGAGGTGAGAGGCACACCATGATTGCGATTTTAAAGCAGAGCGCCAGCGACGAGGCCGTCGGCCACATCGTCAGCTGGATCGAGAAAAAGGGACTCAAGACCGACGTCTCGCGCGGTGAGAACGAGACCATCATCGGCCTGGTGGGCGACACGACCAAGATCGACCCGTTCCTGCTCGAGTCCATGGACGTCGTCGAGCGCGTGCAGCGCGTCTCCGAGCCGTTCAAGCGCGCCAACCGCAAGTTCCACCCCGAGGACTCCGTCATCGACTGCGGCCACGGCGTCAAGATCGGCGGCGACCAGTTCCAGGTCATCGCCGGCCCGTGCTCCGTCGAGGGCGAGAACCTCATCCGCATCGCCCGCCGCGTGAAGGCCGCCGGCGCCACGATGCTGCGCGGCGGCGCCTACAAGCCCCGCACCTCCCCGTACGCCTACCAGGGCATGGGTCCCGCCGGCCTGGACCTGCTGTGCGAAGCATCCGCCGAGCTCGACATGCCGATCGTCACCGAGATCATGGACCCGCGCGACGTGCAGGTCTTCTTGGATAAAAAGATCGACGTCATGCAGATTGGCGCCCGCAACGCGCAGAACTTCCCCCTGCTCAAGGAGGTCGGCAAGACCCAGACCCCGATCCTGCTCAAGCGCGGCATGTCCGGCACCGTCGACGAGCTGCTTATGGCAGCCGAGTACATCATGAGCGAGGGCAACGACAACGTCATCCTGTGCGAGCGCGGCATCCGCACCTTCGAGACCCGCACCCGCAACACCTTCGACCTCAACGCCGTGCCGGTGCTGCACCACCTGTCGCACCTGCCCGTCGTCGCCGACCCCAGCCACGCCACCGGTTACACCCGCTATGTTGAGCCCATGGCGCTCGCCGCGACTGCCTGCGGCGCCAACGGTCTGGAGATCGAGGTCCACGACGACCCGAGCCACGCTTGGTCCGACGGTGCTCAGGCGCTCACCCCCGACCAGTTCGACGACACCATGCGCCGCATCCGCGCCATCCGCGAGGTCGTCTGCCAAGAGACCGTTCAGGAGTAGCCCATGGGTACGGTGAGAAACGCACGCGTTAACCAGGGCGGCCCCAAGTGCGCAGGCATCGTGGGCCTGGGCCTCATCGGCGGCAGCTTTGCCCGCGGCTATGCGCAGGCGGGCGTCCGCGTGCTGGCCTGGGACCCCGATGACGACGTCATGACGGCCGCCAGCATGGGCACCGTTGCCGGCGAGCTCAACGACGAGACGCTCGGCGAATGCGACATCATCGTCCTGGCATGCTATCCCGAGGCCTGCATCGAGTGGCTCGAGGCGCACGCCCAGGCACTCGCCGACGCCACCGACACCGAGGCCATCATGGGCCCCGTGGTGATCGACACCGTGGGCGTCAAGGGCATCGTGTGCGAGCGCGCCTTTGAGCTCGCACACGAGCACGGCTTTTACTTTGTGGGCGCGCACCCCATGGCGGGCACGCAGTTCTCGGGCTACGCGCACTCCCGCGCCGACCTGTTCCAGGGCGCACCGCTCGTGCTCGTACCGCCCGCGGTGGACGATGCGCTGAAGCTGGAGCTTTTGGGCCAGGTGCGCGAGATGGTGCGTCCCTTAGGCTTTGGGAAGTTCAGCGTAACGAGCGCCGCCGAGCACGACCGCGTCATCGCCTTTACGAGCCAGCTCGCGCACGTCGTCTCCAACGCCTATGTTAAGAGCCCGACCGCCCAGGTTCACCACGGCTTTTCGGCCGGCAGCTATCGCGACCTCACCCGCGTGGCACACCTCAATCCGCAGATGTGGTCCGAGCTCATGATCGACGACGCCGACGCGCTCGCTTTCGAGATCGACCATCTGATCGAGTCGCTCGGCGCCTACAGCCGCGCCCTTAAGGACCGCGACCAGCGCTATCTGGAGAATCTCCTTGCCGAGGGCGACCGCATCAAGCGCGCGCTCGACGACGAGGCCTCCCACTAGACCACCTATCACGCCAGGTCGAAAGGACCGAAGCTTATGGCGATTACCATCGATATCGACACCGCACGCCCCTACCAGGTGCATGTGGGCACCTTTTTGCTGGAGCAGGCAGGCGCGCTCGTACGCGCCACCGCCGGCGGCTCGCGCGCCGTCATCGTGACGGACAGCAACGTGGGCCCGCTCTACCAGATGCCCGTTAAGCAGAGCCTGGAGGCCGCAGGCTACGAGGTGAGCATCTGCACCTTCGAGGCCGGCGAGGCCCATAAGCGTGCCGAGACCTACGTTGCCATTTTGGAGTTTGTGGCCGAGCACGAGCTTTCGCGCTCCGACGTGATCGTGGCGCTCGGCGGCGGCGTCGTGGGCGACGTAGCCGGCTTTGTGGCCGCCACCTACATGCGCGGCTGCAAGTTTGTGCAGATTCCCACAAGCCTGCTCGCCATGGTGGATTCGTCGGTCGGCGGCAAGACGGCCATCGACCTGGCAGCCGGCAAGAACCTGGCCGGCGCCTTTTGGCAGCCGAGCGTGGTCATCGCCGACGTGGGATGCCTGGCGACCCTTACGCCCGAGCAGTTCGCCGACGGCTGCGGCGAGGTCGTCAAGCACGCCGTGATCGCCGACCCCGAGCTCTTCGCCGAGCTGGAGAAGACCCCACTCACGCTTGAGCTGCTCAACCGCGACGTGGCCCGCGTGGCGCTCATCATCGCCCGCAATATCGACATTAAGCGCGCCGTGGTCGTTGCCGACGAGCGCGAAACCAATCAGCGCAAGCTCCTCAACTTTGGCCACAGCGCCGGGCACGCCGTTGAGGCCTGCGAGCACTTTGAGCTCGGCCACGGCAACTGCGTGTCGATTGGCATGGGCATCATCACGCGTGCCGCAGCCCTGCATGGCGTTTGCGATGCCGAGCTGCCCGGCCGTATTGAGGAGCTCTGCGCCCGCCACGGCCTCAAGACCCGCTGCGATCTAGATGCCGATGCTATCTTTGCCGAGGCGCTCCACGACAAAAAGCGCGCGGGCGACACCATAGACCTGGTAATTCCGCACGGCATTGGCCGTTGCAGCATCGACCGCACGCCGCTTTCCACCTTCCACGATTTGATTGCCGAGGGCCTCGGCCAGAAGGGAGACGCATCCGCATGTTAGCCCGCATCGCCCCCTCCCCGCTCAAGGGCACCGTTCCCGCCATCGCGTCCAAATCGATGGCGCATCGCCTCATCATCTGCGCCGCGCTTGCCAACGGCGAGACGCACGTTGCTTGTAACACGACCTGCGCCGATATCGAGGCCACGGTGCGCTGCCTCACGGCGCTCGGCGCCCGCATCGAGACCGTCGAGGACGGCTTCCAGGTCCATCCCGCCATGAAGAGCATTGAGTTTGGCCTGCTCAAGGCCCTTGCCGGCGGCACGCTCGACTGTGGCGAGAGTGGCTCAACGCTGCGCTTTATGCTGCCTGTCGCCTGTGCGCTGGGTGCGGAGGCAACCTTTGTGGGACAGGGCCGCCTGGGCGCCCGCCCGCTCTCCCCGCTCTCGGACGAGATCATTGCCGCCGGTTGCGACCTGCAGGGCCTAGGCGGTTTTCCGCTCAAGACGAGCGGCCGCATGCGCCCGGGTACCTTTGTGCTTCCGGGCAACGTGAGCTCGCAGTATATCTCCGGCCTGCTGCTGGCGGCCCCGCTGCTGGCCCAGCCCTCCTGCGTGCAGGTAACCGGCCTCATCGAAAGCCGCCCCTACATCAACCTGACGATCCAGGCCATGAAGGCCTTCGGCGTCGAGGTCAACGTCGAGCGTATTCCGGCCAAGGACGGCCAGCCCGAGGTCACGAACTTCCGCGTGAACAGCGGCTCGTACCGCACGCCCGGCAGCGTAGCCGTCGAGGGCGACTGGTCCAACGCCGCCTTTTGGCTGTGTGCCGGCGCCATCGGCTCCGACCCCATCACCGTGGAAGGCGTGTCACTGAGCTCCGCACAGGGCGACCGCAACGTGCTCGCCGCGCTTTCGCGCTTTGGCGCCCGCATCGTGCGCTCCACGAACGCCGCCACCGTCCAGTCCGACAAGCTCGCCGGCTTTGAGATGAGCGCCCACGACATTCCGGACCTGGTGCCCGTCATCTCGGCCGTGGCATCGCTGGCTCAGGGCCGCACGTTCATCCGTGACTGCGCGCGCCTGCGCATCAAGGAATCTGACCGTCTGGTCACCACCACCCGCGAGCTCACCGCGCTAGGCGCGCAGGTGCGCATCGCCGGTGACGACCTCATCATCAAGGGCGTCGATGCCTTTACCGGCGGCGAGGTCGATTCGCACAACGACCACCGCATCGCCATGATGGCCGCCATCGCCGCGAGTCGCGCCACCGGCGAGGTCGTGATCCACGGCGCCGAGGCCGTCAACAAGTCCTATCCCGATTTCTTCGACCACTACCGCCTATTGGGCGGCAAGGTCACGCTCGAGGAGGAATAGCATGTCCTCGACCTTTGGCAACGTTTTGCATCTGAGCATTTTCGGCCAGTCGCACTCCCCTGCTATCGGCTGCTCACTCGACGGCATTCCTGCCGGTATTGCCATTGACCAGGAGCAGCTGCAGGCCTTTTTGGACCGTCGCGCCCCCGGTCGCGACGAGACCGCGACCAAGCGCCGCGAGGCCGACGCCGCGCATATCATCGCCGGTGTGGTCGATGGACACACCACCGGCGCACCCATCGCCGCGATTATTGAGAACACCAACACGCGCTCCAAGGACTATTCCGAGCTGCGCCGCAAGCCCCGCCCCGGGCACGCAGACTTTCCGGCGCGCGTGAAGTACCACAACATGCACGACGTCGCCGGCGGCGGACACTTCTCCGGTCGTCTGACGGCTCCCTTGTGCATCGCCGGCGGCATCGCGCTGCAGGCGCTCGAGGCCCGCGGCATTAAGGTCATGGCGCACGTCGCGCAGATCGGCGGTATCTCCGACCTGCCGATGGACGATATGGTCTATCGCGAGGCCGACCGCAAGGCAATCCTTACGAACGACCTGCCCTGCATCGACGCCGCGGCCGCCGGTCGCATGCGCGAGGAGATTCTGGCCGCGCGCGACGAGCTCGACAGCATCGGCGGCATCGTGGAGTGCGGCATCTACGGGCTTCCCGCGGGCATCGGCGACCCCATGTTCGACGGCATCGAGAACCGCATCGCGCAGATAGCGTTTGGCATTCCCGCCGTAAAGGGCGTGGAGTTTGGCATGGGCTTTGCCGTAGCCGCCATGCGCGGCAGCGAGAACAACGACCCATATCGCATCGATGCCGAGACTGGCAAGATCGAGGTCGAGTCCAATAATGCCGGCGGCATCCTGGGCGGCATTTCAACCGGCGCACCCGTCATGTGGCGCATGGCCGTAAAGCCCACGCCCTCCATTGGCCGCGAGCAGCAGACGGTGGACATGGACGCTATGGAAAATGCCGAGCTCTCGGTCCACGGCCGCCACGATCCCTGCATCGTCCCGCGCGCCGTCCCCGTAGCCGAAGCAGCCGCAGCGCTGGCCATCTGGGACACCCTCCTAGAAGACGCCGCCCAGTTTTAGTCCACCCACCCCAAGGGTAGTTAATTTGGGACGGGGCTATTTTAGCTACCCCCCCCATATGCCAGTTGATATCTGCGCTGGCACCCATCGATTCGTCGACAGTCAAAGGGTAGCTAAAATAGCCCCGTCCCAAATTAACTACCCCCGTATAACCATTCACGAAAGGGGTCCCCATGGACCTTGCTGACATCCGCCAGACCATCGATGGCATCGACACCACGCTCCTCAACAGTTTTGTCGAACGTATGGACATTGCCGCCAAGGTCGCCAAATCAAAAATCGAGATGGGCAAGGCCGTCTTCGACCCCGCCCGCGAGCGCTCCAAGCTCAACGACCTTGCCGGCCGAGCGCCCGAGCGCTACGAGGCGCAGACCATCGCGCTGTTCCGCCTCCTCATGAGTATGAGCAAGGCCGAGCAGCAGCGCTATATCAACGAGCTCAAGGGCATCACGGTCTCTCAAAAGGCCCGCGCCACTGCCGAGGCCTTCGACACGCCCTTTCCCCAGACTGCCAGCGTCGCCTGCCAGGGCGTTGAGGGCGCCTACAGCCAAATCGCCGCGTGCAAGCTCTTCGACGTGCCCGATATCGCGTTCTTCGAGACCTTCGAAGGTGTCATGCGCGCTGTGCGAGACGGCTTCTGCGAGTTTGGCGTGCTGCCCATCGAGAACTCCACCGCCGGCTCGGTCAACGCGGTCTACGACCTGCTCGCGCAGTTCGACTTCCACATTGTGCGCTCGCTGCGCCTCAAGATCGACCACAACCTGCTCGTCAAGCCTGGCACCAAGCTGCAGGATGTTCGTGAGGTCTATAGCCACGGTCAGGCCATCGCGCAATGCGCCGGCTTTATCGAGGCGCACGATCTGCACGCCACCAAGTATCTCAACACGGCTATGTCGGCCGAAATGGTCGCCAACTCCGAACGCAACGACGTCGCCGCCATCGCCTCGCGCAGTTGCGCGGTGCTCTACGGTCTGGAGGTGCTGGAGCCCAACATTCAGGACTCGGACAACAACTACACGCGCTTCGTCGTCATCAGTCGCGAGCCACGCGTCTATCCCGGCGCTAACCGCACCTCGCTCATGATCACCACGGCCAACGAGCCGGGCGCGCTCTATCGAGTGCTCGAGCGCTTCTATGCGCTCAACATCAACCTTATCAAGCTCGAGAGCCGCCCCATCCCCGGGCGCGACTTTGAGTTTATGTTCTACTTCGATCTGGACTGCCCCTTTGGCAGCAAAGCCCTCGACGACCTGCTCGACTCAATCGACGACGTGTGCGAGAGCTTCACCTACTTTGGCAGCTACACGGAGGTGCTCTAGATGACTGGCGTCGCCACAACCCGCCCCTACGGCGTGCTGGGCCGTGTGCTGGGCCACAGCTACACCCCGACCATCTACAAGGAGCTCGCGGGGCTTGAGTACGTGCGTTTTGAGCGTGAGCCCGAGGATCTTGAGACCTTTATGACGGGTGAGGAATGGGAGGGCACCAACGTGACCATCCCCTACAAGCGCGCCGTCATGGACTACCTGGACGAGCTGAGTACCCTGGCCGAACGCATGGGCAACGTCAACACGATCACGCGTCTGCCCGATGGCCGTCTGCGCGGCGACAACACCGACTACTTCGGCTTCCAGTGCCTGGTAGAGGAGCTGGGCGTGGAGATTGCCGGCAAGAAGGTCCTCGTGCTCGGAGCCACCGGAGGCGCCGGCACCACGGCCAGCATGGTGCTGGGCGACCTGGGCGCGATCGTGGTGCCTGTGGGACGCGCGAGCGAGGTCAACTACGACAACATCGCACAGCAGCGCGACGCCG
Source organism: Collinsella aerofaciens ATCC 25986 (assembly GCF_964259375.1). Classification (GTDB taxonomy): domain Bacteria; phylum Actinomycetota; class Coriobacteriia; order Coriobacteriales; family Coriobacteriaceae; genus Collinsella; species Collinsella aerofaciens_BO. Next base: position 139,105 of record NZ_CAXVJM010000005.1, read on the forward strand.
CGTTGCTCGTCAACTGCACGCCTGCCGGTATGTTCCCCCACTGCCCCGATGCGCCTTGCACGCTCGAGGGCCTCGACGCGCTCGAGGGCGTCATCGATATCGTCTACAACCCCGCCCGCACGGGACTCATGCTCGAAGCCGAGCGTCGCAGCATCCCCTGCATCGGCGGTTTGCTTATGCTTGTGGCCCAAGCGGCGCAAGCCGTCGAGCGCTATACCGGCCAGGTCACCCCGCGCGAGCGCATCCTGGACGTGACGGAGCGCCTGTCTCACCGCGAGCAGAACATTGCCCTGATCGGCATGCCGGGCTCGGGCAAAACCCGCGTGGGTGAGCAGATCGCCCTGCTCACCGGCCGCGAGCACATCGACCTGGACCGCGCCCTCGAGGAGCGTCTGGGTATGTCTTGCGCCGACTTTATCGTCGAACGCGGCGAGCCGGCCTTCCGCGAGCAGGAAACGGCGGCCCTGGCCGACCTCTCCAAGCGCAGTGGCCTGGTGCTCTCCACCGGCGGCGGCGTCGTCACGCGAGACGAGAACTATCCGCTGCTGCACCAGAACAGCCAGATTGTGATGCTCAACCGTAAGCTCGATGAGCTCGCCCACAAGGGTCGCCCCATCACCGCCCGCGACGGTATCGACAAGCTGGCCGAGCAGCGCATGCCGCGCTACCGCGCCTGGGCCGACTACATCATCGACTCACGCGACTGCGCAGCCAACACCGCCCGAGCCCTCCTCGACACCCTCCCACCCGCTCTCTAACCAAAACCACCACAAAGGGGACAGGCACCTTTGTGGTGGTTTTCCGACTGCAAAGGAAGCAACCATGAAAGCTCTCGTCATCAATGGACCCAACCTCAACATGCTCGGCATTCGCGAGCCGGGCATCTACGGCAGCGACAACTACGACCGCTTGGTCCAGATCTGCAAGGAGGCCGGCTCCGCACAGGGCTTCGACGAGGTCGAGGTCTTCCAGTCCAACCACGAGGGCAGCATCGTCGACAAGATCCAGGAGGCATACGGCAAGGTCGACGGCATCGTCATCAACCCGGCGGCTTACACGCACACGAGCGTGGCGATCCTGGACGCCCTCAAGGCCGTCGCCATCCCCGCCGTCGAGGTCCACATCAGTGCCGTCGAGACGCGCGAGGACTTCCGCCAGGTAAGCTACGCCCGCCTGGCCTGCTTTGCCACTATCACCGGCGAAGGCCCCCAGGGCTACGCCCATGCGTTGAAGCTGCTGAAAGAACATCTGCTACACTAATCCATGGAACAAAATAATCAGGTTTGTTTGCCCCAAAACTTAAGTACCTGTTCGATTGACATACAAAGGAGCATATCCATGTCCCAGTACGATTACCTCGTCGTCGGCGCCGGCCTTTCGGGCGCCGTCTTTGCCAACGCCGCCAAGCGCGCCGGCAAGTCGGTCCTGGTCATCGACCGCCGCGACCACATCGCCGGCAACATCTACACCGAGGACGTCGAGGGCATCCAGGTCCACCGTTACGGCGCCCACATCTTCCACACCTCCATGAAAGACGTCTGGGACTACGTCAACCGCTTCGCCGAGTTCAACAACTACGTCAACTCGCCGGTCGCCAACTTCCACGGCAACATGTACAACATGCCCTTCAACATGAACACCTTCGCCAAGATGTGGCCGGGCGTCGTCACGCCGGCCGACGCCCGCGCTAAGATCGCCGAGCAGGTGGCCGCCGAAAACATCGGCGAGCCGGCCAACCTTGAGGAGCAGGCGCTGTCGCTCGTCGGCCGTGACATCTTCGAGACGCTCGTGAAGGGCTACACCGAGAAACAGTGGGGCCGCGACTGCAAGGACCTGCCCGCGAGCATCATCAAGCGCCTCCCCTGCCGCTTCACCTACGACAACAACTACTTCAACGACCGCTACCAGGGCATCCCCATGGGCGGCTACACCAAGATGGTCGCCAACATGCTCGAGGGCGTCGAGGTCCGCTGCGGCGTGGAGTACAAGGAGCTGATCGCCGCCGAGCCCGATATCGCCGCCAAGACGATCTACTGCGGACCCATCGACGCGTTCTACGACTTCAAGCTGGGCACGCTGGAGTACCGCAGCCTGCGCTTTGAGACCGAGACGCTCGACGAGCAGGACCACCAGGGCGTGGCCGTGGTCAACTACACCGAGCGCGAGGTCCCCTACACGCGCATCATCGAGCACAAGCACTTCGAGTTCGGCACGCAGGACAAGACCGTCATCACGCGCGAGTACCCGGCCGACTGGAAGCCCGGCGACGAGCCCTACTACCCCATCAACGACGCCAAGAACGAGGCCCTCTACAAGCAGTACGAGGAGTTGGCGGCGCAGGAGGGCGACGTTATCTTTGCCGGTCGCCTGGGCGGCTACAAGTACTACGACATGGACAAGGCCATCGCCGCGGCCTTCGAACTCGTCCGCAACGAGCTGGGCGTGGAGCCGACGGAGGCGTAAGGGTCCAAAACGGGCCTCTTCGCGAGCCGTAAACAGCAAAAGCAGGCACGCCAACGCCGGCAGGAGCAATTTCGCTTCTGCCGGCGTTTTAGTATGAAGACGGATTGGCTGTTCTGTTGAGTAATCGCCTGCTTTAGCACTGCCGTTATTGCGAATCGGCACCGCTTCGGTATTTCCGCAATATTGCCCTCCAG
>NZ_CAXVJM010000006.1:0-125166 GCF_964259375.1 Collinsella aerofaciens ATCC 25986
CCATCGCGCCGAGAGTACTGCGGGGTCAGCCCGTGGGAGGCCAGGGCGCCGCTGACCGGTGGACGGCACCGAGCCGTAGCATCGAACTTAGAAGGGGGAGGCCTCGCGGCCTCCCCCTTTTTTGCGTTAACACTTCACAATGTAGTTGCATTCACCTCTAGCCCGGTTGGGCTTATGGGTAATGAGCTTTTATTTTAAGACAATAAATCGAATCACAAGGGCAACTGCTATGACCACAATGATCAAAAGTAGCAATTGGAGTCGATGCTGCTTACGTCGTTTACTTGATGAAACGAAGATCGTTTTCCCTTGTTTTGGCGTCTCGAGATAACGAGCCGAATGCGTTAATGTTTGCTTAGGTCGAGGACCTCTTTGCTGCCGAGTTATGGGCGTTTTCGTCGTGTCGTCATTGATTGCGCTGTTTTTTGATAACGGTGCATCTTTCAGATATACGGGATCGCCCGATGCGACGCCCATATGCTTACGCCCCGTTTGGGCATCCTCGAGCGTTTGATATCGATTTCTCGTCACATACTCGGGCTCTGGATCATTAATGGGCTCTTGCGAGATGTGGGGGCGATGGAACCGTGGCGGCTGCGTGGAAGTATCTTCCCCCTGCGTCGGCATAAACATATTGTTCTGGTTTTGGTCGTCCATGATGCCCTTTAGCTCGTTACCAACAACGTGTATGCGCTCATTGTAAGCCCCTTGTTATTTGTAGCTATGGACATACTCGTTATTTAAACTCTGGTTCAAAGAACCTTAACCTTCCTAAAACCTGAGTCATACTCACTTAGATATGCTTATAGTACTTGACTCAAAAAACTTTATAGTCGATGTATATATAAGCACCGGGTGGGCATATATAAGAGCGTCAAAAGAAGTCCCAGTCACCTAGAAGATGACTCGGCAGTCCTATAAAGGAGTGGTAAACATGGCAAGCATGGTTCCTTATCGTTCGGTTTTTGGCGTTCGTCCCTCTGCAAGCTCGCTGTTCGATCTGTTTGATGATATGAGTGACCTAGCGAACGGCTCGATTGCCTCTAAGGCGTTCCCCGTTGACGTTGAGGATAAGGGCGATGGCTATGAGGTCAAGGCTTATCTTACCGGCGTCGCCAAGGACGATATCGATGTCGAGCTTAACGAGGGCCGTCTCTCCATTAGCGTGAATGTCGAGGAAGACGAGGAGAACGAGGGCAAGAACTTCCTGCAGAAGGAGTTCAGCTCGTACAGCGCGACGCGTGGCGTGTATCTCAAGGATGCTTCGAGCGAGGGTCTCTCGGCTAAGTACGCTGACGGCATCCTGACCGTTACGGTTCCCAAGATCGTTGAGAAGAAGAACGTCACGAAGATCTCCATCGACTAACTTTGTTGGTGTTCTGCGCTATTAAAAGACAACAGAAGGGGCTGGGAAGCGATTCCCGGCCCCTTTTGCTGTCTAGGACAGTCTATTGAATGGTTGCTGGCCGATACTGGCTTGCGGGGCGTATCGAGAGATTTCGCGATCCTTGGAGAAGGGTGGCGGAGCTGCCGACCTCGTCATCCAGGGTTGCGGCTAGAGCTTTGGCATAGCTTTTGACGGTAAGACTCGGGCGATTGTTATCTTGGCTGATATGCATGGCAATGAGCTGTTCGGTGCGATCGGTAACAAGTTCGCGCGCGGCTTCGGCGGCTTGGTCGTTGGAGAGGTGTCCCCTTGCAGACAGGATACGCTCCTGAAGAAAGCGGGGATATTCTCCCTCGCGCAGCATAGCCACATCGTGGTTGCTTTCGAGCGCGAGGACTCGACAATCTTTGAGGGTGTTCATGGCTTGGCTCGATAGCTCTCCGGTGTCGGTGGCAAAGCCGATGGAATCATCGAGAGCATTGAATCGATAGCCGACAGGATTGATGACATCGTGTGATGTTGAGTAGGTTTGCACGTGGATGCCGGCAATGGATAGGGTGTCACCGGGATCGAATTCCTCGACAGGCAGATGTGAAAGATTTTCTTTGTTCGAAAGTGTGCCCCTGCTGGCAAAGAGGGGGCCGTGCCAGTGCTTGCACCAGACATCGAGACCCTTGATGTGATCGCTATGCTCATGAGTAATGAGAAGAGCCGAGACGTTGTCTGCCGAGAGCCCCAGTTCTGCCATGCGCTTTAATGTCTCGCGGCGAGAAAGACCGTCGTCAATCATGATGAGCCCCCGGGGGCCTTCGATGAGCGCGCAGTTGCCTTTTGAGCCGCTGCCAAGGATATGAAGGTGCAGACGAGACATAAGATTCCAAAGGATACAATGGGTGCGAACGAATAGAGGAGGAAGCAAATGCCAACGGTATCTCAGCATTATGGACACCATGCTGCATCGCGGGCTGATGATAAAGCCCTGGCAACGCGGCAGACGGCTGCCCCCGTGGTGCTCATGGTATCAGGTGGTGCGGACTCGACGGCTTTGCTCCTTATGGCGTGCACATCAAAGTTGGATATTCTGGATGGGCGTGGTGTAGCCTCCATCGCGCGCGAGCGGCTGCACGTGCTGCATGTGAACCATCATCTACGCGGCGAGGCATCCGATGGCGACGAGGCCTTTGTACGCGGCCTATGCGCACAATATGGCTTGCCGCTGTGTGTTGAGCATGCCTATTTTGATGATGAATCGGGCAATATCGAGGCAGCTGCCCGCGAGGTGCGCTATGCCGCCGCGCGGAGGTATGTTCGCGAGCTCTGCGCCCAGACGGAGGCACCGCGAACGGCGGCTCGTATCTGCACCGCGCACACGTCTTCGGATCGCGCGGAAACGTTTTTGATGAACGCGATTAAGGGTTCGGGGCCCGCTGGTCTATCGAGCATTCCTCGCCGGAGGAATATCGTGGTGCGTCCCTTGCTCGATCTGACTCATGATGAGCTCGTGGGCTATCTGCAGGTGCATGGTCAGCCGTGGCGAGAGGACGAGAGCAACGAGGACGTGTCGTACTTGCGTAACTACGTGCGCCATCGGGTGATGCCGGTGGTGGCGCAGCGCAACGCGAGCGTCTGTAAGACGATTGGCGCCGCCTGCGAGATCTTAGGCGATGAGGACGCCTTTCTTTCCCAGCTTTCCGCGCAGGCGTTTCGAAGCTGCCTGCGTAAGGAGGCGGCGGGTGCACTGGTCCTTGACGCTCGCCGACTGGCCGCGGCCGAGGTGGTGATTGCTCGGCGCATGGTGCGACTGGCAATTAAGCGTATCGACCCCGACGCTCGCCCGGAGATGCGGCATGTGGAGCGCGTGCTCGCCTGTGTCGCCGAAGGCTCGGGTTCGGTCACGCTGCCGGCGGGAATCGATGCGCGCGTGGAGTTTGGCATACTGTCATTCAAGGCCCCGGCGGCGCGCGAGGGGTTGGTTGCCGATTGGGTCACCATTCCCGGTCGATTGCCGCTGGGGGCGGGCCGCATCCTGGTGGCAGAGACGATGGCCGTCGAGCCGGGGTGCGATATTGTGCGCCGTGCCCGTGAACTCGCGGGTGCCGGAGGGGTGGCCGCTATGGTGGATGCCGCGACGCTGGGCTTTGCCGATCGCGATAGCGAACGGATGCTCGCCGGCTCGCGCGGGGAGATTCCCGCCGAGGCGCGTTTGGCGCGTCTGTGGGTAGACGGTCCCGTGCCGGGGGATGTGATGTGTCCGTTGGGCATGAGTGGGCGAAGTAAGAAGATATCCGACCTGCTCAACGAGGCTCGTATTCCCGTTTCTGAGCGCGCAGGCGTTCCTGTGGTGAGAACGGCTCCGGGAGGTGCCGTGGTATGGGTCGCAGGCGTTCGCGCGGACGAGCGTTTTAAATGCACGGCCGCAACGCGCGTGGCGTATCTGCTTCGCGTGGTCGATGCGGAATAGCGTTCCACGTCAGCTATTCTGTGCGACGTTGACGGTATTCCCGCGCTGATGGCGTACGGGCTGGAAAATATACCCCGTGCGCTGCTAGAATGTGAAGTTCGCGTCCATACGGCGGTGTGTGGGCGATAAGCACAAGAAAGGGTTGTCATGGCTTCTCAACATCCGGATATCGAGAAGGTTCTGTTTACGCAGGAGGATATCGACGGTATCGTCTCTCGCCTAGGCGAGCAGATTACTCGCGACTACGCGGGTAAGGATCTGGTGCTGATTGCGGTCCTGCGCGGCGCCGTGGTCTTTATGGGCGACCTGATGCGCAAGATCGAGCTGCCGACCAACATCGATTTCATGGCTGTTTCGAGCTATGGCGACGGTGTGAAGTCCTCGGGTATCGTGCGTATCATTAAGGACCTGGATATCGACATCCGCGGTCGCGACGTGCTGATCGTCGAGGACATTCTGGACTCGGGCCTGACGCTCAAGTATCTGATGAAGAACCTCGAGAGCCGCAAGCCCGCTTCTCTGGAGGTCGCCGCCTTCCTGTGGAAGGACGTTGAGGACCGTACCTCGGCCATCACGCCCAAGTATGTTGGAACCCATTGCCCCGATGCCTTTGTGGTGGGCTACGGCCTCGACTATGCCGAGCGCTATCGTAACCTTCCGTATCTGGGCATTTTGAAACCGGAGGTTTATTCGTAAGATGCCCGACGACCGTAACGATAACAATTCCCAGACTCCCCGGGAGCCTAAGATCCCGGGGATGCCCGGAGGCAAGAAGCCCACGCGTACGGGCTGGCTGTATTTTATTTTGGCTTGCGCGCTCCTGGGCTACGCCTTCTTTAACATGGGCTCCGGCTTTGCCAATTCCAGCAATACCGTTAAGCTCGCGACGAGCGAGATGGTGAGTGCCATCAAGCAGGATCGCGTCGAAGATCTGACCTATACGGTTCAAGACGGAAGCGTGACGGGTCATTACTGGAAGACGAAGAAGGACAGGGGCGATACGAGCGAGCTCAAGAGCTTCTCCTCGACCTATGTCGGCTCCGATTCGCTTGCCGAGCTTATGGCGGAGCACCCCGATACCAAGTACATCGTCAACACCAACGATCCCGATTTTTGGGGCGACTTGGCGATGAGCGTGCTTCCGACGATCGCCCTGATCGCCATTATGTTCTACTTTATGCGCCAGATGATGGGCGCCAACAACAGGAACATGCAGTTTGGCAAGACCAACGCCAAGACCAACGAGGCCACGCGCCCCAAGGTCAAGTTTGAAGACGTTGCCGGCGTGGACGAGGCAGTCGAGGAGCTCGAGGAGATTCGTGACTTTTTGAGCGATCCGGACCGCTATCGCAAGCTGGGCGCCAAGATTCCGCGCGGCGTGTTGCTGGTGGGCCCTCCGGGCACCGGTAAAACGCTGCTGGCCAAGGCTGTAGCCGGCGAGGCGGGCGTGCCGTTCTTTAGCATCTCTGGTTCCGACTTTGTCGAGATGTTCGTGGGTGTCGGCGCCAGCCGTGTACGTGACCTCTTTAAGGAGGCCAAGTCCCAGGCTCCGTCGATCATCTTCATCGATGAGATCGATGCCGTGGGACGTCAGCGCGGAGCCGGCCTGGGCGGCGGCCACGACGAGCGCGAGCAGACGCTCAACCAGCTGCTGGTCGAGATGGACGGGTTTGAGGAGAGCGAGTCGGTCATTCTGATCGCTGCGACCAACCGTCCTGACATCCTGGATCCGGCATTGCTGCGTCCCGGTCGTTTTGACCGTCAGGTCACGGTCGACCGTCCGGATGTGAAGGGCCGCGAGCAGATCTTGCGCGTGCATGCCGAGAACAAGCCGATGGACGAGGACGTGAAGTTTGAGAAGCTCGCCCAGATGACCGTTGGCTTTACCGGCGCCGATCTGGCAAATCTGCTCAACGAGTCTGCGCTGCTGGCTGCCCGCCGCCATCGTTCCGTGATCTCGATGGACGAGGTCGAGGAATCGATGGAGCGCGTGATTGCCGGACCGCAACGCAAGGGTCGTGTGATGACCGAAGCCGAGCGCACCACGATTGCCTACCACGAGAGCGGCCATGCCCTGGTGGGTCACATCTTGGAGCATTCCGATCCGGTCCACAAGATCTCGATCGTCAGCCGCGGCCAGGCGCTGGGCTACACGCTGCAGCTTCCGCAGGAGGACCACTTCCTCAAGACCAAGAACGAGATGCTCGACGAGCTCGCCGTGTTCTTGGGCGGTCGCGTTGCCGAGGAACTCATGTGCGACGACATCACGTCGGGCGCAAGCAACGACCTGGAGCGCGCGACCAAGATGGCGCGCGAGATGGTCACGCGCCTGGGCATGAGCGAGGAACTCGGCACGCAAGTGTTTGGCGAGGCGCAGCATCAAGTGTTCCTTGGTCGCGATTACGCCGATCACCAGGATTACTCCGAGGAGACGGCGCGCCGCATCGATATCGAGGTCCAGCGCATTATGCGTGAGGCCCATCGCCGTGCGGTCGAGATTTTGGATGCCCGTCGCGATCAGCTCGACCTGATGGCCAAGGTGCTGCTTGAGCGCGAGACCGTCGAAGGCGACGCCGTGAACGCCCTGCTCGACAACGAGTGGGATGCCTACCTTGAGCGCGAGGGCGATGTCCTGGCAGCCAAGGAGGAGCGCAATGCCAAGGCGGCCGGCATGCCGACCAAGAAGCGTGCGCCTCGCATGAGCGAGGAGGAGCTGGCGGCTGATGCCGCAGCCTTTGCGCAGGCGGCCATGCAGGAGGATATCGAGGCCGAATCCGAGACTGCCGATGATGCCGGTGCCGACACCGACGCCGACAAATAGTCTTTGTGGTGAAAGCCTCCGCGGGGAAACCTGCGGAGGCTTTTTCTTTTGAGCGATATGGGGCCATCTGTTGATTGGGGACAGACTTAAATGAGTGTTTTCACGCATTTAAGTCTGTCCCCAATCAACATTGCTGCGGCACTTTGCTCAGCTAAAGCGTACAATAGCGCCTATGCGAAAGGGGTACAGATGATCAACGAAACCATGTATGCTCGCGGTGCAGAGAGCTCCATCATCCGCGAGATTTTTAGCTATGGCCTTGAGCGCAAGGCGCAGATTGGTGCGGAAAACGTATTCGATTTTTCGCTGGGTAACCCGAGCGTTCCGGCGCCCGCTGCCGTGGCGGAGTCCATTAAGAAGGCCTTGGAGCTTCCGAGTGACCAGCTGCACGGATACACGCCCGCACCGGGCCTGCCGCAGTGCCGTACCGCCGTGGCTGAGTCGCTCAACCGCCGCTTTGGTACGAGTTATGAGGACAAGGATGTCTTTATGACCGTGGGCGCCGCGGCTTCGCTCACCTGCACGCTCAACGCCGTTACGAACCCGGGCGATGAGGTTATCGTCATTGCACCATACTTCCCGGAGTATCGCGTGTGGATTGAGAAAGCCGGCTGTACGTGTGTCGAGGCGCTCGCCAATGAAGATACGTTCCAGCTGAGTGTGGACAACGTGCTCAAGGCGATTACCGATAAGACGACTGCCGTCATCATCGACTCGCCGAATAACCCGACCGGCGCCGTGTATACGCGCGACACGCTGACGCGACTGGCCAGTGTTTTACGCGAGGTCAACGCCAAGCGCGATTCCGAGAACCCGATTATGCTCATCTCGGATGAGCCGTATCGCGAGATTGTCTATGGCGCCGAGGTGCCTTGGGTGCCTTCGATCTACGAGCACACCATCGTGTGCTACTCGTATTCCAAGTCGCTGTCGCTACCGGGCGAGCGCGTGGGTTGGATTTTGGTTCCCAACACCAATCCGCAGGCTGCGCGTCTGATGCCGGCTGTTGCGGGTGCCGCCCGTACGCTGGGCTTCGTGTGCGCGCCGGCGCTCTTCCAGCGCGTAATTATCGACTGCATCGATGAGCCGAGTGACGTTGAGGCCTATGCGCGCAACCGCACCGCGCTTACCGATGCACTAGCGGAGTACGGCTACACGTATGTTGAGCCGGATGGTGCATTCTACCTGTGGGTGAAGGCGCTGGAGCCCGATGCGAACGCTTTCTGCGAGCGCGCGAAGAAGTATGAGCTGCTCGCGGTGCCCTCGGACAGTTTTGGCATGCCGGGCTGGTTCCGCTTGGGCTACTGTGTGAGCTACGAGACTATCGTCAACTCACTGCCCGCCTGGAAGCAGCTGGCCGACGAGTATCGTCAAAAGTAAAGCGCTCTGCTTACAATGTTTTACGTGAAACGGGGTTTGGTTTTAAGCCAGACCCCGTTGTCTATGCCGTTGTGTGATTGGGATGAAGCAGTTTTACGACTGCCGAAGGCTATGCGTACAATGAATATACGCGACGGCCATACCGGATAAGGAGACCCGATGCCCTACCTTCTTTCTTGTGATATTCATACTCATACGCTGTTCTCCGCGCATGCGTATTCGACCATCGAGGAGAATATATATTGGGCGGCCGAGCGTGGCCTTCAGGTGCTTGGTTCTGCCGACCATTTGAGCTCGATGGTTACACCTTGCCCTAATGACCTGCGCAGTTTCCAGTTCTTTATCAACCAGGATATCTGGCCGCGCATTTGGAGCGGCGTGCTGGTGCTCCGTGGCGCCGAGGCTGATATCGTCTCGCTGGACGGAAGCCTGTTTGGCGAGGATATTCCCGTTTCGCTCGATATTGCCGGCGATTCGTACAGCCGCCAGCATTCACTGTTCGATTTAGTTACGCGCAATTTGGATTATTTGGTGGCAAGTGTGCATAATCCGCAGTTTGCCGAGGGCGCGACGCTGGCTCAAACGACCCAGATGTATATCAATGCCTTGGAACATCCCAAGGTGTTCATGTTGGGGCATACGGGGCGCTCGGGCGTACCGTTCGATATCGACGAGGTGCTGTTGGCAGCCAAGGCCAAGCACAAGATTATCGAGATTAACAATCACAGTCTTGAGCATGGTACCGATACCGAGCATTGGGACGTGTGCCGCAAGATCGCCGAGCGTTGCGCCGAGCTGGGTGTGGGCATTGGCGTTTCGACCGACGCGCACATTGGTATGGCGATCGGCAAGCTCGACCATGCCCGCAAGATGCTCGACGAGATTCACTTCCCGCTTGATCTGATCGTGACACGCGACCGCGAGACGCTGCTGCGCGAGATGGCGGCAGCTGGGGTATGTGACCTGCGCAAGGGTATGTAGCGAGGCATATAGGCTCAACGAAAAGGGGCGGTCCAGACGGGCCGCCCCTTTCTTGTGCCGGTAGATTAGCGGCGCTCGAGGACCGCTACGGTTTCGGTGTGGTCGGTGTGGGGGAACATGTCGACCGGCGAGATCTTGAGTAGGCGATAGCCGCCGTCGAGGAGCTGGTGTAGGTCGCGCTCCTGGGTCACAGGGTTGCAGCTGATATAGGTGATGCGTCGCGGCTTGAGCGTGCAAGCGGCCTCGAGGAACTCGGGCGTAGAGCCGGCGCGCGGCGGGTCGATAGAGAGAACGTCGACGCGCTCGTTGTTATCGGCGGCATCCAGGATATAGTCGGTCGCGTCGTCGGCCATAAACCACGCGTTGCGGGTGAGGCCGTTGAGCTCGGCATTGCGACGTGCGTCGGCAATGCCGGCGGGATTGCGCTCAACGCCGAGCAGCATAATGCCGGCGCCCTTGTCTTGGGCATCCTTCGCGGCGCACAGACCAATGGTGCCGCTGCCGCAGTAGGCATCCATAAGCACGTCGCCCTGGTGTAGGTCCATACCGTCGATGGCGAGTTGGTAGAGCAGCTCGGTCTGCTGCGGATTGGTCTGATAGAACGCGGTGGGGGAGATGTCGAAACTGCAGCCGAGCAGCTGGTCGCGCATGCACTCGGCGCCATAGACGATACGAGTCTCTTCGCCCAAGATGGCGTTACCGGGTCGCCCGTTGATATTCTGCGCAACGGTGACGATATGCGGATCGAGCGCCGCGACGGCCTCAAAGAACTCCTGCGCATGCGGTAAGTCACGCTGGGCGGTCACGAGCGTAACCATGACCTGGTCGGTACGCCAACCGCAGCGGACGACGGCATAGCGAAGCAAACCAAGATGCTTGTCCTCATTAAAGGCGGGAATATGCAGCCGTTCAGCTTCGCGTGCGATGCCGTTGAGAATCTGACGGGCACCCGGCGCCTCGACAGGACACTCGGGTACGGCAACGATCTTGTGCGTGCCGCGCTCAAAGAAACCGCAACGGACAGCGCCCTCCTTACCGGGAGCAAAGGGAGTGGCAGCCTTATGGCGAAAGCCACGCGGCGCAGGATATTTACCCGGGTCGCCCAGGGTGACGCCCATACCGCGAATGGGATCAACAGCGATGCCCTCACGCTCACAAAGCGAAGCAAAAAGCTCCTCCATAGCAGCCTGCTTAGCTGCCAGCTGCTTTTTATAAGGACGATTGAGCGCCGTGCACCCACCGCAAGATTTCATGATCGAACAGGGAGACTTGGGGTCCACAGCCTTACGTGCAGACGAAACCGGATCATTATGCGGCCGCTTGGAGTGAGCCTGGGACGCCTTATCCCCGCTCCGACGAGAGCCGGGACGCTTGGCCTTAGCCTTGCCCTTGACCGACTTACCCTTCGCATCCTGAGACGACTTTGATTTCTTGGAAGATTTCTCCTCCTTCAACCCCTCAGCCGCCTCCACCAAAGCACGACGAGCCCTACGCTCCGCACGAGATTCTGCCATGAATTAACCCCACTAATTTATAAATTTAAAGCCACAAGCATTGTACCGTGCCAAGCCAACAAACGATATGCAAGCGGTTTATTGGTATCAGTGATAGGTACAACGATGATTGCCCGCTGGGCTCCGGGGCGGGGGTTAAGTTTATCGCGAGTTCCGCACGAACAGGAGGCCACTTAATGTGGTCTCCGTCGTGAGCAGGACTGTAGAGCAGGAAACTTAACCCCCGCCCCGGAGCCCAGCGGGCAAACCCTCCCTTGTACTCCATCTCACTAAAGTGTATGATTCTGAACGTTACATGACTCACTTTACCTAACTAAAGTGCCATCAAGGGGGGAATACCATGAATACCGATATGTCTCGTCGTCAGTTCGTTGGTCTAGCCGGCTCACTCGCCACGGTGCTTGGCCTTGGTCTTGTCGGCTGCGGCGGTGGTGCCGGCAAGGGCTCCGCTGCCGGTTCTGCCGCAGCCAAGGACGTGAAGGGCGCTGCGGAGTCCAAGAAGCTCGTGGTGGGCTTTGACAAGTCCTACCCTCCGTACGGCTTTGTAGGCGATGATGGCGAGTACACCGGTTTTGACCTCGACCTTGCCAAGGCCGTTGCCGACAAGCAGGGCTGGGACGTTGAGTATGAGGCTATCGACTGGGATGCCAAGGACACGCTGCTCAACTCGGGTGCCATCAACTGCATCTGGAACGGCTTTACCATGGAGGGCCGCGAGGACGACTACACGTTCTCCGAGCCGTACATGCTCAACGAGCAGGTGCTGGTGGTAAAGAAGGATGCGGGCATCAAGAGCTGGGACGATCTTGCCGGCAAGACCGTGATTACCCAGACCGATTCCGCTGCGCAGGATGTGCTCGAGGGCGACCAGAAGGATCTGGCGGCGACGTTTGCCACGCTCGACACGATCGGCGAGTACAACACGGCCTTTATGCAGCTCGAGAGCGGCGCGGTCGATGCCGTGGCTTGCGACCTTTCGATTGCCCAGTATCAGCTTGCCGCCAAGCCCGATGCTTATACGCAGCTTGATGAGCCGCTGTCCAGCGAGCACTACGCCGTCGGCTTTAAGAAGGGCGACGCCAAGTCGGCCGACGCCGTGACCGAGTCGCTCAAGGCGCTCTACGAGGACGGCACGGTTAAGGACCTGTGCGACAAGTATTCAAGCTATGGTCTATCTTTCGATAATTGGGTGCTCAAGTAATGTCTATTCAGGTCATGATGCAGATGCTTGGCCAGGGATTCTTGGTCAGTTTGCAGTTGTTTGTGCTGACACTGCTGGGGTCGATTCCGCTGGGAATCCCCGTGGCGTTTATGCGCATGAGCAAAATCGCGCCGCTTCGCTGGATTGCGCGCATCTATATCTCGGTCATGCGCGGCACGCCGCTCATGCTGCAGATGTTTGCCATCTACTTTGCCCCGTACTACGTGTTTGGCATTTCGCTCACGCCCGATTCCAAGTGGACGGCGTGCGTCGTAGCGTTCATCATCAACTACGCCGGTTACTTTGCCGAGATCTATCGCTCGGGCCTGCAGTCCATTCCGCGCGGTCAATACGAGGCAGCCGAGGTGCTGGGCTATTCGCGCATGCAGACGTTTCTGTATATCGTGATGCCGCAGGTCGCCAAGCGTATTCTGCCGGCGATGGGCAACGAGATCATCACGCTGGTCAAGGACACGTCGCTGGCGTTTGCCATTGGCGTGGGTGAGATGTTCTCGACGGCCAAGGCGCTGGTCGCCTCGCAGGTGAGCATGGTGCCGTTTGCGATCGCGGCGCTGATCTACTGGGTCTTTAACTTTGTGGTCGAGATGCTGCTGGGCGCTGCCGAGAAAAAATTGGATTACTACCATGATTAATTCGGTAATGAATATAGCGAACGCGCGCAAGGCGTTTGGTGGCAATGAGGTGCTCAAGGATATCTCGCTCGAGGTAAAGCGTGGCGAGGTTGTGGCGATTATCGGGCCTTCGGGCGGCGGTAAGTCCACGCTGCTGCGCTGTGCCACGCTGCTCGAGACGCTCGACGGCGGCTCGCTCTCGTTTGGTGACCTTGCCGTCGCGACGGATGCGGGTTCGGGCGCGGTGTACGCAAAGGGTGATGTTCCTAAACAGGCGCGCTCGCGGTTTGGTCTGGTGTTTCAGAACTACAATCTGTTCCCGCACTATACCGTGATGAAAAACATCACCGATGCGCCGATCCGCGTGCTTAAGCGCCCGCGCGAGCAGGCGGAGGCCCGCGCTCACGAGCTGATTGCGCAAATGGGGCTGACGGGCAACGAGAACAAGGTGCCCTGCGAGCTTTCGGGCGGTCAGCAGCAGCGCGTGAGTATTGCCCGCGCCCTGGCGCTCGACCCGGAAATCTTATTCTTTGACGAGCCGACCTCGGCGCTCGATCCCGAGCTGACGGCCGAGGTTCTGCGCGTCATCAAGGACCTGGCGGCGCAGAATATGACGATGGTGATCGTGACCCATGCGATGCAGTTTGCCCGCGACGTTGCCGACCGCGTGGTCTTTATGGATGGCGGGCGCATTGTCGAGGAGGGTCCGGCCGAGCAGGTTATCGATCATCCGCGCGAGCAGCGTACGCGCGAGTTCTTGAGCCGTATCGAGGGGTAGGCTCAGCTATTTACTCAACTGTTTATTGAGGTGAAGCCGCCGCAGGTCTTATGATCTGCGGCGGCTTTTTGCATCCGCGGGGTTCAATAATCGCCTTGCAAACTCGCCCCCTCCTCTCGCCGCCCGTATCCATACGCGTGCCGAAAGGTCTGCATGGACAGGCGACTGCAAGGGTAGGGTGGTGGCATAGGACATTTGGAGAGTGAGTCGGCTCGGCTGCCGACCGTGCTGCTCCCGGGACGGCACCGACTGCGAACTCTCCCCGTTGGCGTCGCGCATTGCGCGCGGCCCTGCAAGGAGGTCATCATGGGTGCTCCCAAGACCGGCAACGTAAGGAACGTGGTGCTCGTAGGCCAAGGCGGGGTGGGCAAGACTTCACTCGCCGAGGCCATGCTCCACCTTTCCGGTAAGACCGCCCGCCTGGGCGGCCACGACGGCACCAAGCCCACGCTCGACTATGACCCCGAAGAGGTCAAGCGTTCATTCTCCATCTCGACGACCATCGCGCCGATCGATTGGAAGGGCGCCCGCATCAACGTGCTCGATGCCCCGTGCTACCCCGATTTTATCGGCGACGCCTTTGCCGCGATGAGCGTCTGCGAGACGGCGCTGTTTGTGGTCGACGCCGAGGCCGGCCCGCAGCCGACGACGGTTAAGCTTTGGTACGCCGCCGAGGACCTGCGCCTGGCGCGCGCGGTGTTCGTAAACCGCCTGTCGCGTCCCGAGGCCAGCTTTACGACCACAATGAACCTGCTGCAGGAGCGCTTTGGCACGCGCCTAGGCGCCGTGACCCTCCCCTGGGGCGAGGGCGAGGACTTTGACGGCATTATCGACCTGGTGCGCATGAAGGCGCGCCATTGCAACGGCACCGAAGCCGTAGAGTCGGAGATTCCCGAGGAGTATCGTGCCCAGGCTGAGGAAGCCCATGACCATCTGTGCGAGCTGGTGGCCGAGGCCGACGATGAGCTGATGATGAAGTACTTGGAAGGCGAGGAGACGCTGACGCAGGAGGAGCTTGAAGGCCTGCTGTCGAAGGCGATCGCCGAGCGCATCTTTGTGCCGGTCTTTGCGGGCGATTGCATTAAGGAGCAGGGCGTCAACTCGCTGATGGACGACATTGCCACGTACTTCCCGGCGCCGACTGACTACGGCGAAATGCCGCTCATCGACGGCGACTCGCTCAAGATCTCGAGTGACGATGACCGACCGGTGGCATTTGTGTTTAAGACGCTGGCCGACCCGCAGCAGGGCCGCATCAGCTTTATCAAGGTGCTGGCGGGCACGCTTGAGCCGGGTCTTGAGCTGGTCAACGCCCGCACGCGCAAGGGCGACCGTCTGGCTCACCTGTATGTGATGTGCGGCCGCGACATGACCGAGGTCGGTCACGCCTATGCCGGCGACATTATCGTGGCGCCCAAGTTGGCGGCAGAGACGGGTGACACGCTCTCCATTACCGGTAAGGTCGAGGCTGCGGCGTTTAAGTTCCCCAACTCTCAGTATCGTATCGCCATCGAGGCCGAGAATCGCGGCGACGAAGAGAAGCTCTACACGTTTATTGAGAAAGCCTGCAAGGCCGATCCGACCATGAGCATCGACCGCGACGAGGAGACGGGCCAGACTATCATCTCCGCCGTGGGTGAGGCGCAGGTTTCGGTGCTGCTCAACCGTTTGGAGGACCGTACCAAGGTCGTGGCCAAGAGCGTGCCGATCCGCATTCCGTATCGCGAGACCATCCGCCGCACGGCGAGCGCCCAGGGCCGCCACAAGAAGCAGACCGGTGGTGCCGGTCAGTACGGCGACTGCTGGCTGCGCGTGGAGCCGCTTATTGGGCCCGACGGCACGAGCGACGGCTACGAGTTTGTGGATGAGGTCGTAGGCGGCCGCATTCCGCGCTCGCTGATTCCCGCCGTGGACAAGGGCGTCCAGGAGACCATGAAGGACGGCATCATTGCCGGCTACCCGCTCACGGGCATTCGCGTCGCGGTGTACGACGGCTCGTATCACAGCGTCGACTCCAACGAGATGGCGTTTCGCGCGGCGGCTCGCATCGGCCTGCGCAAGGCGTGTGCCGATGCCGACCCGGTGGTGCTGGAGCCCATCGAGGAGATCACCGTGACCATTCCCGAGAGTTACGCCGGCGCCGTGATGGGCGACATCTCGGCCTCGCGCGGTCGCGTGACGGGCATGGAGACCGATGAGCGCGGTGACACCGTGGTCATCGCCCAGGCTCCGCTCGCCGAGTTGACGGATTATTCGACGCGCCTACGTTCTATCACGCGCGGCACAGGCGACTTTACCATGAAGCCCGCCGGCTACGAGCAGGTTCCCTACGACGTTCAGGCCAAGCTGGTCGAGCGCTATGAGGAGGGCCGCGCCAAGTAGCGTGTGGCGTTGTCTGCGATGTAGGTGCTGACGAAAAGGCCGTCCTGGGTAACCGGGGCGGCCTTATTTGATCCGTATGCGACGGAAGGATTGCGGATCATTTTTTTGGTTACGGGCAGCGCAGTCGGCGCTAGTCTCCGGATGCCTGGTTGCGGCCGGTGGCGTAGTCGATTTGCACGTGCGGCTGCAGGTTGTAGCAGTACACGTGGAAGCACAGGGTCTTGCCGTGGTCCTCGACCGATTGTGCTTCCAGACGAACGCCACGACAGACGAGTTCCTCTTCGTTGTACATGGGCGTGACGCGGTAGAGCACATGGTTGCCCGTGTCGCGGATGTAGTCGAGGACCTGCTCTTCAAACGGCAGCATGCCCGTCTCGTTGAGATAGCGCGTGCCGGTGAGGAGATTCTTGCGGTTGGCGTTTTCGCCGCAGAGCGACCAGGCGATGAGGTGGCAGCGGTTGTAGAGGCTCTGGCTCGGAATAAAGTCGTAGCGCTGCTGGTGCCATCCGGCGGGGTGGATACGCGAGATGTCGCCGCGCTTGCCCTGGCCGAGCGATTCGGGGCCAACGCAGGCGAGTGCCTTGCGGGTGCGGCCCAGGCTATCGAGCTTGGAGAATTTCTTAAAGCAGCCCTCTTCGGTGGCGCGATCGTATTCATCGAGCGTGAACGACGGCATGCCCAACGGGTGCGTGCTGTCGGCGCGAAGGGCAACGTAGGGGTTGCCGGCGTAGTCGGGAATGCTGCTGAGATAAACACCGCGGGCGCGGTTGAGGTCAGGGTTTTCGACTTCGTCGATGGGGGTGGCGGCGCTATCCGCGGAGGCAGCGTCACCGGCGTCGGTTGCGGCGGATTCAGAGCCATCGCCAGAGTCTTGGCTATTTTGAGAGTCCGGGGAGCTCGCTGTTCCCGATTCGAGCCGGGCGACCAAGTCCGCCTCGTCGTCGGTGCGGCTGGGACTCTCGTTTTGCTTCTCGGCCAGAGCTGCCGCCTGTTCATCGCTTTGCGGCGACAGCAACTTGGGAGCTCCGTCGAGCGATCCCGTAAACAGCGCAAACCCCAACACCACGGCGGTGCCGATGGAAAGTGCTTGCTTGTAGGCGGACTTGCGCGACATTGAGGCTCCTGGATGGACGGTTGGGAATCTACCAGTCTAGCAGGAGCCGGCAGGGGCCGTTCTGTCGAACAAATACTTAAGATTTGGGACAAACGCTACTGATTCATTTACCTCATATGGAGCTGCGGCGGTTGTGAATATAAAGCTATTCGGCGTTTTCCCAGATAAAACTTGCTAGAACAAACCTGTCCCTTATTGGCGGGTCAGTTAACGCAGTCCAGGTTGAGCATATGCGAGCGAGCGGGCTTCGGGTGCGGTAAGGTGACGTGAAACAAGCGGGCGCTGACCTTTTGGTCGTGCCCGTGAAGTTGAACGTCAGATTGCCGCACCCGGAGCCCGCGCAGCGCCGAGCAGGTACGCCGTTTGTAAAACGGCGTAACCTAAAGGTTCATGTTGCCGTGGATGTAGGGGGTGACCTCGGGGGAGATGTGGCCGCAGCCCAGCTCGCGCAGCGCGGACTCGATAGCGGCGGGCAGTGGGGCCTTGCCCTCGGCATCGACGGCGCCGCCGCCGAGGGCGGCAATCTTGGCGACATCTGCGGGGGCGGCCTCGATGTGCATACAGCTGCCGACCAAGCGCGCGCGAACCTGCGCCAGACCAAGTTCGTGCAGGTAGTCCTCGCAGGCGCGGATTAAATCGACCTTCTCGCGCGTAAGCTCCTCGCCCGTGGGGACGCGCGTGGCAAGACAGGCTCCCGCCGGCAGGTTCCAAACGGGATAGCCCCATGCGCGCAGCAGCTCGCGCTCCTCGTCCTTGGTAAAGCCGACCTCCATAAGAGGGGAGCGTACGCCGAGCTCTTCTGCCGCGCGCATGCCGGGGCGGTAGTCGCCGCGATCGCTTGCATTGCTGCCATCGATGACGGTGGGAAAGCCGAGCGACTTGGCGTGGTTGACGATAGCGGTAAAGCCGGCGTGCTTACAGTGGTAGCAGCGATTAGCATCGTTGCAGGCTACTTGGGGGAGCTGCAACTGATCGACCGAAAGATTGAGCACAGGGAGCTTAAAATGTGGCTCCTCATTGGCTTGCCCGTCAACGGAGCGCTCAAACGAAGCCTGTTCGGGCGTGCCGATGAGCGGCGTGGTGAGGTGGACGAGAAGCGTGCTGGCAGGCATGATGCGGGCGCAGACCGCGGCCAAAAAGCTGCTGTCGACGCCGCCGGAAAAGCCGATGGCAACGCGTCCGTATGCCAAAAGCAGCTGCTCGAGCTCTGCGAGTTTATCCTGAAGCTCCTTTGCAGGTGCGGTGGTGTCTGAAAACATGAATCGATCCTTACCAATATGTACTCGGCCAAAAACTATAATCCTACCGGGCTGCTTGTCATAATACTTCTACCTATGTAACGAAAGTGCAATATGGCATATACGTTATATACAAGTTGCCAAATGCGGTAGAGTTGCGGTAATGCGATAGCGAGAGCCGATGGGGGACCGATATGATCAAGGCTGTTATTTTTGACATGGACGGAACGCTGGTCGATACCGAGCGTTTGGGCATTAAGGCATGGAGGGCGGGCGCTGCCGAGCTGGGGGTAGCGATTGATGATGCGCTGATCCATCAGTTTATCGGCCGCACGCTGCCCGATGTTATGGACATCCTCGATAAGCATTATGGCAGCCACGAAACCACCGAGGCGGTCTATGCCCGCCACAAGGAGATTCGCGACGAGATGGTCAAGACCGAACTGGAGCTTAAGGCCGGCGCCGCTGAGTGCCTCGACGAGCTGCTGGCTGCGGGCTATCACGTGGGTCTAGCGACGTCGTCGCGCCTCGTTACGGCCGAGCGCAACCTTAAGATGGTCGGTCTTTTTGACAAGTTTGAAACGGTGACCTGTGGCGAGGACGTCGTGCACGGCAAGCCCGACCCCGAGATGTATCTGCTTGCCTGCGAGCGCGCGGGCTTTGCCCCCGAGGAGTGCGCCGTGGTCGAGGATTCGCGCAACGGCTGCGTCTCGGGCATCACGGCGGGTTGCCATGTCTTTGCCGTGCCCGATATCGTGCCGCTGCCGCAGGATGTGGTGGATGGCTGCGAGGCCGTGCTCGATTCGCTGTTCGACCTGGCGGCGGCGGTCAAGGCCGTACGCTAGGCAATTGCGGCGTTGAAGCGAGAAATTGGCCGTCTTTGCACTTAAGCAAAAGAGGTCCGGCAATGGTCGGGCCTCTTTTGCTTAAACGGCATTTTGGCATACTGGCCGACGCGCTATAGATACGCGCCTAGGTTGATGGCGGTGGCTTCGGCGTGGCTGCTCGCCTGGGTGCTGGCTCGCTCGAGGAGGAACGGCCGCACGAGTTCTTGGCGGTTGATATCCTCCGCGGTGGTGACTGCGGCGACGGTGCGCGTTGCAGAGCCGACGCGGATATGCTTGGTCTTTGCCGGGGCTTTGTTCTCAATCTGCTCCATCAGCAACTGAACGCCCTTGCGGCCAATTTCGTAACCCGGCGGTGCCACGGTGGTGAGGGGAACCGACCCGCTCCAGGCGAGTGGGTTGCCGTCGCATCCGGCCACGCGAACCTGCTCGGGGACGGAGATGCCTTTGTCGACCAATGCCGAGATAACGCCCGAGGCTAACACGTCGGTCAGGCCGACGACAAAATCGGGGCGTTCGTCGGCAGGGCGCCCGGCAATCTGAGCGCCAATGCTGTAGCCGTCGGCTGCGGTATTCCACTCTCCGGCGTCAATGACTTCAATTTTGATATCGGGATGCAGGGCGAGGGCCTTGTGAATGCCAAGTACGCGCAGGGTGAGCTGCATGAATGCCGCTCTGCCCACAACGGTGATATGGCGTGCGCCGCGGGCGACGGCGAGCTCGGCGATAATGCGCCCCTGCGCCTCGTTGTCGGCGGCCACGTAGTAACCGGGCTCGGAGCAGTGGATGTCCAGATAGACGATCGGCACGGGCATCTTGGTCGTTGCGGGGCGCCAGTCGGGGGACGCCATGGGCTGAACCATGACGCCGGACATTTGCGTGCCCATAAAGTAGCGCAGGTAATGGTCCTGGAGAATATCGTCGTTATCGGCGTTGGCGATGAGCAGGTCGTAACCGTGCTTGCGGGCCTCGTTATGGGCGCCGCTGGCAATTTGGAGCGAAAAACCGTGGTCGAGACGGGGAAGGACCAGGCCAAAGGACTTGGTGGTGCCGCCCGCGAGCTGACGGGCGCTTTGGTTGGGCAGGTAGCCAAGGCGATTGATGGTCTCGTTGATGAGTTTGAGGGTCTCGGGGCGCAGCTTTTCGGGGTGGTTGAGTGCGTTGGAAACCGTGCCCAGCGAAACCCCTGCCTCGCGCGCGACGTCGCTGATTTTTACCTTTGCCATAGCGGCCCCTTTGATGCGTTTCAAGTACAAGCCAGATTGTAGCATCGCCCGCCTCTGAGGTGTCAAAACCTGCCAATTAGGGACAGGTTTATTTTGGCAGGTTTTATCTGGGCAAACGCCGTTGCCAGCGCGACCACCACGAAGGGGACAGGCACCTTTGTGGCGGTTTGAGCTGCCCGGACCTTCAATTGTCTCGATCTGTAACATCTGGACGGCAAAACCGGCTCTACCTGTTACAGATCGAGACATAGTGCAGGGGCCGAACCGTAATGTCTCGATCTGTAACACTAAGCCGGCTTCCGGAGCCCCAGATGTTACAGATCGAGATCTTTCGCCGGGACAGAGCGCCGCCTCGGTCCAAACCACCACAAAGGCGCCTGTCCCCATCGTGGTGGTTTGGGCATGTGTGTATCGAGTGGTATCCAAGTTGAGGTACCACTTCTGGTATATCAGCTTGCGTTTGCGTGAGTACAATACTCGAACGTTATACGTCTCAGCGCCCCTTGTGCGTGGACGTCTTGCAGTCACGCGAACGAAGGGATTTATCTTATGTGCGGAATCGTCGGCTACACCGGCTCTGATATTGCAAAGAACATCCTGGTCACGGGCCTCAAGCGTATGGAGTATCGTGGCTATGACTCCTCGGGTGTCGCGCTCGAGGTGGGCGAGGGCGCCGCGGCGCACCTCGATGTCATCCGCCGCGTGGGTAAGGTCGCGGGTCTGGAGAGCGAGCTTTCCAATATCGATAGCGACGCAACCTGCGGTATCGGTCACACCCGTTGGGCTACCCACGGCAAGCCTTCCGTCGTTAACGCTCATCCCCACACTAGCTGCGACGGTCGCATCGCCATCGTCCACAACGGCATTATCGAGAACTTCGCCGAACTGCGCGAGGAGCTGGAGGGCCGCGGCCATCACTTTAAGAGCGAGACCGATACGGAGGTCTTCGCGCATCTGATCGAAGAGGCCTATGCCGAGACGCACGACCTGATGGCCTCCGTGCGCGAGGCTTGCACCCACGTGGTAGGCGCCTATGGCTTGGCCGCCGTGTGCGCCGACGAGCCTGGCGTGATCGCCGTTGCCCGCAAGGACTCCCCGATTGTGGTCGGCGTGGGCGAGACCGGCTCCTACGTTGCTTCCGACGTCATCGCGCTCATCGACGCCACCCGCGATGTCGTGGTGCTCGAGGACGGTCAGTTTGCCAAGCTTACGCCTGCGGGCGTCGAGTACACCGACGAGGCCGGCAATGTCATCGAGCCCAAGGTCACCCACATCGATTGGGATCTGGACATGGCCGAAAAGGGCGGCTATCCCGACTTTATGCTCAAGGAGATTCACGAGCAGCCGCGCGTCGTGCGCGACACGCTGGTTGGCCGTATGACGCCTGCCGGCGAGCTCGATATCGATGAGCTGGGCCTGTCCCTCGAGGAGCTCAACGACATCGACCGTGTCTACGTGATCGCCTGCGGCACCAGCTATCACGCAGGACTCATCGCAAAGAACCTTATTGAGGGCTGGGCTCGCATTCCCACCGAGGTCGAGGCTGCCAGCGAGTTCCGCTATCGCAACCCCATCATCACGCCGACGACGCTTGTCGTTGCCGTGTCCCAGTCGGGCGAGACGGCCGATACCCTCGCCGCCATTCGCGACGCGCGTATCAAGGGCGCCAAGGTCTTTGGCATCACCAACGTGGTGGGCAGCCCCGTGGCGCGTGAGAGCGACGGCGTCATTTATACCAAGGCCAACAAGGAGATCGCGGTCGCCTCGACCAAGAGCTTCATCGGCCAGGTTGTGAGCCTCACGCTGCTGGCTCTGCTGCTGGCGCAGGTCAAGTACCGTCTGACCACCAAGCAAGCGCGCATGATGTTCCGCGAGCTTTCCGATACGGCCGAGCAGATCCAGTGGATTTTGGACACGCAGACCGAGGCCGTGCACGAGGCCGCCCTGCTGTGCAAGGACGCGCAGTCGGCGCTGTTCGTGGGACGCGGTATGGGCGCTGCCATCTCCTACGAGGGCGCACTCAAGCTCAAGGAGGTCAGCTACCTGCACGCCGAGGCCTATGCTGCCGGCGAGATGAAGCACGGCCCCATTGCCCTGATTGATCCGGGCTTCCCCGTCATCGCCGTGGCCACCAAGAGCGCCACCTACGACAAGACCGTGTCGAACCTTATGGAGTGCAAGGCGCGCGGTGCCAAGGTCATCGTCGTTGCCACCGAGGGTGACGAGGAGATCAACAAGATCGCCGACTGCATCATTCGCGTGCCGGCCGTCCGCGACGTGTTCAGCCCCATCACGGCGAGTGTCCCGCTGCAGCTGCTCGCCCGCGAGGTTGCCATCCTGCGCGACTGCGACGTCGACCAGCCCCGTAACCTGGCAAAGAGCGTTACTGTCGAGTAGTTGGTTCCGCCGTTCTAGCGACCAAGGCCCGGCTCCGTTGCAGCGGAGCCGGGCCTTGTTGCATTTGCCCAGATAAAACCTGCCAAAATAAACCTGTCCCTTTTTGGCAGGTTAGCGGAGCTTGCTGGTCTCGAAGTACTTGGGATATTGGTCCAGGACCTCGGTCTGGTTGCGGAACATCATATGCAGGTGCTTGCTGACCAAAAAGCTCGCCTCGATGGGGTCGCGGCCGGCGATGGCGCGGCGGATTTGCTTGTGCTCGTTAACAATCTCCTGATTGTCGAGCGTCTGCGTGGCGGCGCGCAGCCAGCGGAAGCGCTCCAGGTCGGCATTGGTCTCTTCGAGCCACGACCACACGGTGCTGCGGCACGCGATGCTAAAGATCATGCGGTGCATGAGGTTGTCGCTTAAAAAGAAGCCGATGCGATCCTCCTCGGCCATGGTCTTTTCCTGCAGCGCGATGGCTCGGTCGAGCTGCTCGATGCCTGCAGAGGTGGCACGGGCGCAGCACTCCACAATCACCTGCTTTTCCAGGTGCTCGCGAATGTAGCAGGCGCTCTCGGCAAGAGTGAGGTTGATGGGCGAGACATAGGTGCCGCTTTGGGGCACGGTGCGCACCAGGCCCTCTTGCGCCAGACGCACCAGCGCCTCGCGCACAGGGGTGCGCCCCATATCCAGGTCGTCGCAAAGCTGCTTGACGCCCAGCTTTTCGCCCGGCTTGTAGTCCAGGTAGACGATTTTGCGTCGAATGGTGTGGTAGGACTGATCCTGTAGGCTCGTTTCCTGCTCGCCGACGTGCATCGATTCTTCCATAGTGCCTCGCAACCGTTCTATCACACTCATATATCAGCTGTTAATTATGCCGCGAATCAGCTCTCCGTGGTGGGTAATTCGGCTGTTGCCCAAGAACTATTGCGGCATCTTAGTCTGTATTTGCGCAGGGCTGTGCTCAATGTTGCCGTATCATAGGCCGTCGCAAACGTGAAATAGAAAGAAGGAATCCCATATGCAACTGGCGAATATCGTACGCGAACGCTGGAAGGTCGTCTTGTTCTGCCTGATCGTCGCCATCCCCGCGACGTTACTCGGCAAACAGATTGAGGTGGTCGGCGGTCCGGTGTTTGCCATCCTCTTTGGCATGGTCCTGGCACTCGTCTTTCCCAAGAATCGTCGCGAACAGCTCGCCGCCGGTGTCTCCTATACGTCTAAAAAAGTCTTGCAGTACGCGGTAATCTTGCTTGGCTTTGGCATGAACCTCTCGCAGATTCTGTCCAAAGGCGCTCAGTCGCTGCCGATTATCGTGGCGACGATCTCGACCTCGCTTGTCATCGCCTTCGTGCTCTGCCGCGTCATGAACGTGCCGGGCAAGATCGCGACGCTTGTGGGTGTGGGTTCGTCGATTTGCGGCGGTTCTGCCATCGCCGCGACCGCGCCCGTCATCGATGCCGACGATCGTGAGATTGCCCAGGCTATTTCGGTCATCTTCCTGTTTAACGTTATCGCGGCGCTCGTGTTTCCGACGCTCGGCGGCATGCTCGGGCTGACTAACGAGGGCTTTGGCTTGTTTGCCGGCACCGCCATCAACGACACCTCGTCGGTAACGGCTGCGGCGAGCGCCTGGGACAGTATGCATCCCGGCGCCAATGTGCTCGAGAGCGCCACGGTGGTCAAGCTCACCAGAACGCTGGCCGTTATTCCCATTACGTTGGTTCTCGCATGCTGGCAGATGCATCTGGCGCGCAAGGCCGGCGGCGACGCCAAAAGCACGTTCTCGCTTAAACGCGCGTTTCCCATGTTCGTGCTGTTCTTTGTGCTGGCGAGCGTGATTACCACGGTGCTTCAGCTTCCTACATCCATTACGGCGCCCATCAAGGAGCTGTCGAAGTTCTTTATCGTGATGGCCATGGCGGCTATTGGCTTTAATACCGATATCGTTGAGCTGGTCAAAAAGGGCGGCAAGCCCATCGCATTGGGCTTTTGCTGCTGGATTGGCATTGCGTGCATGAGTTTGGGAATGCAGCACGTGCTGGGAATCTGGTAGAGAAGTGGCTTATTTGCGTGCTGCGTGCTGCGTGCTGGCGAGCGCATGTCCGCGGTGGAGCGATAGGAGCTCTTGCGGGTATGGCTTGTCCGCAGGTTGATAGGTCCCGAAGAGCTCTTATCGCCCCGCCAGGATGGCGATGCGGGGCAACTCATATACTCGCAGGACGGCGGCTTCTGCCCTATAGTGTTTGGTGAGCAATATCGTTCAATTATGAAACACTCGCCTGCGCGGCCGTCGGTGGCGGCGTGGCGCCGAGGACGGGGCGCAATATGAACAGTGACGCCAAGCTACAAATCTTGATCGAGGCCTTGGCTGCTGCCGGGGCCTCGGCGTTGGCAATCGATGGGCATGGACGCGTGGCGATTTCGACCATGGATGATGTCGCGCTCGAGCAAGACGTCGCGGCATTTGTCGCCGAGCGCGTGGGACGAGTGGGCGACGGCACGCGCCTGGTGATGGGGCATGCGGGAGGGCGCTTGAGCCTCACGGTGCGTCCGGTCGCCAAGGAATACGGCGCGCTTTGGGTGGTCGTGGTCCGCGAGGTGCACGGTGTGGCGGCACACGCGGGTATTGAGTGGCTTAACGCAGATGAGGTCGAGGCGCGCTACGAGGCAAGCGCGTACGGCATTGTCGAGGGCGCCGCTGCGGTCGCTGGCCCCGTCTGCGAAAGCTATGCCCGCGGCGTGCCCCTCATGTTGGAGGGTGAGCTGGGTGCTGGCCAGGCAGAGATTGCAAAGCGCCTCTATCTGGATGGGCCTTATGCCGACGAACCCTTTGTGTCCGTGGCACTTGACGAGCTCACAGATCGCGGCTGGCGCCATCTGCTCAAAAGCTCGGAATCGCCGCTGTTCCAGGCAAGGCTGACCCTTTGTATTGGTGGCTGGCATGCACTTTCGCCGCAGCGTCTGCGTGAGCTTGTCTCTACGATGACCGACACGGCGCTGGCCGCGCGTTGCCATGTGGTTCTGACGGCAAACGACATGCCGGGCGGTGGCGAAAGCGATCAGGCCGCTTTTGTAACCGAGCGCTTGGCGTGTGCAGTAAGTGTGGCGCCTGCGATTGCCGAGCAGGGTGGCGCATCGAAAAAGGTTGCGCGGTATTTGTCATATCTGTCAGATGCCTTTGGAACTGCCGCTCCGAGTATGTCCGAGGAGGCTGCCTCGACGCTCAACGGCTATCGCTGGCCACGCAACTATCTGCAGCTGCGCGAGGTCTCGGAACGACTCTATATATTAGTAGGGTCGGGTGTGGCGGAGCGCGAAGTGGCGGAGGAGGTGCTCGCCCAGGAGGACGTCATCAAAACCGCAACCTTTGGCGCTCCGACGCTCGACAGCGATCTGTATATCCTGCGTCCACTGGCCGATACCGAACGCGATATCGCGCGGCTGGTCGTAGGCCACCTTCAGGGCAACCGGACCCGCGCTGCCGAGGTGCTGGGAATAAGCCGCACGACCTTGTGGCGCTTGCTGAAGGACGACGACCGCTGAGCGAGGCGCCCGTGACCGCGTGCGGCGCGTGTGCTACAGTCCAAAGCAGTAATGTTTCGATTGTGTTACGGCGTGCGGGGGCGTATGGCGGAGACTTCAAAACCAAACCGGAATAGACGGAGCGCGGCTCCAGTTAACCGCCGCACGACGTCCCGGACGTGGGGCAAGCACGCGTCGGGGTTCGACGGTTCGTTCAAGCGCACCAAATACGGTTATCCTTCGGCAAGCGCTCGCTTGGCCATGCAGGCCGAGTCGACGCTGTGGGGGCGCAAGCGCGTGGTGGGCTCTAAGCTTAAGCACGACGGAACGCTGGGCTATATCAGCCGCGGTGCGGCTCGCCGCAGTGGGCTCAATCCTGCTGGCTGGCATCGTTATGTGCCGATTACAGTTGTTGTTGCGGTGATTGTGATCGCACTTGCCGCGCTCGGCTACGCTGGCGGCGGGGTCGACCTGAGTGCGATGTTCAAATCTGCTGAGCTCGCGCATGCCGGCACGGAGCTTGTCGAGGGCGCTCAGGCACAGACGGGCGTGGCGTCTCAGCGCGGTATTGTTGCCGCTGCCGCAACGATCACCGATGCCCAAAAGGGCGAGGATACGGACAGCGAGGTTAGCGAAACCAGTGCAAACGGCGCGGGTTCGCAGGTCACGCCCGTAACATAAGGCCAATAAGTCACAGAACCATCACACCAAGTCGCCGTTTGGGGCCAATGAGTGAGCAAAAAAGCAGCAATGTTGTTTCATATAGAACTCATTAGTCACAATTTGTAAAAAAAGCTATACTACTAGGCATTTAAAGGTCCGCAAGCTGCAAGTTGAGGAGTACCTAACATGAAGAAGAGATTCATGGCAGCACTGAGCGTTCTCGCTCTTGCCCTGGCTCTGCCCGTGGCTGCTTTCGCCGCCCCGAGCCCTGCCAACACCACCGCCACCGGCGCCAACAACGTGACCGCCAGCGTTAACAACGCCAACGTCAAGGTTGTTTCCACCACCAAGAACGCCGAGGGCACCCCTGCCGGTGCCAACGTGGTCGCTTCCTTCGAGATCACCGAGACCGTTGAGGGCACCGTTTCCGAGTCCAACCCGCTGACCGTCACCTTCACCCTTGGCAAGGCTTACGCCAACGCTAAGGTTACCGTCTATGTCCAGCACAACGACGGCACTACGGAGCAGCTGAACCTGACCGCCGACAACAACGGTAACGTTGTCTTTAAGGTCACCAAGCTCTCCACCTACACCATCGTGGCTGAGAAGACCGCTGCTGGCGCTGCTACCACCGACAACGGTGCTAAGTCCCCGGCTACCGGCGTGAACACCACCGCTGTTGCCGCTGTGGCTGCTGTTGCCGCTGCTGGCGCTGCCTGCGCTTTTGTTGCTCTTCGTAAGAACAACTAGCACACACACGGTTTCAACCGTAAGATTTGAGGACCCGTACTTGTGCGGGTCCTTTTTTCGGCCGATTTACAGGGTAAGGGAACACCATGGCACAGCAGCCGCAGGGCAAGCATATGGAAGTTAAGCATATGGGCGACTCGGACAAAAAGCGTCGCGCCATGATACTCAAGGGCGTTTTCGTAGTGTTGTTACTAGTCGCAGTCGGCTGCGGTGGCTACGTGCTCTATATGAATCATCTAGAGCAGCAGCGCGCCGAGGAGATGAGTGCAACAGGAAAGCCCGCCACGAAGGTCGAATCAAAGGGCAAGGAGCTGCCGGACAACCCCATCGACTTCGCTCCGCTCATTCAAGAGAACGCCGATATCTATGCGTGGCTCTACATTCCGGGTGCGGATATCAACACGCCCTTGCTGCAGAGCACGACGGACGACCTGTTTTATCTGGACCACGACAAGGACGGCAAGTACGACCCCTACGGCACAGCGTTTAGTCAGATGGCAAACGCGCGCGACTTTAGCGATCCCGTCACGGTGATCTACGGCCATGTGAACGGCGGCGTGTTCCACAACTTGCATAGCTTTGAGGACGCGGACTTCTTTAACGAGAACGGCGAGTTCTATATCTACACGCCGGGCCATATTCTGACGTACAAGATTGTCTCGGCCTATCAATATGACGACCGTCACATTCTCAATTCGTTTAACTTTGCCGACCCTGCCGTGCGCCAGGACTACTTTAATTCAGTCTGTAATCCGGACGCATTGCTCAAAAATGCACGTGACGGCGTGACACTTGATGCAGATAGTAAGATTGTGCAGTTGAGCACCTGCATGCTCGATAGCTCGCAGGGCAACTCGCGCTATATTGTCAGCGGTGTGTTAACAAGCGACCAGGAGACAAAATAGTCATGAACCCCCGTGGCAAGCACTTTATCGATGCGGTGGATCCCGACGAAAATCAAGTAAACAATCCCGAGCAGCAGGTTCAGGATGTGGCGGAGCCTGTCGAGCCTCAATGGGAGACCAAAGACACTCCGACGCCTCAGCCTGACGAAAAATCGCAGAGCAAGGCCGAGGCCTCGTCCGACGTATCGGCAAAGACCGATGAAGCTGCGGCGCAGCCTGTTGATGAGGCAGAGTGGCCTTCGCTTGATGAGACGGCACCTCAGCGTCGTCGACGCTCCAAAGAGTCGATTAAGCACATCAAGCGCCGCCGCCGTATCCGCACGCTGCTGATCGTGCTGCTCGTGATTGGTGCGGTTGCTGCTGCCGGCTGGGGCTTTGTGAATCACAGCGTGAACCAAGGCAAAAAGAAGATTGAGGAAAAGACCGAAAAGGTCATTAAGGCCAAGGGCGACACCATTACCTATAACGGCAAGAAGTATGCGCTCAACAAGCATATGGCCACGGTGGCGTTTATCGGTTTTGATGGCCGCAATAACGATGACGGCACCCAGAAGGGCCAGTCCGATACCGTAATGGTCGTAGCGCTTAATACCGACACGGGCGAGGCCCGCGGCATTATCATCCCGCGTGACAGCATGGTTGCCGTAGATACGTATTCCAATGGTTCGTTTGCCGGCCAGGTGACCGAGCAGCTGTGCTTGCAGTTTGCCTATGGCACCGATGGCGACAACTCATCGGCACTGACGGCCGCCGCCGCTTCGCGCGTGCTCGACAATATTCCAGTCGACTATTACTACACGCTCAATATCGAGGGCGTGGCTCCCATTAATGACTCCATCGGCGGCGTGACGCTGGTGCCTACGCAGACGGTGCCGGGCACGGAGGTGGTCGAGGGCCAGGAGACCACGCTGTTTGGTACAACGGCGGAAAAGTATGTGCAGTGGCGCGACACGACGAATCTGACGTCTTCGCTGGATCGTACAGCGCGCCAGGTGAGCTACGTGCAGGCGTTTGCATCGAAGGTGCTCAGCAGTGCCAAGAGTAACCCTGCCATGCTCATCAGCCTGTATCAGGCTATGGGCGACTATACGTGGACCAATTTGGGTCTCGATGAGTTCAGCTATCTGGCGACCACGATGCTCGAGCACGGCCTGACTTCGTTTGATGTCGTGACGCTGCAGGGCACCATGCAGCAGGGCGACACCTTCGCCGAGTTCTACCTGGACCAGGACAACGTAAAGCAAACGGTCGTCGATACCTTCTATCATCCAGTCGACTAGATTGTTCCGCCGTTCGTTAGAACGGCGGAACTAATTACCCGACATACACCACGTTGTCGCGGCGCGGCTTTGCCTCGGGGAGTGCGTCCGCGGCGTAGCCCAGAATGCAGTTGCCCACACCGCGCAGGCTTCCGTCGGCGGGCAGACCCCACTTGGCCAGCAGTTCCAGTCCCTCGGGTGAGTCAAAGACCTCGTGCGCGCGGTGGATCCAACACGAATCGACGCCCAGCGCATAGGCTGCGTTGAGCAGGTTGCCCATGGCGAGCGAGCCGTCTTCCAGGTGCGTGGGCACGCTGCGGTCGACGAGCACCACCACAACGGTCTTGGCGCCGTAGAAGGGATCTCCCTCGCTGCCCATAACTTGTGCGTTGAGCTGCGAGAGGCGCTCGACGGTCGCGGGGTCGGTAACGGCGACAAACGTGACCGGCTGGCGTCCCATGCCGCTCGGCGCGTACTGGCCGGCTTCGATAATGCGTGCGAGCTTTTCGGCTTCGACGGGGCGATCGCTATAATTACGGCAGCTGCGGCGGTGGATGAGCGCTTCGATGGTCTCCATGGGTCCTCCTAGCGATGACATTGCAGATGTTCCGTTCTTACCCGTCGTGCCGTAGCCGTAATCGCGCAGTCGGCCCCAAACAATGCAAGCTACCAAGTGGAAAAGTTGGTTTGCATAAAACTTCAGCCAGAATGTGACAAACCGGTGGGATGGTTAAACGTTTTATCCCGTCTACCCTGCGGTTTTTTACCACTTGCCTAAATGATGCGCGCATAAGCTCTGATAAAGGTTTTACTAAAGGAGTATCAACGTTTATCAACGCGCCATGGTGGCGCCGGGCCAGGAGGTAACATCATGTTCCAGGCTGGAGATGTCGTCGAGACCGACTTCGAAGGATTTCTGAAGCTGCTGCGTTCCAAGACGCGCGCTTTCGTGTCGATTAACGATCACGAGTACTACATCACGCACACCGATGGCTATTGGCGTGTTCAGGATTGCGAGGCCCTCAACGATAAGGGCCACTTTACTGACTGCTCCGAGCTGGTCAACACGGTCTGCGAGGTCGTCGAACTGCCGTGGATCTGCGGCAAGAGCCTGCACGACAGCTTCTCGGGTGCCACGGTCTACGAGGCCGTCGCTGCTTAACAGCCAACACTCGATATTCTCTCGCAACCGCCGGCGCCGCCCCCGCGCCGGCGGTCTTTTTGTCGATATGCTTATGTAGAGCCGACCATAAACAACAATCTTGTTGACGATAGTCAAAACTCGGACTAATGTAGAGATATTAATTGGTCAAAACTCGGACTATCGAATGGTGGGAGAGATGAATAGTGCAGTTAGCCCGGTCGATTTCGACCGGATGCTCAACGGGCTTGATCGTATCTATTCGGAGTTCGCGCGCACTTGCGGTCTTTCGGACTGCGCCTACTGGATGCTCGTCGACACGAGTGCAGCGGGCGGAAGCGTTGCCGTGAGTCGGCTGACGAGTGAATGGTTCTACAGCAAACAGACCATCAATTCGGCGATTAAGACGCTTAGGGCGCGAGGGCTTGCGACGTTGGAGTTTGCCGAGGGCAGTCGTAAGAACAAGGTTGTGCGACTGACCGAAGAAGGCGTGCAGTTTGCCAAGCGCTACGCGTTGCCGGCGCAAAAAGCCGAGCAACAGGCATTCGAGGCGCTCGAGCCGTGGGAACAGCGCGAGATCATGCGCTTGGTCGGTAAGTTCTCCCACGTTCTGAACGAAGAGTGCGAGGCATTTAAACGGCAAGTGGCCGCCGAGAACGAGGCTGACGATAAGGGCGAGGGGGACACATGCGACTCTTAATGAGGTTTATGAGGCCGTACCGCGGTCTGATTGCGGTGACGCTGTTTGCGGTGCTGATAGATAACGTCGGTACGCTGTTGGTTCCCACGATGCTGGCGAACATGGTCAACACCGGTATTACCACGGGCGATGTCGACTATATTTTACGCAACGGCCTGTACATGCTTATCGCAACCGGCATGGCCAGCGGCGGCACGGTGCTGGGCTGCTATCTTTCGGCCCGTCTGGCGGCCAATGTGGCCTGCGACATCCGCAATGCCGTGTACGACAAGTCGCTCGAACTCGCGGCCAGCGACTTTGAGCGCTTTGGCACGGGTTCGATGATCACGCGCTCACTCAACGACATCAACGTGATCCAGCAGGCTATCCTTCAGACGATTCAGTTGGTGCTGCCGGTGCCGTTCTTGGCCGTGGCGGGCATCATCTTTGCCTGGTTTATCGATCCTGCCATGGGCACGCTGCTGGGCGTGGTCGTTGCGATCGTGCTGGTGGCGGCGGTCTTTACCGTTGCCAACGCCGCGCCGATCTTTATGCGCCTGCAGAGCTTTATCGACCGCATGAACGTGGTGCTGCGCGAGAACATCGTGGGCGTGCGCGTCATCCGCGCATTTAACAAGGAGCGCCACGAGGAGCAGCGCCTGGACGAGGTGTTTAGCGATTACGCGGCCAATGCCATCAAGGTCAACCACCTGTTTGTGGGTCTCGACAGCTCCAGCTTCTTTTTGATGAACATCGCCGAAGTGGCGGTACTGTGGGTGGGCGGCAACCGCGTGGGCGTCCATGCCATGCAAATCGGCAGCATCTCGGCCGTGCTGGAGTACGCGATCTTGATCCTGTTCTTTGTGATGATGGCGCAGATGGTGATTCTGACGCTTCCGCGCGCTGCGGCGTGCCTCAACCGCGCGCAACAGGTGCTCGAAATCGAGCCGAGCATCGTGGACGGCAAGGCTACGCTGGGCGACGGGGCGCCTGAGTCCGCAGATGGGGCCGACGCGGTGGCCGTGTTCGACCATATGTCGTTCCGTTTTAACGATGCCGACGAGGACACCCTGTGCGACCTGAGCTTTGCCTGTCGCCGTGGCCAGACCACGGCGATTGTAGGCTCGACGGGATCGGGCAAATCGACGGTGGCCAAGCTCTTGTTGCGTTTCCACGATGCCACGAAGGGCACCATTCGCCTGAACGGCGTCGATCTGCGCGACCTTTCGCAAGGTGAGATTCGCGGGCATATCGCTTACGTGCCGCAGAAGGCATGGCTGTTCTCGGGTACGGTGGCGAGCAACCTGCGCTTTGGTAACGAGGAGGCGACCGAGGCTGACATGCTCCATGCGCTGGAGGTTGCCCAGAGCACCTTTGTGCTCGACCAGCCCCAGGGGCTCGATACGCCGGTGGCCCAGGGCGGTACGAACTTCTCGGGCGGTCAGCGTCAGCGCCTGGCGATCGCCCGCGCACTCATGAAGCATGCCGATCTATATATCTTCGATGACAGTTTTTCGGCCCTGGACTTTAAAACCGATGCCGCCCTGCGCCGTGCGCTGCAGGACGAGACATGCGATGCCGCGGTGCTCATCATCGCCCAGCGCATCTCGACGATCTTGCACGCCGACCAGATCGTCGTGCTCAAGGACGGCGAGGTTGTGGGCTTGGGCACGCATGGCGAGCTTATGGAAACCTGCGAGGTGTACCGCGCCATCGCGGAATCGCAGATGAAGGGAGGTGAGTAGCATGACCGAGGAGCTCAGGAAGCAGGCCAGCGTTGATGACGCCGTTGCCGCGGGACTGGTTGAGGAAACGGCTGCCGTAGCACCCGAGCTGGACGAGGCCGCCAAGGCTGCAGCCGAGCGCGAGGCTCGCCGCCAAGCGCTCTACGAGGAAAACGAACGCGCCGAGGATGAGCGCGCCCGCGCTGAGGCAGAGCGCATGCGCGATGTGGACGACGAGGACGAGGACGAGAAACCCCGCGACACCTGGGCGACGGTGCGCCGCCTGTGGAGCGAGGCTGCCGGTGACCATTGGCGCTTCTATATCGTGTTCGCGAGCATCGTGTTCTATGCCATCTTTAACACCGCTGCGCCGGCATATAGCGCCCGCGTGATCGATGAGCTGTGGGGCCACATTCAGGTGGCGTTTGCCAACGACACCACCTTCAACATCACCTGGGAGAACTGCGGCAGGACCATCTTCATCTACTTTATGATCTGGACGGCCGCTGCCTCGTTCTACGCGCTCCAGAGCTTTTTGATGTCGAGCGTGGCCGAACGCCTTAACCTGCACCTGCGTAACCGCATCGCTCAAAAGCTCAACCGTCTGCCGCTTGCCTTCTTTGATGCGCATCGTCCCGGCGAGGTCGTCAGCCGTGCGACCAACGACTTAGACAAGATGTCTGAGAGCATGCAGCGCGGCTTGCTGCAGCTTCTGGTGTCGATCGGTACCGTGGTGGGCGCCGTGAGCGTGATGTTCGTGTTTAGCGTGCCGCTCACGCTTGTCTTTTTGTTCTTTACGGCGCTTTCGCTGCTGGTGACGAAGGTCGTTTCGCGCCGCACGCACGATGTGACGGGCGAGCGCCAGGAGTGGGTGTCCAAGATTACGAGCGCGGTCGAGGAAGGCTACTCGGGCCGTCTGGTGATCCGTGCGTTTAACCGCGAGCGCCAGAGCTCTGCCGAGGTGCACGAGGCTTCGAAGGAGCTGGCGCGCGTGAGCACCAAGGCCGACTTTATGATTAACGCCGTCGGCCCCGCGGTGCGCTTTATCGGCCGCTTGGCGCAGATCGTGATTGCGCTTGTGGGCTGCAGCATGCTGGTTGCCGGGCATATGACCGTCGGCGTGTTCCAGGCGTTCTTCCAGTTTATCTATGAGGCATCCGAGCCCATGACGCAGCTGTCGTTTACCTTTAACTCGCTGCAGAGCGCGCTGGCGAGCGCCGAGCGCGTGTTCGACCTGCTCGACGAGTCCGAGATGGAAGCCGATCCGTTGCCGGCGGCCGCCGCCAAGCTGCCGGGCAAGGTTGAGGGCCGTGTTGCCTTTGAACACGTGCGCTTTGGTTATGCGCCCGACAAGCCGCTTATGCGCGACGTGTCGTTTACCGCCGAGCCGGGCCAAAAGATCGCGGTGGTGGGAACCACGGGTGCGGGTAAGACCACGCTCATCAACCTGCTCATGCGCTTTTACGAGATCGACGGCGGCCGCATTACGCTCGACGGCGTGGACACGAGCCGCATGGACCGCGGCGAGCTGCGCCAGCAGTTTGGCATGGTGTTGCAGGACGCCTGGCTGTTCGATGGCACCATTGCCGAGAACATCGCCTATGGCTGTCCCGAAGCGACGCGCGAGGAGATTGTCGCGGCCGCACGTGCCGCTCAGGTCGACTTCTTTGTGCGCACTATGCCGCAGGGCTACGACACGCGTGTGGCTAACGATGCCGAGAGCATCAGCCAGGGCCAACGTCAGCTGCTGACCATCGCGCGCGTGCTGCTCAACAACCCGGCGATCCTCATCCTGGACGAAGCGACGTCGAGTGTGGACACGCGCACCGAGCTCGCCATCGGCCGCGCCATGGACGCGCTCATGCGCGGGCGCACGAGCTTTGTGATCGCGCACCGTCTGTCGACGATCGTCGATGCCGACCTCATCCTGGTCATGGATCACGGCAATATCATCGAGCAGGGTACGCACCAGGAGCTGCTGGCTGCCGAGGGCGCTTATGCCGACCTCTACCTAAGCCAGTTCGCATAAGGTGACAAAGGGGCAGTCCCGCATGTCACATCGAAAAGAAGGCGCGCCGGGGGCGGATTCCCTGGCGCGCCTTTGCGTTGGCGTTAATGCTGTGGCGGCTGCCCGCGGCCCTAGCGCTCGTCCACAAGCTTGGCGACGAGGGCTTTGAGCTCGGCCACCTCTCGCTCGAGTTCCTTGACGCGACGGGCGTTTTCGGTGATGCCCTGACGGTTGAGGGCGCTCTGCTCGGCGGCATCGTCGGGCATGTACTCGCGATGCTGCTTGGCGTCGAAGCTCTCCTCGAACACGCGGCAGCCGTTGCGCTTGATGATGCGCCCGGGCACGCCCACGACGGTGCAGTTGTCGGGCACGTCCTTGACGACGACCGAGTTGCCGCCGATCTTGACGTTGTTGCCAATGTGGATGTTGCCAAGTACCTTGGCGCCCGTGCCCACCGTGACATTGTTGCCCAGGGTGGGGTGGCGTTTGCCGGTCTCGTTGCCGGTGCCGCCGAGCGTGACGCCCTGGTAGAGCACACAGTTGTCGCCCACGATGGCAGTCTCGCCAATAACGACGCCCATGGCGTGGTCGATAAAGAAGTGCTTGCCGATCTGCGCGGCGGGATGAATCTCGACGCCGGTGATGTGGCGGGTGATTTGCGAGAGCACACGGGCGAGCGAACGATGGCCGTGCTCCCACAGCCAGTGCTCGGGCACGTGGTTCCACTTGGCGTGCAGGCCAGGGTAGGAAAGGAAGATGACCAGGGCATTTTGCGCGGCAGGGTCTTGCGCCTGGACGGTCTTGATGTCCTCACGAATGGTATTGATAAAGCTCACCGGCCGCCCTCCCTTAGCGCCGTGACAATGCGATTCAATAAAGTATAGCGATTCGCTAGGGATTAGGAAGGGCGATCTTGCTTTGCTTTGGGCGACAAGTGTCAGTTATGCAAACTTGCTGGTAATGAAGTAAGACTTTTGAGGGGTTTGGCCCGTGCTCGCATCGCAACCGTATACTGGTCAACTTGGACGTGTCCGCGCCCACAACTGAGAGGTTTTACTTCATGGGTTTCATCAATTTTATCGCCGAGCTGCTTAAGGACCCGCGCACCGCGATCGCCAGCTGGATCGCCGCCGGCCCGCTTATGGCCTACGGCTGCGTGTTCCTAATCATCTTTATCGAGACGGGCGTGGTGTTCTTCCCGTTCCTTCCCGGCGACTCGCTGCTGTTTGCCTCGGGCTTCTTTGCCCATAATGGCGGCTTTAACATCGTGGCGCTTCTGGCCACCGCATGGGCTGCAGCCATCCTGGGCGATCAGTGCAACTTTATGATCGGCCACTTCTTTGGCCGCAAGATTATCGCCTCGGGCAAGGTAAAGGCCATGACGCCCGAGCGCATCAAAAAGTCCGAGGATTTCCTGGATAAGTGGGGCCATCTGGCCATCTTCCTCGGTCGCTTCTTCCCGTTCATTCGCACCTTTGTGCCTTTTATCGCCGGTATGGGCGGCATGCATTGGCGCAACTTTGTCGTCTTTAACGTGCTAGGTGGCATTACCTGGTCGACGGTCTTTACGCTGCTGGGTTACTTCTTTGGTGGCATTCCGTTTGTGCAGGAGCACTTTGAGCTGCTGATCATCGGCATTGTCGCCGTGTCGATCATCCCGACCGTGGTCGGTCTGGTTAAGGCTAAGCTCGGTAAAAAGAACGCCTAGTCCGAGCTTGTTTTCTGACGTTAATTCCAAGGCCCGTCATCGGATTCGATGGCGGGCCTTTTGTGTTGGAGGCAAATGAAAATACTTTACTTAGTTAAAGAAAAGCGTTTTATCCAAGGCGTGCGGGGAGTACAATCACCTGCATGCGAATCGACGCGCCATCGGCTTTGATGCTGCCCGCGTGTCCTGCCCGGCTCTACGCTTCCGGGTATGCGACGTTGCGACGCGGCCGGCTTCGGTCCTTGCGTGCGGGTTCGCGAGTATGCAACCGTGTATGTAAGGAGCGACATATGACTGTCGAGAAGAAGGATATCGATTGGGGTAGCCTCGGCTTTGGCTACATGAAGACCGATTACAGCTACGAGGCCCATTGGAAGGACGGCGAGTGGGACGAGGGCGGCCTGACCACCGACCACACCCTGCATGTCTCCGAGTGCGGTGGCATCTTCCATTACTGCCAGGAGGTCTTTGAGGGCCTGAAGGCCTACACCGCCGAGGACGGCAGCATCGTCTGCTTCCGTCCCGACATGAACGCCGAGCGTATGTACAACTCCGCCCAGCGCCTCGAGATGCCCCCGTTCCCCAAGGACAAGTTCGTTGAGGCCGTCAAGCAGGTCGTTTCTGCCAACGCCGCATGGGTTCCGCCCTTCGGCTCTGGCGCAACCCTGTATGTGCGTCCGTTTATGATCGGCTCCGGTGACGTGATCGGCGTGGCTCCCGCTCCTGAGTACACGTTCCGCATTCTCGTGACCCCGGTCGGTCCGTACTTTAAGGGTGGCCTCAAGCCCGTCAAGCTGCGCGTTTCCGAGTACGATCGCGCCGCACCGCACGGCACCGGCAACATCAAGGCCGGCCTCAACTACGCCATGTCCCTGAAGCCCACGATGGAGGCTCACCGCGAGGGTTATGCCGAGAACCTGTATCTCGACTCCGAGTCCCGCACCTATGTCGAGGAGACCGGTGGCGCCAACGTCCTGTTCGTGAAGGAGGACGGCACGCTTGTCGTCCCGCAGTCGCACACCGACTCCATCCTGCCCTCCATCACCCGCCGTTCGCTCGTTCAGGTCGCTGAGGACCTGGGCATGACCGTCGACCAGCGTCCCGTCGAGTGGGCCGAGGTCAAGGCCGGCACCTTTGTGGAGTGCGGCCTGTGCGGCACCGCTGCCGTCATCTCCCCGGTGGGCGAGATCGACAACAAGGTCTACGGTGCCGACGAGACTGTGACCTTCCCGGCTGGCTACACCGAGATCGGTCCCGTGATGAAGAAGCTCCGCGAGACCCTGACGGGCATCCAGTCTGGTGCTGTTGAGGATAAGCACAGCTGGGTTTACACCGTCGCGTAAGCTGTCTTAGCTGTCCGGCCCGAGGGCGACCTTCCTTTCCGGCGCGTCCTCGGACATGAAAGAACCCCCGCTGCGCACTACGTGCGGCGGGAGTTCTTTCGTCCTGCGGAGTGCGCCGGAAAGGAAGGTCGCCCTCGGGCCTGCGTTACCTCGGCGCTGCCGTTACGGGCAATATAGATCTGAATTAAAGATGGTGCGCGGCCTATTGACCGCGCTTTTGTTTTGGTTCGCGCCATGTGGGGGGTGGTGGCGACGTGCATTTTTGCGAGTATTCTGCAATCGAAGACCCCTGCATACCGGCCTCGGGCGAAAAATCGGGATTTCTCGATGTTTTCTACGAATGATGGGCGGGGTTATGGGCTGACAGCGTTTGATTTGTAGGGACATTCGCGGTCTTTGGCATTTATCGTGGCGCCCGAAACTCTTGGTTATGCTGAATACTCCCAAAAATGCACGGTGCTTAGAGGGGGACCTTCGCGACAAAGGAAACCGCCCCGTCGAAGTATGCATTCGACGAGGCGGTTTATGCATATACCCGATTAAGGATACGCTGCGGATCTGTTAGAACTTGACGGTCGGTGCCTGGCGGGCAGCTTCGGCGGCCTCGAAGCCCTGGCGCTCCTTAAACTGGAAGATGCCGGCAAAGATGACGGCCGGGAAGGTCTGGATGGCGTTGTTGTAGCTAAGCACGCAGTCGTTGTAGCTCTGGCGTGCGTAGCTCACCTTGTTCTCGGTGTCTTCGAGCGTGGCTTGGAGCTGCGTAAAGTTGGTGTTCGCCTTAAGATCGGGGTAAGCCTCGGCCACGGCGAAGAGCTGGCGCAGGGCGCCGGTCAGCACGTTGTCGGCTTCCATCTTGGCTTCGGGCGTGGTGGCGCTCACGGCGGCGTTGCGCGCGTTGACCACGGCTGCAAGCGTGTCCTGCTCGTGTTTGGCGTAGCCCTTGACGGTCTCGACCAGGTTAGGGATCAGGTCGTTGCGGCGCTGCAGCTGCGTGTCGATGTTCTGCCAGGCGTTATCAATGCGATTGCGCTTGGTGACCATGTTGTTGTAGATGCCGGCGATGGCGCAGACAATCACAATGACAACAACGATACCGATGATGACGGGAATCATGGTGTCTCCGTTTCGAATGGCCGCGGCGTCTTCCGCCGGCTGCCGTTGGTGTAACGCTACTAGTATACCCGCAACCTTTGGCGATACCGAACTTTCCGGTAAGCGTTATGTTTCCACCAAGGTAAGGCCATTCGCCAGGGGGCGGGCGATACAGGTGTAAGATATGCGACAGATTAGTGAGCGTTGTCTTCTCCTTGAGGAGGGCGATATATATGGACCTTCGTATCAAGAAAACCTATCGGGCCCTGTTCGAGGCCTTTACTGAGCTGCTCGAAGAGCATCGGTTTGAGGACGTGACGGTTGCCATGCTGTGCGACCGCGCTATGATTCGTCGGACGACGTTCTACAAGCACTTCCGCGACAAGAACGATTACTTTGCCTTCTATATCGATGAACTCATGTCGGGCCTGCCGCAAAAGCGGGCCGATGCGGATGGCGCGGAGGGCGCCGAGGACGTGCGCGCGCTTCGCCACGAGGTGTTCGCCGATGCCATGGATCTGATTCTGGCGCATGAGCAGCTCATGGATAACATTTTGGCGAGCAGCATGTCGGGTATGCTGACCAGCATGATTTGCGACCGCATCGCACGCTCCATACGCGGGCGCGTGATGAGCGCACTTGACGAGGACGCGCTCGCGCCCGTATCGCTCGAGACAACGTCTGAGTTTGTCGCCGGCGGCATTATTCGGCTTTTTACCATGTGGTGGGAATCGGGCCACGTACTAGAGCGTCGATCCGAAATCGCCGACGTGGTCGATGCGCTGTTCGAGCGGACCATGACGCCGGTGAGTCACTAAGAGTGGCGGAGAGAGGGGGATTCGAACCCCCGGAACGCTCTCGCGCTCAACGGTTTTCAAGACCGCCGCATTCAACCGCTCTGCCATCTCTCCGTGAGTCGTAATGATAGCATCGTTTTGGATTTGCAACAGGGAAGGCGAACGATGACGAGCACCGGAATCGATGAGAAGTTCATGAGCGAGGCGCTGGCGGAGGCGCGTGCCGCCGCGGCGGTGGGCGAGGTGCCGATCGGTGCCGTAGTGGTGCGCGCGGGTGAGATCGTCGCGAGGGCGCATAATCGCCGCGAGCTCGACCAGGATCCTTCGGCGCATGCCGAGTTTTCGGCCCTGTGCGCCGCCGCTCAGTCGCTCGGTCGCTGGCGCCTTTCCGATTGCACGGTCTACGTGACGCTCGAGCCCTGCTGCATGTGCGCGGGGCTTATGGTTAACGCGCGCGTGGGGCGCTGCGTGTACGGCGCGGCCGATGCTAAAGCGGGCGCTCTGGGATCGCTATACGACCTCAATGCCGATTCGCGCCTGAATCATCGGTTTAATGTGACCGCCGGCGTGCTGGCAGACGAGTGCCGCGCGGTGTTGAGCGGTTATTTTAGTGGGCTGCGTGGCACCGAAGGTGCTGGCTGCGGTTGTGGGGCCGATCTTGAGGCGCATACCGCTCATGCCGAGGCGCTCGCGTGTGTCGAAGATACTGCCGTTGAGGCGGTCGATTTTGGTGCCGCGTGCCGCCGGCCCCGCCGTGTGCTGCTGGCGATCGACTCCTTTAAGGGCAGCGTTTCGAGTGCACAGGCGGAGGCGGCGGTTGCCGAAGGTGTGCACCGTGTGTGGCCCGATGCCGAGGTGCGCGCATTGCCGCTGGCGGATGGTGGCGAGGGAACGCTCGACGCCATCGCCGTGCGCAGTGGCGAGCTCTCGACCTGCGAGGTTGCAGGCCCCTTGGGCGACCGGGTGTCTGCTCGGATGCTGGTGGACGGCGAGCGCGAATCTGCTGTTATTGAGATGGCCGAGGCGGCGGGTATTGGGTATTCGCCTTGCACGGAATCGGCGGCGCTTGCGGCTTCGACCTATGGCGTGGGCGAGCTCATGCTTCGCGCGGTCCGTGCTGGGGCAAAGACTATCTATATTG
The DNA here is from genome assembly GCF_964259375.1 of Collinsella aerofaciens ATCC 25986. Classification (GTDB taxonomy): domain Bacteria; phylum Actinomycetota; class Coriobacteriia; order Coriobacteriales; family Coriobacteriaceae; genus Collinsella; species Collinsella aerofaciens_BO. Next base: position 41,078 of record NZ_CAXVJM010000006.1, read on the forward strand.
GTCTGGGCGGCAGCGCCACCAACGACGGCGGCGCCGGCATGCTGCAGGCGCTGGGCGCGCGTGTGGTCGATGAGTGTGGCTGTAATATCGCCCCCGGTCTCGCGGGCCTTGAACGCGTGGCGAGTATCGATTTGGCACCGGCGCTTCGGGCACTAAATGGCACGCGTGTCGTGGTGCTTTCCGATGTCGAGAATCCGCTCGTGGGGCGTCGAGGCGCACTGGCGGTGTTTGGTGGGCAGAAGGGTTTGCCGACGGGTGATGCCGAGGTGCTGCGCGGGTACGACAGCTGGATGGTCGGCTACGGTCGCCTGCTCGATACGGCGATTGCCGAGGCACGGGCTCAGGGGTTGTTGCGCGTGCCCGAGGGTGTGCGGACATTTGGCTCGGTGCTCGGTGTGCCCGGTGCCGGCGCCGCCGGCGGCCTGGGCGCCGCGCTGCTAGCACTCGGTGCGGAGCTGTGCTCGGGCGTGGAGACGGTGCTTGATCTGATTGGGTTTGACGAGCGCGTGCGCGATGCCGACCTGGTCATAACGGGCGAGGGCAATATGGACGAGCAATCCGCTGCCGGTAAGGCGCCGGTGGGCGTGGCCCGTCGTGCGAAGCGATATGGCAAGACAGTGGTCGCCGTCGTGGGCGGTCGCGCTGACAACCTGGATGCGGTGTATAGGCAGGGCGTCGACCTGGTTTTGCCGGTCTGCCGCAAGCCCATGGGCCTTGAGCAGGCACTCGATCCGCAAGAAGCCACAACCAACCTCATCTGCGCCGGTGAAGCAGCCGCCCAAGCCTACGACCTCGCCCGCCTCTAAAACCCAACTCCCTATAAGTTGCGGTGGAATAGTTCCTGTTTGGCGGCTCAGGCGGCAAAAACAGGAACTATTCCACCGCAACTTCGAGAATGGCTATCCGAGGCTGGTCGCCTTGGGCCTTGGGTCGGACCGTCCGCCATGAAATGCGGCCATCTACTACGTTTAGCCGAGCACCCTTGACCATCCCGGATTTTGTGAAATTAAAACCGCAGGTAGAAAGCTTGCCGATTTTCGAAAAAGCCGGCTATGGTTGACCCCTGCGGCCTAAACGTAGTAGATAGGCCCCTTTTGTGGCACGGCAGCAGACCAGTCTTTTTGGGACGGGGCTTATTTGACTACCTGTCGATCTGATTGCCCAAGTAGTCAAAAAGCCCCGTCCCAAATTAGCTACCTTGCCCCATCGGGCGGGAGCGGGTAATATATATCGAGCGCCTAGCGCGTTCGATGGGTTCGGATGACGATATGTTCCGAATCTGGTCAGGTCCGGAAGGAAGCAGCCATAAGGAGCCTCTGTCGGGCATCCGAATCCATCGAGTGCGCAGGCGTTTTTTGGTGCCGCGGCTACCCGCGAGTGCCGGCAGGGCGCTTGGTGTCTCGCTGGTCCTCGGCTTCACCTGCGGGATCGCTCGACTACCAAGCGCCCTGCCGGCACCCGCGGGTAGCCGACCAAAACCGCCTGAAGGGTCACATTTATCTGATAATTGAATCCCCGGCGTTATGCCGCTCGCTGGCGTTGCCAAAACATCGGCTGCTACGTGCCTTGGGCGCTAGTGACCGTTGCCCTTACATCTGTAACGAGTTGCTTACGCATCTCCAGGGTTCTCCGTACTATCATGAATCAGATTGAATTGAGATGATGATAGGGAGCGCCTTTTTATGATTGAGCTGCTCAGGCGTTTTGGTGGTAAGTTTCGCCGGTATATGGTGATTGGCCCTGCGTGCAAGTTGATTGAAGTGATCTTTGACCTGCTGACGCCGCTGGTGATTGCCCAGATGATTGATAAAGGTATCGGTGCGCACGACGTGAGTGCCGTCGTCCACTACGGCATGGTGCTCGCCGCCATGGCCGTGATCGGCATCTCGTTTACGCTCGTCTGCCAAAAGATGGCGGCGCTCACCTCGCAGGGCATGGGTACTGACATTCGCGGCGCACTCTACCAGCACATCAACAAGCTGAGCTACGCCGAGCTCGACCGCTTTGGTACGCCGTCGCTCATCACGCGCATTACCAACGACGTCAATCAGGTGCAGCTCGCCGTGGCGCTGGGCGTGCGTATGCTCATCCGCTGGCCTTTCTTGGCGGTGGGCTCCATGGTCGCGGCCCTTGCCATCGACCTTAAGCTCGGCATGATCTTTTTGATTTGCACGCCCGCCATCGGCCTGGTGTTTTGGTTTGTCATGGCGCACTGCATCCCGTACTACAAGCAGCTGCAGGCAAAGCTCGATCGCATCGCGCTTATTTGCCGCGAGGGACTTTCGGGCGCCCGCGTGGTCCGGGCGTTTGTGCGCGAGGACCACGAGCGCGAGCGTTTTGCCCAGGCGGCCGATGACCAGGCGCGTGTCGCAATCGCGGTGGGCAAGCTCTCGTCGATTCTCAACCCCGTCACGTTTTTGGTGATGAACCTGGGCGTGTGCGCCATCCTGTGGGTGGGCGGCATTCAGGTCAACGTGGGCGAGCTCACGCAGGGCCAGGTCATGGCGTTCGTCAACTACATGACGCAGACTCTGACCTCCATCGTGTATGTCGCCAACCTGGTCGTGGTCTTTACCAAGGCGAGCGCCAGTGCGTCGCGTCTCAACGAGGTGCTCAATTGCGTGCCGAGCATTACCGACGAGGGCAACCAGCCGGTTGCGCTGCCCGAGCCGGGCGAACTGGCGGGTGGCGCTGTTCCGGTCCCGGCGCTGAGCTTGAGCCATGCGAGCTTTTCTTTTGGCGCCGGCGCTGCCAACGCCGTCAACGATGTGACCCTGGAGCTCCCGCTGGGCAAAACGCTCGGCATTATCGGCGGCACGGGCAGCGGTAAGTCGACGCTCGTCTCGCTCATCCCGCGCCTGTACGATGCGAGCACCGGCCGCGTGAGCGTAATGGGTGCCGACGTGCGCGCCTGGCCGCTCGATCAGCTGCGCCATGTGGTCGCGACCGTACCGCAGCGCGCGTCGCTCGTGAGCGGCACCATCCGCAGCAACCTGACCTGGCGCGATGAAGACGCGACCGACGAGGAGCTCTGGGCGGCGCTCGAAATGGCACAGGCCAGCGAGTTCGTGCGCAACAAGCCGCAGGGGCTCGACGCCCCGGTCGAGGCGGGCGGCAAGAACTTCAGCGGCGGTCAGCGCCAGCGCCTGACCATTGCGCGCGCCTTAGTGGGCTCGCCGCAGATCCTGGTTATGGATGATTCCGCCTCGGCGCTCGACTTTAAGACCGACGCGGCGCTTCGCCACGCCATCCGCGAGCGCAGCGTGCGCGGTGCCGCCGCGGGCGGGCTCCCGCTGACCACGGTGATCGTGAGCCAGCGCGTCTCGACCGTGCGCGATGCCGACGTGATCTGCGTGCTCGACCACGGCTCGGTCGCGGGCCTGGGTACGCACGACGAGCTGTACGCAAGCTGCCAGCTCTACCGCGAGATTTGCCAGTCGCAGCTTCGTCGCGAGGAACTCGAGGGCCAGCAGGGGAGTACGGCGCCCGCGCCCGCCCCAGGCGCCCCGGCTGCCCCGGCATCCGTCTGCGCAAAGGGGGGCTGCTAGATGAATCCGTATACTTCTTCCGGTTCGGTTGCCACGATGACGGCCAACGTGTCCGGCAACGATAACCTCAACGACCTGGGAGACGGCCCGCGTCAGCCCGGCGATCCGGAGCGCTATCCCGTAGGTGCAGTGACCCGTCGCCTGATGGGCTACGTGCGTCCGCACCGCATTTCATTTACGGCATCGTTTGTGAGCGCCGCCATCTCGGTGATCTTGCAGCTCTATACGCCCATCCTCATCGGCGAGGGCATCGACCTCATCGTTGCCGCCGGGCAGGTGGACTTCGGGTCGCTGCTGCCGCTCGTTACCAAGCTCGCGATTGTCGTGGTGGGCGCGGCGGCCTTCCAGTGGCTGCAGGGCTACTGCGTCAACCGTCTGTCCTACGAGACGGTGCGCGACATGCGCGTGGAGGCGAGCGACAAGCTCAGCCGCATGCCGCTCAGCTTTATCGACGGCCATGCCCACGGCGACCTCATGAGCCGCGTGGTCAACGACGTCGATCAGGTGGGTGACGGCCTGCTGCAGGGCTTTACGCAGCTCTTTACCGGCGTCATCACCATCGTGGGCACGCTCGCGTTTATGCTCTCCATCAACCTGACCATGACGCTCGTTGTGGTGCTCGTCACGCCGCTTTCCATCTTTGCGGCCGGTGCTATCGCCAAGCTTTCCAATAAGAGCTTCACTGCTCAACAGCGCATCCAGGGCCAACTCGGCGGTCATATCGAGGAGTATGTGGGTGAGCAAAAGCTCGTTGACGCCTTCGCCTACGGCCTGCACGCTCAACAGCGCTTCGATGTCCTCAACGCCGAGCTCTATACGGCGGGCGAGCGCGCGCAGTTTATGGGTTCGCTTTCTAACCCCGGTACGCGCTTCATCAATAACATCATCTACGCCGTGGTCGCCGTGATTGGCTGCGCGGGCGTGATCACGGGCGTACCTGCGGCGCTCACGGTGGGCGGCGTGCAAATCTTTCTGTCCTATGCTAACCAGTACACCAAGCCATTCAACGAGGTCACCAACGTCATTACGCAAATCCAGACGGCGTATGCCTCGGCGCGCCGCATGTTCGCGTTGCTCGATGCACGCGAGCAGGAGCCCGACGCTGTGGATGCCATTGAGCTCGCCGCCCCGAAGGGCGAGGTTTCGTTTGAGCATGTGGACTTTAGCTATGTGCCCGACCGCAAGCTGCTGCAGGATATCTGCATCGAGGCCAAGCCCGGCATGCGTTTTGCCCTGGTCGGCCCCACGGGCTGCGGAAAGACAACGCTCATCAATTTGCTGCTGCGGTTTTACGATATCGATGCCGGACGCATCATGGTCGATGGCCGGTCTTCGCGTGACTACACGCGCGCAAGCCTGCGCCGCGCCTTTGGCATGGTGCTGCAGGATACGTGGCTGTTCGAGGGCACGGTGGCGGAAAATATCGCTTACGGTTGCCCGGATGCCACGCGTGAACAGGTTATCGAAGCCGCCAAGCGCGCGCACGCGCACAAGTTTATCGTGCAGCTGCCAAGCGGCTACGATACGGTCATCGGCGAGGACGGCGGCATGTTTAGCCAGGGTCAAAAACAGCTGCTGTGCATCGCACGCGTCATGCTCACCGACCCGGCGATTCTGCTGCTGGACGAGGCGACGTCGAGCATCGATACCCGCACCGAGCTGCAGGTGCAGGCGGCATTCGACGAGCTTATGGCCGGCCGTACGAGCTTTGTGGTGGCGCATCGCCTGAGCACCATCCGCAACGCCGACTGCATTCTGGTGATGCGCGACGGCGAGATTATCGAGCGCGGCACGCACGACGAGCTGCTAGCGACAGGCGGCTTCTACGCCGAACTCTACCGCAGCCAATTCGCCCAGTGAGCAAGCCTGTGGGGCAAATTAATCAATCGACAGACGGTGGTTTACATCTGTCACGTTAGTACTAAGATATTCATCTAATAAATTGCATTAGTGGCTTTAGTTTTGGGGGAAACGAGGCAACGTGACTATGACGTGCTCTTTGGTGGTTAACAGCAAGAGCGGTAATACCAGGATGGTTTCGGGCGCGATCAAGCGCGCTCTGCAGGCTGCGGGCGTTGAGTTTGTCCATGCCGCGGCGTTGAGCGACGATGCGGATGCAGATCAGGTTGCGCTCGAGGCGCAGGGCGCCTGCGCGGCCGACACGGTGCTCGTCGGTTTTTGGTGCGACAAGGGCGCGTGCACGCCTTCGGTTGCCGCGCTGCTCTCCGCTCTGCACGGTAAGCGCGTTTTCCTCTTTGGTACCTGCGGTTTTGGCGCCGACCAGAGCTATTATCAGCAGATTATCAATCGCGTGACCTCCAATTTGGCCGAGGATGCCGAGCTTGTGGGTTGGGCAATGTGCCAGGGCAAGATGGGTCCCGCGGTCAAGCAGCGCTACGAGGCCATGCTCGAGCAAGATCCCAACAACGCCCGCGCTAAGATGCTGCTCGACAACTGGGTTGCCGCAAAGGATCACCCCACCAAGGATGATCTGGACCATATGGCGGCGGCGGCCAAGAAGGCCGTGCTGGGCGAGTAGCTCCCATCGCTGACGGCGGTCGGTCCATCTTTCTAAATGTAACGTCCTCCCGGGCGTCGGGGCACGAAGTTCCCTGCTCTACAGTCCTGCGCAAGACGAAGGCCACATTAAGTGGCCTTCTTTGCGTGCGGAACTCGCGATGAACTTCGTGCCCCGCCGTCCGGGAGGACGCCTCTTTATTGATGGGAGGCCTGATAGGTCGATGGTTCCGTGCCCGGATGCGTCCAAAGTGGGACGGGCTTTCCGGATGGGCAGGCTTTCGAAAAATGGGGACCTCGGACAAAATCTCGGACCCAATTTGGGTCCAGGAGGGAGTCCGATGTATACGAAAGAGGAGCGCGAGGGGATTCTCTGGGAGTTCCACCGGAGCGGCCCGTCCGCCCCCGCCGCCTGCAGGAGCCTGCCGCTTTTCCCGAACAAGGACAACCTGTATGCTTGGCTCAAGCTGGAGGAGGCGGGCGAGCTGACCGCCCGCGAGATGCCCGGCCGGGCGGAGCGCATGCACTGCTCGCACGGCGAGGGCAGCCCCGCGTTCGCCGCGAGGCGCGCGGGCGCCGCGCCCGCCTCCCCGCGGAAGCGTCGAGCCGAAGGGGGCGCGGGCAGGATGAAGGGAACCGGGCGCGGAGGGGCCGGCGGCGAGCCGCCCATGCAGACGGACTGGCGGGACTGGGGCCTGGAGGGGCTTCCGGACGACCCCGCCGAGCGCGCCCGCGAGGCCGAGGTCAGGCTCGCCGAGGCCCTGGCGGTGTTGGACGTCCTAAAAGCACCAGGCCCTGGCTCTTTGACGAACGAGGAGAAGCACAGGGCGGGAGAGGCGGCGAGGAGGCTCTCGCCGGCGGTGAGGCTCGCGGACGTGACCAGGACCCTGTCGATCCCGAAGAGCACCTATCTTGACCAGGCGTCCAGGATCTCGAGGCCCGACCCCAAGGCCGCGCTCAGGGAGCGCGTGCGCGCGTCGTTCGAGGCGAGCGGCGGCGCCTACGGGCCCGAGTCCGTGACCGCCGACCTCAGGAGGGGGCCCGGCGAGCCCGTCTCGTGGCGCGCGCTCGCGCCCGGGGACGCCGAGACCCCCGTCGTCGCGTCCGAGAAGGTCGTGCGCCGGATCATGCGCGAGGAGGGCCTGGTCGCCCGAAAGGCGGCGCAGATGCGCAGGAGGGCGAGGTACTGCAGCTACAGGGGCGAGCTCGCGGAGCGCCCGGCCAACGTCCCCCTGCGCGGGGACGGGACGCACGACTTCCGCGCCGCCGCGCCCGGCCTGCTCGTGGTCACCGACGTCACGGAGTGTTAGCGTCAATCTATTTTTCACCAGTTTCGCTAAACAGGCGCACCGTTCGCGCAAAGGCGGTTTCACCGGTTGCGCTAACGTATTTTCACCGATTCCGGTCACGGCTTGACGGGGCCGTCCCTCGGCAGGTCCTTCAGCCTGTAGGACCTGCCGGTTATCTTGACCAGGTGGCAGTGGTGGCACACCCTGTCCGCGATCGCGCTCGCCGCCACGTCGTCCCCGAACACCCTGCCCCAGCCGCTGATCCCCACGTTGGTGGTGATGATCGTCGAGCGCTGCTCGTAGCGCGTCGATATCAGCTGGAACAGCAGGTCAGCGCCCGCGCTGCCGACGTCGAGGTAGCCGAGCTCATCGATGATCAGCAGCCTCGAGTGGGCGTAGTACTTGAGCCTCTTCTTGAGGATGCCGCGCGACGAGGCGTCCTCCAGGTCCTCGACGAGCCGGGCGCAGTCCACGAACCTGACCTCGCGCCCCGCCCTGACGGCCTCGATGCCCAGCGCGACGGCGAGGTGCGTCTTGCCCACGCCGGGGCTCCCCACGAACAGGACGTTCTCGGCCCGCTCGACGAACCTCAGGGTCGCGAGCTCCTCGATCTCGGCGCGCGGGACCGACGGCTGGAAGTCCCAGTCGAAGTCCGCCAGCCCCTTGACGTAGGGGAACCCCGACGACCGTATGCGCTGGCTGGTGATCCTGACCTCCCGGGCGGCGACCTCGACGCGCGTCATCTCCTCGAGGGCGGAGGCGAAGCCCCGCTCGCCCGCGGCGACCATCCTCACGTAGTCGGGCAGGGACGCCGCCATCTCGTGCAGCCCGAGCGCGGAGAGGTTCGCCTGCGCCCTGATCGAGGGGTTGCCCTCCGCGACGGCGCCCATCACGCCCCTCCGAGCGAGTCGAGCAGCGCGAGGTTGGCGCGCGCGGCCTCGGCGATGTCAGCGTCGGCCAGGCCCCGCTTCCCCTCGAGGGCCTGCCCGTAGTGGTCGGGGTCGTAGTTGATGGGCCTCGACGGCCCGGACGCGGCGTCGTGGACGGCGACCTCCTCGCCGGCCATCCTCACCACGACCTGGCCGCCGGGCATCGCCACGACGCTCACGCGCCGGCCGATGCAGCGCCTGGGCACGGACCACTCCCTGCCGGCGGCCCTGACGAGCATGGTCGGCGGGACGGTCTGGACGCTCACGTCGCCCACCATCGACTCGAGGAGCCGGAGGTTCCCGATGGGCCGCAGGCTCTCCTTCTCCCGCATGAACAGCGCGTCGGGCGGCAGGCCGGTGGTGCGGTTCGGCTCCGAGTTGGCCTGGGCCTCGACCCGGGCCACCGCCTCGGCGAGGCCGCCCCACCCGGTGAACTCGCCGCCGTAGGCGAGCAGGCGGTTCAGGAAGCGGTTGGCCGACTCGTCCTTGCCCTTGGTCTGCGGCGAGCGCGGCGCGCAGAGCCTGAGCTCGAAGCCGGCCTCCCGCGCGAACCGCCACGCCCTCTCCTGCCTGGTCCTCCTGCGGCCCGAGACGGTCACCAGGCACGACATGTTGTCCGTGATACACTCCTCCGGGACGCCGCCGAGGCGGGTGAAGGTGGCGAGCAGGCAGGACAGCAGGTCGTCGAGCGTGCGGCTCCTGACCGGTATGAAGCGGTGCTTCCGGGAGTAGCCGAGTGTCGCGGTGAACACGCTGAACTCGAAGACCTCGCCCTCCGAGTCGACGAGCCTCATGCCCTCCTTCCAGTCGAACTGCAGCTGCCTGCCCGGGGGCGTCTCGAACCGCGGGTGCGGCTCGCGGCCGCCCGCGCCCCCGAAGGGCACGTCGCGGGCCCGGCACCATGCGGTGAAGGCGCCGTACCCGGAGCCCCTCCCCACGGCCCTCGCGCAGGAACGCGTACACGGCCATCTTGGTCATGCCGGGCAGCTGGGCCTTCGCGCGGATCACCTCCTCGAGCGGGTCGAAGGCGCTGCCCCTCGCGGACCTCCCGTCGGCGGCGGACTCGCCATCCCGCCAGTACTTGGCGACCGTGTGCCGGTCCATGCCGTGCCTCCTCGCGATCTCGCTGAAGTTCGGTTTCGCGCCGGACCCCCTGTAGACGTTCAACTCTCCCATTACGTTTCGCTCCATATCCCGCTCCTCCCGGGTCGGATACCCGATCGGAGCATAGTTCCGTTAGCGCAGTTGGTGAAAGTACGTTAGCGGGTTCGGCGAAAGCACGTTAGCGCATTCGGCGAGATGCGTTTGCGAAAGTGGTCAATTTTAGATTAGCGCTAACACGGAGTTCAGGCTCGACGGGTACAGGGCGTACCTGTCGCCGGCGATCGACTGCTTCGACGGCTGGCCGATCTGCTGGAGGGTCTCGGTCCACGCCGACTCGGACCTGATGGTCGGCATGCTCAGGGACCTGGTGGGGATAGTCGGCCCGACGGAGGGGCGGCCTCTCACGGTGCACACCGACGGCGACGCCGTCTACATGGGGCGCGAGTGGCGCGAGGCGTGCGGCCCCGGGGTGGTGCGCTCGATGTCGAGGAGGGCCCGGAGCCCCGACAACGCGCGCCGAGGGGTTCTTCGGCACGCTCAAGTGCGACTTCTTCGAGGGCAGGGACTGGACCGGCGTGCCGTTCGACGAGTTCTCCCGGCTGCTCGGCGAATATATCGAGTGGTACAGGGACGGCAAGCTCAAGAAGGATCTAGGATGGAAGACCATTAGGGAGTATCGCGAGGAGAGGGGCTATGCGGCATAGCGCCGGGGCATGGTCCGGAAAAACGTCCGAGGTCCCAACTTTCCCAACGAGCCTCAACCGGAAAATACATCCCGGAATCCAGCTGAATAGTGGGACACACTTTCCCAATCGGGTCCCAAGCGGAAACTGCATCCCATTCCAGACAAGAATTCCGGGACACACTTTCCGCAAACAAAGAAGGCCACATAACGTGGCCTCCGTCTTGCGCAGGACTGTCCGAGCAGGGAACCTTACATACCTCCGCCCGGACAGATGTTTCAGTTATGGGCGACTCGTTACTTGATCTTGGTCGTGCCCGGCGCCAGGTTGGGGTCGGTCTCGTTGGCCTCGGTCTGGAAGTGCTCGGTATACACGTTCTTGCCGTCGCGGAACATCTCGTAGTACTGCATCTTGGCGTAATCCTCGCGTGCCTTGGTGGCGGCTGCTGCGGCGGCGTCGTCACCGGTGACGTTGGAGGAGAGCGCCCAGCGCAGGCTGGAGTTCTCGTAGCCCACGGAGTTGATAGCGGGCAGCGACTCGCGCAGCGTCATGTGCGCTTTCTGGTAGTCGGTCAGCGGTGCGCCAATCAGCTGCATCAGCTGGGTGGACAGATAGTTGGTGGACAGGTCGTCGACCTCACTCGTCTGGTTGCAACCGGCAACGTCGTAGTTGGCCCAGATGATGTAGTCGGTCTGCCACAGACGCTCCTGATGCGTGGCGTCGTCCTCGCCGGTAAACCACTTATCGTTGAACTTGGACGGGAAGAACGGCTGGTGATCGCCCCAGAACACCACGACCACCTTGCGGTCGAGCTTGCTCAAGGCGTTGAGGAAGTAGCGCAGCGCCTGGTCGGACTGCTCGATGCACGAGACGTACTCGTCGACATCGGACAGCGTGCCGTCCTCGATGGTCTTGGCGTCCAGATCGGTCGTGTCGATGTTCAGGTGCATCTGCTTGTCGGCCGGCAGCAGGCCCGTGTCGTAGCCCGAGTGGTTCTGCATGGTCACGTCGAAGATAAACTGCGGATCGGCGTTCTGGTCGAGCAGCTCAAGAATCTTGTCGTAGGTCGCCTGGTCGGTCACCATGCCGCGCAGGGTATCGGCGCCTTGGAAATCGTTGATGGACAGGAACTGGTCAAAGCCAAAGTCCTTGTAGACGTTCTCGCGGTTCCAGTTGGTCGCGTGGTTGGGGTGCATGGCCGTGGTGGAATAGCCGAGCGATTTGAACTGCTCTGCCAGATTCCCGGTCGTTTCCATGTTGTAGATGGTGTAGGGGTACACGCCCGAGCCCAGGTTGGCCATGGAGTTGCCGGTCATAAACTCAAACTCGGTATTGGCCGTGCCGCCGCCGTAGGCGCTCACGTAGAGTTTTCCGCGGCTGAGGCAGTTGGACAGGTTCTTAAAGTACTGCGGACCTTCGTAGCCGGCGCGCATGTTCTGGTAGATCGACAAATCCGAGAACGTCTCGTTCATGATAGCGATGACCGTGGGCTTCTCGCTGTCGAACTGCTCCTTTGCGGCGGCGCGCTCGTCGCTCTTGGCCGCGTCGGACTTGTCGTAGGCCTTGGCGTACTTTTTGAGCGTGGCCTTGGCGTCATCGACAGAATAGTCGGCGGGTTTGGGCGGCTTGATGGACTGTGCCGCGCTAATAAAGGCAGGCAGGTAGCCCTCGCGCCAGTAGCTCTCGAGCGGACGCCAGGTGTAGACGGTGATGCCGAGGGTGTTGTAGTAGTCGATGAGCGTGACATGCGCGGTCACGCCGCCCAGGCACAGCACCGCCACGAGCAGGTTGGTGAGCAGCATGCGCTTGGCGTTGGCGGCGCCCTTCTGGCGATGCGGCGCGACCAGGCCGGCGTACTCGCACAGCAGCATGGCGATGGCGGTAAAGCCCATGGACAGCACGCAGAACAGTGAGATCGAGAAGGTGTAGCCGGTGCCGGCGACTGCGGCGGCGGTGGAGATGGCCGAAAGGTCGCCCGGCTGGATGGGCATGGATTTAAACGTGATGACGAAGAACTCGGCAATGCCCAGGACAAAGAGGGCAAAGGCCAGGACCGCGGGAGCTGCGCCGTGGCGCTGGAACAGGAAGAACAGGCCGACCATGAGCGTGGTGATGATGGCCCACTCGAGCAGGATGCACAGGGGGTAGACCCAGGTAAAGTCGTGGTTGGACGATACCTCCATGCCCAGCAGCGCAAAGACGCCGGCGAGCAACAGGCACAAGACGGCGGCGACGAGCGGTTTGCCCACAAAGGCGCCGCGCAGGCGGGCGAGCTTGCCGGTGGGGGCGGGGGCGTCGGGCCCGGCGAACGCAAAGACACGCGGGGCGATGCGGTCGCGGGCGATGCTGGCCCAAGCGCAGCCGGTGAGGATGGCGTTGGTCAGGATGAGCATCACGAAGGCGAGCGGCTCGTTCTGCGCGACGAGGCCAATAGCGCCCCAAATGGTCAAAAAGAGCTGGAACAGGCCGAAGGCGACGCTCCACCCAAGAGCGCTTTTGGCAACGGTGCCCGACTGAGCGCGAATGGCCTTGGCCTCGCGCAAAACAAGGTAGACGGTCGCCGCAAGACCGACGAGCGAGATGGCGGCAGCGAACATGCTGAGACTCCTCACAAACTTAAAACCTACGAAAGCGGGGGTTTACCCGATTGTTACCTAAATATGCACTGCATTTGCGGGCTGCGCACAACAACCAGCCATATTAACGCGCGCGTGTGGCGGTGTGGCGCAATGTGGTGGCGACCTGCGCGATAATGGACGGGAATTACACGGAAACGTAAAGGCTTCTTAAAGAATTGGCGAGGATAGAGCTATGGGCGAGCAGGTTTGTATGACGGGTGCCGAGTACTGCGGCGGAGCTGCGGGCGTGGATACGTGCGGCTATCCGGTCGAGACGACGGGCAATGCGGTGCTGGACACGTTGGAGCACCGTTCCTCCACGCGTGCCTTCGCGCGTGATGACGACGACCGCCCCGTGGCGGTGACCGACGAGCAGCGGGCGGCGATTCTGCATGCGGCGAGCCGTGCGCCGTCGGCAGGCGCCATGATGATGTATTCCATCGTGAGCATTCGCGAGCAGGCTACGCTGGACCGTCTGGCCGACCTGTGCGACCACCAACCCATGATTGCCAAGGCGCCCTGGGCACTCATATTTGTGGTCGATTATGCAAAGTGGATCGATCTGTTTGAGCACGTGGGCTGCTTTGAGCCCGAGTTTGTCGAGCGCACGGGCAAGGCGCCCCGCCGCGCGCCGGGTTTGGGCGACTTTGCCATCGCGGCCCAGGACGCCGTGATCGCCGCGCAAAACGCCGTGGTTGCCGCCGAGGCCCTGGGGCTGGGAAGCTGCTACATTGGCGACATCGTGGAGAACGCCGAGGAAGTTGCCGAGCTGCTCGATCTGCCGCCCTATACCATGCCGCTGTCGATGCTCATCATCGGCACGCCCCGTAAGGAGCGTCCGGCCATTGCGCACCCCGTGGTGAACCTGGTGCACGAGGAGCGCTACTGCCGTGCGGACGCCGCGACCATGGACGCGCAGGTGACCGAGATGGATGAGATGTTCCGCCCGCACGCCCGCGAGGTGGGCGAGCGCGTGGTGGACATCTACACCCGCAAGCACACCAGTCCCTTTATGGCCGAGATGAGCCGCTCCATGGAGTGGTGGTTCAAAAACTGGCTCGGAAAATGACGAATGTGACAAGGGGACAGTCTCTTTGTCGCATTTCATATCGCCGCGGTGGCCTAAAGACTGTATAAATCTTTATCTAGCTGGGAAAACAGTGCATTAAAGCATAGGCCGATTACCTATAATCCCTTCGAACATTAAAGTTGGGAAGGAAACCGGCTTATGGAACAAAAGGCCAAGGAGGCAGCCTCGCACGCTGCGATTCCTGTGAGCATCTCGGCGATGCTCGTCACGCTGGGCGTGGTGTACGGCGATATCGGCACCAGCCCCATGTATGTAACCAAGGCGCTCGTTGCCGGCAACGGCGGCATCGGAAGCGTCACGGAGGAGTTCGTGCTCGGCGCGCTCTCCCTTGTCGTGTGGACGGTCACACTGCTGACCACCATCAAGTATGTGCTCATCTCGCTGCGCGCCGATAACCATGGTGAGGGCGGCATCTTTGCCCTGTACAGCCTGGTCAAGCGCTGCGGCAAGTGGCTTATCATCCCCGCCATGCTGGGTGGCGCCGCGCTGCTCGCCGACGGCATCCTGACGCCGGCCGTTACCGTCACCACGGCCATCGAGGGCCTGCGCACCATCCCGGCGGTCCATGCCGTGCTCGGTGACGACCAGGGCCGCGTCGTCGCCATTACGCTCGCCATCATCATCGTGCTCTTCTTGGTACAGCGCATCGGTACGGCCAAGATCGGTCACGCCTTTGGTCCCATCATGACGCTGTGGTTCCTGTTCCTGGGCGGCACGGGTCTGTTCTTTGTCTTTCAGTACCCCGCCGTGCTGCTGTGCCTCAACCCGGTGCGCGGCATCGCCTTTTTGCTGAGCCCCAACAACCACGCGGGCATCATGATTCTGGGCAGCTGCTTCCTCGCCACCACCGGTGCCGAGGCGCTCTACTCCGACATGGGCCACGTCGGCCGCGGCAACATCTACGCCACCTGGCCGTTCGTTAAGTGCTGCCTGCTGCTGTCCTACATGGGCCAGGGCGCTTGGCTTATCAACAACGCTGCCAACCCCGAGCTCATGGGCATCGCCGACCTCAACCCCTTCTACCAGATGCTCGCCCCGGGCCTGCGTCCGTTTGCCGTCGGCCTTTCCACCGTCGCGGCCATCATTGCCTCGCAGGCGCTCATTACCGGCGCATTCTCGCTGGTGTCCGAGGCCAGCCGTCTGGACCTCATGCCGCACATGCAGGTCTTCTACCCTGCCGAGACCAAGGGCCAGCTCTATATTCCCATGGTCAACAACGTCATGCTCGTGGGCTGCGTCATCGTGGTGCTGTTGTTCCAGAACTCGGCGCATATGGAAGCCGCCTACGGCCTTGCCATTACGCTGACTATGATGTGCACCACGCTGCTGCTCTTCTTCTACCTGCACGAGGAGCGCAAGCTCAAGGTTGCTCCGTGGATCTTCGCGGCCTTCTTCCTTTTGCTCGAAGGCTTCTTCTTCGTGAGCTCGCTCACCAAGTTCTTCCACGGCGGCTACTTCACCATCCTCATGGCTGCACTCATCATGGGCATTATGGTGTGCTGGTACAACGGCACGGCGGTCGAGCAGCGCCAGTTTACGCTGCTGCCGCTGCGCAGCTACCTGCCGCAGCTCAAGCGCCTGCGCGATGACGATCGCTACGAGCGTCTGAGCGACAACATCGTGTACCTGACCAAGGACACCCATACCGATTACATCGACCGTGATATCGTCTACTCGATTTTGGACAAGCATCCCAAGCGCGCTCGCGCCTGGTGGTTCGTGAATGTCGAGACCATGGACGAGCCGCATACCTTTGCCTATTCGGTCGAGACGTTCGGCACCGACTACGTGTTCCGCGTGCATCTGTACCTGGGCTACAAGATCAACCAGCGCGTCAACGCCTACCTGCGCCAAGTTGTTCAGGACCTGGCTGCCACCGGCGAGCTGCCGTCGCAGACGCACGACTACTCGGTCTATAAGGATCCGGGCAACATTGGCACGTTCAAGTTCGTCATGATCCGTAAGCTTCTGGCGCCCGAAAGCGATGTGGAGCCCAGCGAGCGTACGGCCATCACGCTCAAGTACATCATCCGCCGCGCCGCCGGTACGCCCGCGCGTTGGTATGGTCTGGAGAACTCCAACGTGAGCTTTGAGTACGTGCCGCTGTTCACCAAGTTCAAGGCTGTGAGCAAGATGCAGCGCCTGGCCCCCAACGAGCGCCCGTAGTCGACGCTCGAAGTTTGTCTGCGAACGGGCGGGCTTGTAATGACGGGGATTGAGTCCTGGGAGGAAACCATGGATGCAAAGGTGCTTGACGGTCGCGATCTTGCGACCGAGCTGGTGCGTGAGGCGCGCGTCGACGCCGCCGAAGATCGGTTCTTTACGAATCGTGCCAACATGGACATGGCCGATCGCGTGATTTCGATCGTGGCATTGGTGTTTGTCGCGGCGTGCGTGTGCGCCCTGCTCGCGCACGTGCTGTTTGTCTAACGACCGCAGGCTGCAAAGGCTATACACTTGGAACCACCACAAGGGAAACCACCACAAAGGTGCCTGTCCCCTTTGTGGTGGTTTTTGTTTTTGAGAGAGGGGCGGGGCGCTGATGGACGTCCGTACGGACGGCGATATTGCCGATAGCTTTTGGTGGCGGCGTACAACGCTGACGCGCCGCACTCCTCTGTATGACGCCTGCGTATCGGTGGGGCTGCTGGTCGCGGCGACGATTGCGGGCGCGCTGCTCGACCATCCGGGTCTCGCGCCGAGCATCATGATCGTCTATGTGTTCGCCGTTCAGCTGTGCGCATTCTTTACCTGGAGTCGCCTGTATTGCTTGCTGAGCTCGGCTGCCGCCGTGGCGCTCTACAACTTCTTGTTTGTCGACCCGCGCTACTCGCTGTCGCTTATCGACCGCGTCTATCCCGGCATGTTCTTTATCATGTTTGCGGTGTCGCTCGTGTCGAGCTCCATTGCGCTGGCCCTGCGCCGCGCCTTGGCACAGGCTGCCGCCAGCGACCGCCGCACGCATATGGTGCTCGAGACCAACCGCATGTTGCAGCGCTGCGCCGACGAACAGCAGATCGTTCACGCTATGGCCACGCAGCTGGCGCGTCTTTCGGGCCGTCCGGTCGTGTGGTACGGCGCCGACGCCGAGGGCGATGACCTGCTGCCGCGTGCGACATACACGGCCGTGGGCGATGCCGCGCCGGTGCACGAGCTGGCGCCGCAGATGCCGCCGCGGCTCTCGGCGTCCGCCTATGTGGGAACGCCGCTCGATGCCACCTATGGCGGCTCGGCGTTTTATGGCATCTACCTGACGGTTCGCGCGGGCGACGGCTTCGTGCGCTCGGGCGACCCCGCCTCGGTGGTGGGCGTGCTGGCTATCGTTGCCGAGCCCGACGTGCTGACGCATGAGGAGCGGGCACTTGCCGATGCCATCGTGAGCGAAGGCGAGCTGGCACTCGATCGCGCCCGCGCCATGGAGGCCCGCGAGGAGGCGGCGGTGCTCGCCAAAAACGAGCAGCTGCGCGCCAACCTGCTACGCTCCATCTCACACGATCTGCGTACGCCGCTCACCAGTATTTCGGGCAATGCCGACGTGCTGCTCGATCAGGGCTCGACCGGCACCGCGGTGCTCGATGCCCAGACGCGCCGCGGCCTGCTCCTGTCCATTCGCTCGGATGCGCTGTGGCTCAACGCCACCGTCGAGAACCTGCTTGCCATCACCAAGCTCGAGGGCGGCGGCATGCATCTGTCGACTACGCTCGAGCTCATGGACGATATCGTCGAGGAGGCGCTGCGCCACGTAAGTCCGGCCGTGCGCGAGCACGACCTTAAGGTGGTGGCGTGCGATGAACCGGCGCTCGTTAACGTCGACGCGCGTCTGATGGTGCAGCTCGTGGTGAACCTGGTGAACAATGCCATCACCTATACGCCCGCAGGCTCGCATATCGTGATTTCGATTGGCGTCGATGATGGGCACGTGACGTGCTCGGTGGCCGATGACGGGCCGGGCATTGCGCCCGAGGACCGCGAGCGAATCTTTGAGTCGTTCTACACTGCCAACCACGGTCTTGCCGATAGCCACCGCAGCGTGGGCCTGGGACTTTCGCTCTGCCGCTCCATTGCGTTGGCGCATGGCGGTAGCATAGAGGTTGCCGCGGCGGACCCGCACGGCTCGGTCTTTACGATTGAGCTTCCCGTCGCCGATGTTTCGTTTGATAAGGAGTAGCGCCGTGCCGAACTCTGCCGTAAAACCGCTCATCTTGGTCGTTGAGGACGATCCCGCCGTTCGCAACCTTATCGTTGCCGCGCTCGAGGCGCACGGCCTGCGCCATATGGCTGTGGAGACCGCCCATGCCGCTATCGCCGCTGCCTCGTCGCAGGCACCGAGCATTGTGCTGCTCGATCTGGGCCTGCCCGATATGGATGGCGTCAAGGTGGTGGAGTCGGTGCGCGCATGGTCGGGCATGCCGATCATTGTGGTCTCGGCGCGCAGCGAGGACGCGGACAAGATTCGCGCACTCGATGCCGGTGCCGACGACTACCTGACCAAGCCGTTTTCGGTCGAGGAGCTGCTCGCGCGCATTCGCACGACGCTCAGGCGTCTTTCGTATGCGCAAATGGGCGGCGTTGCCTCCGAGGGCTCGTTCGATACTGGTGAGCTGCATATCGACTTTGACGCCGGCATCGCCACGATGGACGGCGAGGAGCTGCACCTGACGCCGATCGAGTACAAGTTGCTCTGCTTGCTGGCACACAACGCCGACAAGGTGCTGACGCACCAGTTTATTTTGCACGAGATTTGGGGTACGGCGACCAAGAGCGATCTGGCGAGCCTGCGCGTCTTTATGGGCACGCTGCGCAAAAAGATTGAGTCCGACCCCGCACATCCGCGCTATATCCAAACGCACGTGGGCATCGGCTACCGATTGGTCACCCAGGGGTAGGGCAGAACGCGGTCAGGGGCAGGACGGAGCGCGGCCCCTTTATATGAGTCGCGGTGGAATAGTTCCCGTTTTGGCCTTTGATGAGGCCGTCTGGGAACTATTCCACCGCATTTTTGTTACTTGCGTTACTTGCCCTTGGGCTTGCTGGCGTAGAACTTCTTCTTTTTGGGCTTGCCTGCTAAGGCAGACTTGCCGTCGCCGCGTGGCCCTCGGTCGCCGGCCTGCGCGTGCACGGGCGCTGCTGCGCGGGGCTTGCGGGCCTCGGGGCTGCGCAGCTCCTCGGTTCGCTCGGCAATTTCCTCGGCACTAAAGCCGACTTCGGCCATGGCGTCCTCGATGGGCAGACGGCGCACGATATAGCAATGATGCACCTTCTGGTTGCGCGCGAAGTCCTCGGGGATGGTCTGCGCCGTAATGTCCTCCAGCACGACGCCCGCGCGCGCGAGCTTGCGCGTCTCGGGGCGGAAGCCGCGCAGGTTGCAGCTAAAGATGGCATGGCCACCCTGTGCGAGCAGGCGCGATACGCCGGCCAAAAGCTCAACATGGTCGCGCTGAACATCCCAGGTGCGGCGGCCCATCTTGGACGAGTTCGAAAACGTGGGCGGGTCGACAAAGATCAGGTCCCAGCGATTGCGCGTCTGCCGCTGGTCGCGAATCCAGGCGAGCACGTCGTCGCGCACAAAGTGATGCTGCGGCCCCACAAAGCCGTTCTGGCGCATGTTGCGCTCGGCCCAGTCCAGGTAGGTGTTGGAGAGGTCGACCGTCACGGTCTCCTCGACGCCGCCGTCGGCCGCATAGCAGGTGGCGGTGCCGGTGTAGGCGAACAGGTTGAGGAAGCGGCGCGCCTGCTTGGCGTGCTCGCGCACCAGGTTGCGCGTGACGCGGTGGTCCAAGAAGATGCCCACGTCCAGGTAGTCGTCAAAGTTGACGGCAAAGGTCAGGCCGCCCTCCTCGATGAGCGGCAGGCGACGGCGCGCGATATTGGCGCGCTCGCCCGAGCCGCCCTTGCCGGCGCCCTGCTTGCCGTACTGCGAGCCGCCGCGCGAACGCATACGGGCTTTGGTGTGCACGTGTTCGGCCGGAACATCCAGGATGCGCGGCGCGATGGCCAAGATGTCGAGCATACGGGCCTGGGCCAGTGCCGGGTCGATGGTCTTGGGTGCGGCATATTCGGCGATGACGAGCCAGCGGCCCGGCGTCTGCGGGCAACCCTCGTACAGGTCGATGGCGGCGGAGTAGTCGGGCAGGTCGGCATCGTAGACGCGGTAGCAGCTCACGCCCTCGCGCTTTGCCCACTTGCGACGCAGGCGGGCGTTCTTGCGCAGGCGGTTGGCGAACTGCTCGGACTCGGGGATGAGCACGGGCAGCGGCTTGCCGTCGCCCAGGTCGAGTGTGGCGGCAGGTTCGGGCATGGGGGTGTTGGTGGCTTCGTCCTCGGCATGCGCGGCGGTCTGGTTCTCGGCGTCCGCGCTGGTCGCAGCTTCGAATGCTGCGGCAGCGCGGTCGAGTGAGGGCCATACCTCGATAGTTGCCTCTTCGTTGTTGGGCATGACGGCGATGGAGCGCGCGGGCTCGGCGTGGAGCGCGCGGGCCATAAGGCCGTCGCGGGTGAGCGCGGCGACCGGCGCCGAGGCAAGTTCGGGCGCGCGGCGCAGCTCGCCGACCAGCGTCATGGCGTCGTGCATGAGCGAGAGCGGGGTCTCGGTGGTGTCTGCGACCAGGGCGGCGCCGGCGACAGCGCCCGCGTGGTCCAGCACGGTGGCGGGCTTGGCGGCGCAAAAGTCGACAAAGCGCCTGTAGCCGGCGCACTTGACCATGCGCTCGGCGGTCTTGCGGGCGGCGGGGTCGATGTCCACGGCCACGATGCGCGCCTGGCGCTCGCGCGCTGCCGTCTCGCGCTCGCGTGCCTCGGCAAGCAGCTGCTCCCAGAGGGCGGCGTCATGCAGCTGCCAACCCTCAAAGCCCCAGCGCTCGCGCGCGGTGCCCGGGGCGCGATCGGTCAGGATGTTCACGGCCTCTAGCAGCAGGCCGCCGCCGGCGCACGAGGCGTCGATCAGCGTGGGCAGGGCCTCGTTTTCGTAGTCGTCGGCCGTCAGCTCACGCTCGCACAGCGCGGTCCAGCCGACCTGCGCCAGCACCAGGGCGGCGTAGTCGGGGCGCAGCACGTGCGTGCCCTCGCCGGCGCGGGTCGCGGCAGGCGGCAGGCGCTTGAACAGCGGATCGCCCGAAAGATCCAGGCTTATGCTCGCGCGGCGCTGGCGCAGCGAAAGCAGCAGGTGGACGTCGGGGTCGGCGGCATCGACATCGGCGCGGCGGCCTGTGGTCTCGGCCAGGCGGTCGCACAGTGCGTCCTTGGCGCGCAGGGCCGAGAAGCGCGTGTTGCGCAGCTGCTCGGTCACGCCGCGGGCGGTGATGGCAATCGTGGCGCCGGGGCGGACGATGTTTTCCCAGGCAATGTCGTAAACGCCGTCGTACAGCTCGTCGGCATCCTGCGCCTCAAAGCGCCCGAGCACCACAAACACACGGCTGGCCAGGCGCGACCACAGGCACGCGCGGTAGCCTTGCTCAAGCTCGCCCTCAAACGTGGCGCGGCCCTTAAGGCGGCGGACATGCGAAAGCCCGAGCCGTTTAAGCTCGTCGGCGAGTGCGGACTCAAAGCCCTCGGGGCAGCTTGCATAAAATTCCATGGGTGACCTCTCTGATTGCGTCGCTCCATTATATGATGGATGCTCCGCTTGCCATCGCCCTCGAAAGGAACCCATATGATTGATGCGTGCCCCGATTCCGCTGTGTTGTTTTTTGACGTGGACGGCACGCTGACGTCGTTCGACCCCGACAACATGACCGATAAGGACTTTTCGGCGGTGCGTCCCTCGCGCGCGGTCATCGAGGCGTTTCATCGCCTGCGCGATGCGGGGCACAAGGCGTTTATCTGCACGGGCCGCCCCTTGTGGCTGATTGCCGATGGCCTGCGCGCTCTGGAGCCCGCGGGTATCGTGGCCATGGCGGGTGCTACGCTCGAGGTCGAGGGACGCGTGGTGCACGAGGATTGCTTTGACGAGGACATTGTCGAGGAGCTCGTGCGTCGCATTGTTGCGGCAGGGTTCGAGGCCTTTTTCGAGGCCAACGCTGCGACCTTTGCGCTGGAGCCCGCGGGCGCCGAGCAGTCGACGTTGATCGGTGCCACTGTGGTGCACAGTGTCGAGGAGATGCGCATCGACGGTCGTCTGCGCGTGGGCAAGGTGTGCCTTAACGCGCCCAACCTGGCTCGCGTGGCCAACGACGACGGCTTTATCGATTGCAACTTTGAGCTGTGCAATACCGGCGGTTCGAACCGCGAGCTGAGCCCCAAGGGCATCGACAAGGGCGTGGGCGTGGCGCGAGCGCTTGAGTATCTGGGCCGCACTGGCAACGGGCGCACCTTTGGCTTTGGCGATTCGGGCAACGACCTGGGCATGCTCGCTGCCGTCGAGACGGCCGTGGCCATGGGCAACGCCATGCCCGAGGTCAAGGCGGTTGCCGACTACGTGACCGATGACGTCGCAAACGACGGCACCGTCACCGCCATGCGCCACTTTGGGTTGATCTAATTATTTCGCCGTTCTGCCCCTTCGTTCTGGCGCTTTTCGTCCCGCCGCTCACGGGTTTTACATGCTTAATCGATTTATCAATTCAAACGCTGAGGTGTTTATACCGTTCGCCGAGAAGATAAAAAACCGCAGTTCACGCCTTGATAAACGTAGGTAAAGTGTTTAGCAGCTCAACGCCCGTATGCAAACGAAAGGAATCAGGCAGATGGCAATCAAGGTGTTCGCTGACGGTGCAAACCTCGAGGGCATGCTCGACATGTACGAGAACGGCAACGTCCAGGGTTTCACGACCAACCCGTCCCTTATGAAGAAGGGCGGCGTGACGGATTACCGCGCGTTTGCCAAGGAGGTTCTGGCCCACATTACCGATGTGTCCGTGTCGTTTGAGGTCTTTGCCGACGACGTCGAGACCATGGAGGTCGAGGCCCGCGAGATCGCTACCTGGGCCGAGAACGTCTACGTCAAGATTCCGTGCGTGACCACCAAGGGCGAGTCCACCGCCGAGCTGGTGCGCAAGCTTTCCGCCGACGGCATCAAGGTCAACGTCACCACCATCTTTACCCCTGCGCAGGTCGACGAGATGGTCGAGGCCGTTGACGCCGAGACGCCGTCTATCATCTCGCTCTTTGCCGGCCGTATCGCCGACACCGGTGTCGATCCCATTCCGTTTATGACGGAGTCGGTCAAGAAGGCCGCCGTCAAGCCCAACTGCGAGGTCCTGTGGGCATCCACGCGTGAGCTCATCAACATTTACCAGGCAGAGGCCTGCGGTTGCCAGATCATCACGGTGCCCAACGGCATCCTGGCCAAGCGCAAGAACATCGGCCGTGACCCGTACGAGGTCTCGCTCGACACCGTGCGCGGTTTTGCCAAGGATATCGCCGCCCTGGGCTTCCATATCCTGCCGTAAGCAAAGGTACCCCCTCCGGCGACGTGCAAAAACGCGACTTTTCAGCAAAGAGGGGCCTCGTTATCGTCCCCGTGGCACGGAACGGCCCCCGTTTTGGCTCTGAAAACGCCAAAACGGGGGCCGTTTTTGCTTTTATGGCTCTCTGAGGAGCCCCAGAGACGCCTCGGAGCCACCGGGAAATGCTGAAAACTCGCCATTTTGCACGTCGCGAAGAGGGGGACCCTTGCTTCGCGGCCCCGCCATGCGTTTTTGGCGGGGCCGTTTTGCGTTGCGCGCAAAAAAGAGGGCGCCACGGCTGTGTGGCCGGGGCGCCCTCTAGGATGTTTGCGCTGCGCTATGCGCGACGTTTGATGAACATCAACGCGGCTGCAACGATGATGCCCCCGGCGATTCCCAAGCTCGCGACGATAGCGAGCGTGCGGTCGCCCGTGTTGGGGATCTTGGATGCGGTGCTCGTCGTGGTCGTAACGGTCTTGGTGGTCTTGGTGTTGCCGGGATCCGCAGGATTTGGCGTCGGGCTCGGAGTGGGCTCGGGGTTCGGTTCTGCGGCATCAACGACGTTGACCGTCCACCATCCAAAAACGCTTGCGTAGTTGCGCGCGTCGTTGGGCGTGTAACACGCCAAGAAGCGGTAGTTGCCCGTTGCCGTGAGTGCGGTTTCGGGGGCAACCCAGGCCCAGGTGCCCTCATCGTCTGCCGGGAGCTGCTGGTCACCGAGCTTGAGGGCGCCGGTGAGCGGCAGGTCGGGGAGTGTCGGGCCGGGGGTCGTCGGGTCGGGGTGCGGTGCCGCCTGAGGCGTGGGGGCGGCGCGGTAGATGTCGAAGATGGTGGTAACGCTGCCGGCGGCGTACTCGTCAGTCTCGGCAACCTCGAAGAGCACGGCGTAGTGGCCAGCGTTGACGGGGGCCATGTCCAGTTTGGTGAAGCTGTCGTCCGTGACCTCGAAATAGGTGAGGGTGCCGTTTACGGTCGGGGCCGCGCCCGTAGCGCTGTCGCGGGCCTCGGTCGTGATGCTCATCGGCATGGCGTCGTGGACTTCGGTCGTGATGCTCGCCGGCGCGCCGTCGTAGACCTTGGACGTTACCTCGATGGTCAGCGTGGGCTTGGGCTTTCCGGGCGTGGGCTCAGGGCTAGGCTCGGTGCCGTCGACAACGTTGAAGCTGAGCACGCGTGTCGTGCGGGAGAAGTTCTGCATGTCGACAGGCGTGTAGATGGCAAGGCCGCTCTCGGTGCCGGCTTCCGTGATGGCGCACGTGCTGTCGGCCCAACTCCAGGATCCATTGGGGTCGTTGGGGATGGTCACGTCCGCAAAGGTCAGGCCGTCGCGCAGCTCGAGGTTGTCGAGCTGGGGCGTATCGGGGTTGGGCGTCGCCCGGTAGATGCTGAACGATGCCGTGACGGGTTCGGCGGTGTAGCTGGCCGGGACATTGGCGGAAAGCTCGGCCAGGTAGGTGCCTGCGTTGGTGGGAGCCTCCTTGAGCTTGGTGGGCACGCCGTCGACGATCTCGTAGTAGGTGAGCGTGCCGAGATCATTGAGCGCGTTGCCCGTTAAGGGGTCAACGACCGACCAGACGGCAGCGACGGGCGCGCCGTCATAGGTCTTGGACGCCACGTCGAGCTTGAGCGTGAGCGGCGTCACCTCGATCGTGAGCGTGCCGGGGATCACGGTGATGCCGCTCTGGTAATTAACCTTGCCGGCATCCGTTAGCTGTGCGTTTGCGACGGTGATGGCGTCTGCGTATGTGCCTACAGCAAGGTCGGCGTAGGACGTCACGTCGCTTCCCGTGTCCTGGGAAATCTTCTGGAAGTCGAGCGCGGCGGCAGTCGACTGGATGACGCTATCGGCGGTCTCGCCGTCGGCGAGTCCCTCGACCGTAACGACGTATTTGGGCTCGCTGCCGCGCCAGGTGCCGGTGGCGTCCTCCACGGTGATGGTGGGCGCGGCGGCCTTGCCGATGGTGAACGTGCACGAGGCCTCATCGGCGCGGTAGTTGACCGTATCGGTCACGCGGAGCACGGCCTCGTAGCTGCCCGCGTTCTTGGGCGCGGCGGCACCCAGGTCCTCGGAGCGCTCGTCGCCGTCGAGGAGGTAGTAGTTGACCTCGTAGCTGGCATTAACCTTCTTGCCGGCGGCGTTGGCGATCTCCGCCGCGGGCTCAACGGGCTTGCCGTCGTAGGTCTTGTCCTCGACCGCGATGGTGCCCGTGACATTGGCGGGCTCGATGGTCAGCGTGCCGGCCACCACCTTGATGTTGGCTTCGTAGTTGACGGCGCCGTTCTCGCTCAGCTGCGGGTTTGCGACGGTGATGGCATCTTTGTGCTTGCCTGCGTCGAGCGCGCCGTAGTCGAGCTTGGAATCGAGCGCGGCGGTCGTGCCCTGCGCGATAACGTCCTCGGCTTTGTCCCCGCCGACAAGGCCGTTCACCTTAAACGAGTAGGCGGGCTCGGGCTCGCCGAAGACAACGCTCGCGTCCTTTACGGTGATGGTGGGCGCCGCGGCCTTGGCGATGGCGAAGTCGCAGCGGGCCTCGCAGGCGCCGTAGTTGGTCTGGGCGGGCACGTTCATGACGACCGTGTAGCTGCCGGCGTCGACGGGCGCCCCGTCGAGCGCCTCGGGCTCGCCGTCGCTGTTGCGGTAGTAGGTAAGGCTGTAGGAGCTGTCGAGCTTCTCCCCGGAGGTCGGGTCGATGACCGAGCAGGTGACCTCGGCGGGCGTCCCGTCATAGGTCTTGCCCGCGGCGTCCACGGCGGCCTTGGGCGTCAGCGGGGAGACGGTGAGCGTGCCCGCGATTACGGTGATGGCGTTCTCATAGTTGGCGCCCGCGCTCTTGTTGAGCTGCGGGTCCTTGACGGTGATGGCGGACGCGTAGACGCCGGCATCGAGACCCTGGTAGCCCTTGTCGCCCGTGACGCCCCGGTCGAGCTCTGCCTTGGTGCCCTTGGCGAGGACGTCCTTGTCCTTATCGGCAGGAACCAGGCCGGAGACGGTATAGGTGTAGGCGGGCTCGGCGTCGCGCCAGGTGACGGTGACGTCATTTGCGGTGATGGTCGGTGCCGGGGCCTTGGCGATGGTGAACGTGCACGAGGCCTCGTCGGCGCGGTAGTTGACCGTGTCGGTCACGCGGAGCACGGCCTCATAGCTGCCCGCGTTCTTGGGCGCGGCGGCGCCCAGGTCCTCGGTGCGCTCCTTGCCGTCGAGCAGGTAGTAGTTGACCTCGTGGCTGGCATTAACCTTCTTGCCGGCGGCGTTGGCGATCTCCACCGCGGGCTCAACGGGCTTGCCGTCGTAGGTCTTGTCCTCGACCGCGATGGCACCCGTGACGTTGGCGGGCTCGATGGTCAGCGTGCCGGGCACCACCTTGATGTTGGCTTCGTAGTTGATGGCGCCGTTCTCGCTCAGCTGCGGGTTTGCGACGGTGATGGCATCCTTGTGCTCACCAGCGTCGAGCGCGCTGTAGTCGAGCTTGGAATCGAGCGCGGCGGTCGTGCCCTGCGCGATAACGTCCTCGGCATTGTCGTTGCCGGCAAGGCCGCTCGCCTCATACGAGTAAGCGGGCTCGGGTTCGCCGAAGACAACGCTCGCGTCCTTGACGGTGATGGTCGGAGCTGCGGCCTTGGCGATGGTGAAGTCCTTCGACGTTTGGGCGGCGCGGTAGTTGGTCGACTCGGCTGTGGAGAGCGTGACCGTGTAGCTTCCGGCGTTAACGGGGCTTTCGGCAAGGGCCTCGCCCTCGGCGCTAGCAAAGGTGAGCGCGCCGGCGCCCTTGATCGCCTTGTCGTCAACGCCGAGCACCTTTGTTGTGATCTTGGCGGGATTGCCGTCGTAGACCTTGGATGTAGCTTCGAGTTTGAGGGTGGGCGTGGCCTTATCGATGCTGAACGTAGCCTCGGCGGTGCCACCGTGGTAGCCGCCGGTGTCCTCAACCGTCAGGATAACCTTGTATGTTCCGGCGTCCGTGGGCGCCTCAGCCAGCGGCGTTGCCGTATCACCCGCAAGCGCAACGTAGCTAAGCGTGCCCTTCGCGTCAAACTTCTTGCCCGTGTTGGGCTCGGTGATGGTAAAGCTCACCTTGGCGGGATCGCCGTCGTAGGTCTTGGACACGGCCTTGACGCTCAGATCAAGCTGGAAGGACTTAACGGTGAGCGTGCCGGGCTTCACGGTGATGTTGGACTTGTAGTTGTTGCTGCCGGCGGACGTCATGCGCGGCTCCACAACGGTGAGGGCGTCCTTGTAGGTACCAAGGCCAAGCTCCGCATAGGTCTTGCCATCGGTCTTGGTGGTGTCGAGCTGGACTACCGTGTCGGGCGCCAGGACGCCTTCGCGAGTGTCCTTGCCCTTGAGGCCATCGACTGTAAAGGTGTAGGCGGGCTCTGCCGCACCGATCGCGCCGACGATGCTGTCGACGCAGATCGTGGGCGCGGCGGCCTTGGCGATGGCGAAGTCGCAGCGGGCCTCGCAGGCGCTGTAGTTGGTCTGGGCGGGCACGTTCATGACGACCGTGTAGCTGCCGGCGTCGACGGGCGCCCCGTCGAGCGCCTCGGGCTCGCCGTCGCTGTTGCGGTAGTAGGTAAGGCTGTAGGAGCTGTCGAGCTTCTCCCCGGAGGTCGGGTCGATGACCGAGCAGGTGACCTCGGCGGGCGTCCCGTCATAGGTCTTGCCCGCGGCGTCCACGGCGGCCTTGGGCGTCAGCGGGGAGACGGTGAGCGTGCCCGCGATTACGGTGATGGCGTTCTCATAGTTGGCGCCCGCGCTCTTGTTGAGCTGCGGGTCCTTGACGGTGATGGCGGACGCGTAGACGCCGGCATCGAGACCCTGGTAGCCCTTGTCGCCCGTGACGCCCCGGTCGAGCTCTGCCTTGGTGCCCTTGGCGAGGACGTCCTTGTCCTTATCGGCAGGAACCAGGCCGGAGACGGTATAGGTGTAGGCGGGCTCGGCGTCGCGCCAGGTGACGGTGACGTCATTTGCGGTGATGGTCGGTGCCGGGGCCTTGGCGATGGTGAATTCGCAGCGGGCCTCGCACGCGTTGTAGTTGGTCCGGGCGGGCGCGTTCATGACGACCGTGTAGCTGCCGGCGTCGACGGGTGCCCCGTCGAGCTGTGCGAGCTTACCGTCCTTCTTGCGGTAATAGGTGAGGCTGTAGGCGCTGTCGAGCTTCTCCCCGGTGATCGGGTCGGTGATCGAGCAGGTTACCTCGGCGGGCGCCCCGTCATAGGTCTTGCCCGTGGCGGTCACGGTGGCCGTGGGCGTCACGGGCGCGATGGTGAGCGTGCCCGCCTTGACGGTGATGCCGTTCTCGTAGTTGCTACCTGCATCCTTGTTGAGCTGCGGGTTCTTGACGGTGATGGCGGACGTGTAGACGCCGGCATCGAGATCCTTGTAGCCCTTGTCGCCGGTGATGTGCTGGTCGAGCTCTGCCTTGGTTCCCTCGGCGAGGACGTTCTTGTCCTTATCGGCGTCGACCAGGCCGGAGACGGTATAGGCGTATTTGGGCTCGCTGCCGCGCCAGGTGCCGCTGGCGTCCTTCACGGTGATCGTGGGCGCCGCGGCCTTGGCGATGGTGAAGTCGCAGCGGGCCTCGCACGCGTTGTAGTTGGTCCGGGCGGGCACGTTCATGACGACCGTGTAGCTGCCGGCGTCGACGGGCGCCGCGTTGAGCGGTTCGAGCTCGCCATCGTTGTTGCGGTAATAGGTGAGGGTGTAGGAGCTGTCGAGCTTCTTCCCGGAGGTCGGGTCGGTGATCGAGCCGGTCACCTCGGCGGGCGTCCCGTCATAGGTCTTGTTCTTGGCGGTCACGGTGGCCGTGGGCGTCACCGGCGCGACGGTGAGCGTGCCCGCTTTGACGAAGATGCCGTTCTTATAGTTGGAGCAGTCGCCGCCTGCGTTCCTAATGAGCTGCGGGTCCTTGACGGTGATGGCGGCCGCGTAGACGCCGGCGTCGAGATCCTGGTAGCCCTTGTCGCCCGTGATGTCCCGGTCGAGCACGGCCTTGGTGCCCTTGGCGAGGACGGTCTTGCCCTCGTCGGCGGGAATCAAACCAGAGACGGTGTAGGTGTAGGCAGGCTCGCTGCCGTGCCAGGTGCCGGTAGCGTCATTCACGGTGATGGTCGGGGCCGGGGCCTGCTCGATCAGGAAGCGCGTGGAGACCTCGCCCCCTAGGTATTCATCGGTGCTCTCGACCGTCCATGTCACTTCGTGGCCGCCGGCAGAGCTGAAGATGTTGTTCCACCAAGGGTCGTCCCTATCGTTGTTTTTCTTGACCCGGTAGAAGGTTAACTTGCCTTTGACCTCGACGGGCTCGCCGGTCTCGGCATCGACGGCCGTCGTCGTGACAAGGGAGTCGCTATAGGGTTGGCCGTCGTAGGTCTTGTCCTTAGCCGTGATGGTCAGCTTGAGCCGCTTGAGCGCGGAGGGCGCATCCTTATAAGCCTCAAATGTGAGGTAGCGGTACACAACGGCATAGTTGGTGTTATTGGGCGTGAACATGGCGAGTGCGGTGACAACACCGGGTTTCTCGACAACCTGGTTTGCGACACGCCTTGTCCATGACCACGTTCCATCCTCGGGCTGCGCCGGGAAGGGCTCTTCGGAAGCCTTGAGGCCCTCGCGGAACTTAATGGGCTCAAGCGCGGGCGACTCGGGGTTGGGCAAAGCACGGTAGATGCGCACGTCCTGCGAGATGCTTCCGCCCAGGTAGTTGTCGGTGCCGGTCACAGTGTACGTCACACGGTACGTGCCGGCGTCCTTAGGCGCTCCATCGAGCGGTTTTTCGGGCTCGATGCTCTTGCCGTCGGCGCCGGTGACCTTAACGTACGATACTTCGCCCTTGACCTCCACGGGATCGCCCGTCGTGGGGTCGATTGCTTTGTACTCGGGTTTAAGCTCTTTGCCGTCGTAGTACTTGTTGTCGACGTCGAGCGAGAGTGTGAGCTGCGTTTTGGCGTAAAGGTCGTGGGACACCGTTTCGCCCGCATAGGCATTTGTTGACGGCGTGCCCGCAAAGAGCGTTGCCGAGAGCGCCGCGATAGAGCAGAGCGTAAGGGACAGCATTGCCCGTGATCTTCGATGCCCTTGGGTGGCCGGTAAGCGTTTCATGGAACAGCTCCTTTATCACAAATTGCCCCGGCGCCGTTTGTGCGGTCAACCGGGGCAGCGCTTGATGGTGCTGGTGCTTTTTGCACGTCATCCATCATCAAGTACAAAACCATAGATTGTTTTATTATCAGTGATTTGGTGTCTGTGAAAAGAAAAGTTCGTCCCGTCTTATGTCGTTTCGTCCCAAATAGTAAGGAGAGTATTTCTATTTAATGAACGTGGGGCAACGACTGGTGGCCGGCCGCTTCCTCGTATCCAAAATACAGCGCAAGGGCGTGGTCGGCGTCGGGGCTGCTACGCGCGTAATTGATGTTTTGGATGTCAAACAGGATGCAGCCGCAATGGCCAGTAAACGTCGGAAAACAGACGACCTTAAGGTACGTGTCGATCTCGGGGCTGTAATCGATGAGCTCGAGCGTCTCGCCCAAAAACGCAGCTCGTTCGTAGCAACGGAGCCACTTGCCGTCCATGTTGGGAAAGATGCTGCCAAATGAGTGGCCGATAAGCCGGTCGAGTGGCACCTTCTCGAGCCGTGCAAGGGCGTCGTTGCCGTATCGAAACACCCAGTCTACCGCCTGGCGTTGCCCGTCGAGAACCATTTCGATATCGGTAAAGGCAAAGGGCATGCCATCGAAACTCGCATAGTGGGCGCGGTAGCCCTCGGGGGTGGCGGGGGCATTTCGCTGCTCGTGATCTTTTATGAACGACGCGCGCCAGACTCGTAGCTCTTCGCGGAGTTGGCGCTTGCGTCGCACGATATATTCAAGTTTCTCGCCGTTGATGAGGTTGATGGTATCGGTGATATCGTGGATGGCGCGCGCCGAAACCAGGCAGCTGCGATGCGCGAGCAAAAAGCCGCTGCCTAAGATTTCGCGCAGCTCCCGTAGCGTGACGCGGATGTCGTGCAGCTCCCCGTCGGACATATGGATAAACGCATCGTTGCGCTTCATCTGGACGTACAGGATGCGCGTGGCATCGAGCGTGTATTCTTTTTTGCCCGATGTGATGGTGACGAGTTTGCTGGCGTACATAGACCCTCCGCGACGTGGCGTGCCCTTTCTTTGATTGTAGGCGGGCACAAGGGTTCTTTTCGGATTATTCCGTTTGAGCCGATGACGTGCGTTGGCCTTGGTCGTTGGCAGCGCCGACGCCCCTGGGGTATCGCCGCTCTGGGCTTCCATATCCTGCCGTAAGCAAAGGTACCCCCTCCGGCGACGTGCAAAATCGCGACTTTTCAGCAAAGAAGGGGGTCTGTCATTGGGTATGATCGCCCCCACGGCACGGAACGGCCCCCGTTTTGGCTCTGAAAACGCCAAAACGGGGGCCGTTTTTGCTTTTATGGCTCTCTGAGACGCCTCGGAGGGCTCGGGAAATGCTGAAAACTCGCCTTTTTGCACGTCGCCGGAGGGGGTACCTTTGCTTTGACGGCTATTTGCCCGGCACCATGGTGAGCGAAATCTTCTTGCGGTCGCGATCGACCTTCTCGACCCACACCTTGACCGTGTCGCCGACGCGCACCACGTCGCTCGGGTGCTTGACAAAGCGATCGGCCAGCTTGGAGATGTGCACGAGGCCGTCCTGGTGCACGCCCACGTCGACGAAGGCGCCAAAGTCGACGACGTTGCGCACCGTGCCCTTGAGCTCCATGCCGGGTTCCAGGTCGTCGATGGAAAGCGCCGAGCGGCTAAAGACCACCTCGGGCGCGTCGTCGCGTGGGTCGCGGCCGGGCTTCTTGAGCTCGTTGACAATATCGATGAGCGTCAGGGTGCCGCAGTCCAGGTCGCTTGCCAGCGCCGAGATGCTGCCCAGGCGGCGCTCGATGTCGGGCACGCCGCCGCGGCTAAGCTCGCTTGCCGCAACGCCGGCGCGCTCCAAGACGGTCGTCGCCACCTCGTAGCTCTCGGGGTGGACGCTTGTCGCGTCGAGCGGGTTCTTGCCGCCGCTGATGCGCAAAAAGCCCGCGGCGTTGAGATACGCCTTAGGTCCCAGCTTGGGGACCTTCTTAAGCTGGCGGCGATCGATAAAGGCGCCGTTTTCCTCGCGGTACGCCACGATGTTCTTGGCCACACTCGGCGTGATGCCCGATACGTATCCCAGCAGGCTCGCGCTCGCGGTGTTGACGTCGACGCCCACGCGGTTGACGACGTCCTCCACGACGTGGCCCAGGGTGCGCGAAAGCTCGGCCTGGTCAAGGTCGTGCTGGTACTGTCCGACGCCGATGGACTGGGGCGGAATCTTGACGAGCTCTGCCAGCGGGTCCTGCAAACGGCGGCCCAGGCTCATGGCGCCACGAACGGTGACGTCCAGGTCGGGGTATTCCTGACTGGCGAGCTCGGAGGCGGAGTACACCGACGCGCCGGCTTCGTTGACGATGGTGTAGCGAAGGCTGGGCGCCTGCTCGGCGATGAACTCCGAGACGACTTCCTCGGTCTCGCGGCTGGCAGTGCCGTTGCCGATGACGATGGTGTTGACGCCGTCCTTCTTGACGAGGCGGGCGAGCTCGCGCTTGGTGCCGGCGACGTCGTGGCGTGGCTTGGTGGGGTAGACCACGCCGTGGTCGAGCAGCTTGCCGGTCTCGTCCATGACGGCGACCTTGCAGCCGGTACGGTAGCCCGGATCGAGCGCGAGCACGCGGGCACCGCGCACGGGGCGTGCCGAGAGCAGCCCCTCGAGATTCTTGGCAAAGACGTTGATGGCCTCGGTCTGGGCGCGAACGGTGAGTTTGGCGCGGGCCTCGCGCTCCAGCGAAGGGGCCATCAGGCGCTTGTAACCGTCAGCGATGGCGGCGTCAAAGACGGGAGCGAAGACGCCTTGGCGACGGGGCCAGCGGCTGCCGAGGCGCGCCGTGGCGGCAGCGCCGTCGACGTTCACGCGCACGCGGAGTTTGCCCTCGCGCTCGCCGCGGTCGATAGCCAGTACGCGGTGGTTGGGTATACGGCGCAGCGGCTCATCAAAGTTGTAGTAGGGTTCGTAGGGGGTCTTCTCGGTGGGGTCGGTGGCCTCGACGACGATATCGGCGGTGTTTTGCGTAAAGGCGCGCAGGTCGGCGACGTTCTCCGGGTCCTCGGCTACCGTCTCTGCCACGATGTCGGCGGCGCCGGCGAGCGCCTTTTCGGGCGTGTCAAAGCCGGCCTCCTCGTTGACGTAGTCCGCGGCGGCGTCGAGTGCGCTGCCCTTGGCCGAGGCCTGCATGATGATCATGTTGGCGAGCGGCTCCAGGCCGGCCTCGCGGGCCTTCTGCGCGCGGGTCATGCGCTTTTTGCGGTAGGGCTTGTAGAGGTCCTCGACACGCTGGAGCTGCGTGGCCTCGCGAATCTGCTGCTCGAGTTCGGGCGTGAGCTTGCCCTGGGCGTCGATGAGCAGAACGACGTCCTCTTTGCGCTGCTCAAGATTGCGCAGGTAGGACAGGCGCTCGTCGAGCGCGCGCAGGGCGACGTCGTCCATGCCGCCCGTTGCTTCCTTGCGGTAGCGCGAGATAAAGGGGATGGTGTTGCCCTCGTCGATGAGCTTGACGGCCGCCTCGATGTTGGCGGCCTTAAGGTTGAGCTCGCGGGCGAGCTGGGCGATAAGATCCATGGGACTCCTTGCGTTTAAGGTGCGTTTGCGGCACAGAGCTACCAAGGATACCACCCGTCCCAAAAGACTGTTTTTGGGGCCGCGCCACGAAAACGGTCTATCTACTACGTTTGAACCGTATGGGTCGACCATCCCCCGGTTTTCCGAAAATACGCAAGCCGTCTACCTGCGCTTTTTATTTTAGGAAATTCGGCATGGTTGAGGGTAATCGGTTAAACGTAGTAGATAGGCCCATTTGGTGGCGAACGAATCAAGCCGAGGTGCAAAATAGCCCCCGCCCCAGAAAAATCGTCGTTAAGGTAGCAAAAAGCCCCGCGGGCAGGAGGCTGCTCGCGGGGCAAAGAAGAGGGGCATATTTGTGGCGGACCGAGGGGTTCGGCATGGGGTTTCTGCCGCGGCCGCTCTTAAGGCATTACAGCTCGACGAGCTGGCCGGTCTCGGCGGCCTCCTTGATGGCGTTAAGCAGCGTGAGCGTCTTAACGTTGTCGGCGGGGGTCACGACGGGCTCGACCTCGCGGCGAACGACCTTCACAAAGTGCTTGAGCTGCATCTTGTGCGGCAGCGCCGGGTCGACGGCCGGGATCTCCATCTGCAGCGGCTTGTGCCAGTTGGAGGCGCCGTCGTAGGAGAACTGGTGCAGGCGGGGCAGCGAAAGGGCGCCCTTAGTGCCGCCGATAAAGTAGGCGTCGGCGTCGAAGGGACGATACTGCGGATCCTCGCGAGCGGTTGCCTCCCAGTTCCAGGGGCTGGCGGCGGCGTCGGAGATGGTCATGCTTGCGAGCGCGCCATCGGCAAAACGGACGTTGACCACGGCGGAGTCCTCGGTCTCAAAACCGCGGGCGGCGCTGGACTGCATACCCTGGACGGCAACGGGCTCGCCCAGCAGATAGCGGAGCAGGTCGACGTCGTGCACCAGGTTGACCAGGATCGGGCCGGCACCCTTCTTGCGACGCCACTCGACATCGAAGTACTCGTCATTCTTATAGATCATGTAGTGGAAGCTCGAAACAGTAAGCTTGCCCAGCTCGCCGGACTCGATGATCTCCTTGGCCTTGTTGACGAAGGGGTTGTGGCGACGGTGCTGGCCCACGAGCACGGGCACGCCGGCGGTCTCGGCCTCGGCGGCGAAGGCCTGGGCATCCTCCAGGTCGTTGGAGATCGGCTTTTCGACCAGCGGCACGATGTTGCGCCTCACAGCCTCGCGGGCAACGCCCAGGTGCAGGTCGTTGGGCGTGGCGATG
The DNA here is from genome assembly GCF_964259375.1 of Collinsella aerofaciens ATCC 25986. Lineage (GTDB taxonomy): Bacteria > Actinomycetota > Coriobacteriia > Coriobacteriales > Coriobacteriaceae > Collinsella > Collinsella aerofaciens_BO. Next base: position 76,152 of record NZ_CAXVJM010000006.1, read on the forward strand.
ATGACGGCCTCGGGCTTGACCTCGTCCATCATCTGAGCGGGATCGGTGTAAAACGGCACGCCGGCGGCCTCGGCCGTGGCACGGGCGCCCTCAAAGGCGTCGGCGATGGCAACGAGTTCGGCCTCGGGCTCCTCGGTGACAAAGCGGATGTGGTTGCGGCCCATGGCGCCGGCGCCGATAACGGCAATGCGGACGGGGTTGAGCTCAGACATTTCGACTCCTTAATACTGGTGGCGGTGGAATGCGGCAAGGGGGCGGTCCTTGCCGCATCAAGCAAAACTAGGCGGACTTCTTCTTGCTGTCGGAGACCATCATGTAGACGGTGAGCACGACGGCGATTGCGGCGATTACGATGGCACCGTAGAAGGACTGCTGGTAGGCGGCGCTGCCGGCCTCGGCGTGATACAGCACGGCGGTGATGGGCTGGCTGATCCAGGTGGAGGCGGCGTAGCCCAAAAACATGATGCCGTAGTTGACGCCGATGTTGCTGGTACCAAAGGCGCCACCGGTGAGCGGCGGGTAGATGACGAGCAGGGCGCCAAAGCTAAAGCCGAGCAAGGCGAGCGCCACAAAGAACATGGCCTGTGTAAAGCTCATCGACATGATGACGAGCGCGACGATGGTGACGACAAGGCTGATGAGCAGCGACTTATAGGCGCCGAGCTTGTCGATGATCTGGCCAAAGGACAGACGACCGACCAGGTTGGCGCAAGTGTTGACGGAGACGACCACACCGCCGAGGGCGACGGCCGCGGCACTCGTGGGGTCGGCGAAGAGCTGGACGGCGGCGATGGAGGCAACCTTGCCCACGAGCAGGGTGCCCGCGGTGGCGGCAAAGGCGAAGGTGACGATGAGGACCCAGAAGCGCGGGGTCTTGACCATCTCGCCCGGGGTGAGGTCACCGAAGGTGCCGGCATGCGCGCCGCCCTTGGGGGCCTCGAAGCCCTCGGGCAGCCAACCGGCCTCGGGGGCCTTCAGGAACAGGGCGGAGGCGGCGATCGTCACAAAGAAGATGACGCCGAGTGCCTTGAGGGCGTCAAAGATGCCCAGGCTCGGGATGAGCAGCGAAGCGAGCACCGGGGACAGCACGGCGGGACCGGCGGTCGAAGCGGCCAGGGTGATGCCGGAGGCGAGACCCTTCTTGTCGATGAACCACTTTTGGCCGGTGGTGAGCGCCGGGTTGTAGCCCAGGCCGTTGCCGACAGCGGCGACGAGCGAGAACCACAGGTAGAACTGCCACGGCTCGGTGACGGTGCCGGACATGAACCAGCCCAGGCCGTAGCACACGGCGGCAGCGATCACGACGTTGCGCGGGCCGATCTTATCGGAGATGCGGCCGGCGAAGATGCCCGTCACGGCCATGATGGTCTGGAAGACGGGGAAAGCCCAGGTAAGGGCGCTCGACCACTCGGGGTAGACGGCGAGCAGATTCTTGCTCACGACGGAATACAGCGCGATGGAGCTGATGAAGAACATGGTGACGCACGCGGCGGAAAGCACGACGGCGCGACCCTTGTTGGAGTTGGTGGAAGCCATTGGACTCTTTCTCATCGATACGGGGGAGGGGCGGGCGTGTCCGCGGGGCCTCCCTGTTAGGTTGGTTTACTGGTCAGTCGGCTTGGCGACGCCGGACTCGTCGGACCAGAGCTCGACACCCTTGTTCTTAAGGTAGTTGTCGGCATAGGCGCGACGGCCGCCGGGCTTGGCGGTGAGGTCGCCCATCATGTTGGAGAAGCCGCCGTCGACCTTGATGGCGTCGCCGGTGGTAAAGTCCGAGCGCTTGGACGCCAGGAACATGACGGCGTTGGCGATATCGCTGACCTCGCCGATGCGGCGCGTGGCGATCAGACGGCTGCGGCTCTTTTCGACCTCGGGGTCGGCGTAGAAGTTGGCCGACATCGGGGTCTTAACGAAGCAGGGCTCGACGCAGTTGGAGCGGACGCCGTAGGGGCCCCACTCGGCGGCGAGCATCTTGGACATCATGTTGACGCCGGCCTTGGTGGAGCTGTACACGCCCGAGAACGTCTCGGGGGAGTGGCTGGCGACGGTCGAGATGTGCACCAGGCGACCCTGGCCGGCCTTGATCATCTCGCGACCAAAGCGCTGCGAGGTGATGAAGTAACCGGTGAGGTTGACGTTGAGCACCTGCTCCCAGTCGCTCAGCGGCAGGTCCTCCATGGCGGCGAAGCGCAGGATACCGGCGGTGTTGACGAGGACGTCGACGCGGCCGAAGTTGGCGATGGTTGCGTCGACGGCAGCCTGAACCTCGGCCTCGTCGGTGGCGTTCATCTTGTAGCCCTCGGCGTGGATGCCAAATTCGGCAGCGAGGTCGGCGGCAGCGGCCTTGACCTTCTCCTCGTCCAGGTCGAGCATGACGACGTTGGCGCCATTGCGGGCGAACTCGCGGCAGATCTCGGCGCCCATACCGCCGAGCGCGCCAGTCACGGCGCAGACATCGCCCTCGAGCTTAAGCCAGTTGCTCATAGGAACTTCCCTTCTTGTGCCTCCCGGTGGGCCGCTCCCATTAATCGACCCACGTGGTTTTCGCTGGTTATCGTATGCTTTGCATTTGCGCAGGTGAATTGCATATTTGTTAGAATGGCGTTAACCGTAGGTTTATAGCTCGCAAGACGATGTGTCCTTAATTGAGTGTGTGACCTGCCAAAACGATCCCCTTTGGCAGTTCGTTGCCATACGTCTGGAAACGGGAGATTGACGTGTACGATCGACGACTCGAGGCCATATCGGCCGCCGCGGAGCTGGGAAGCTTCTCACGTGCGGCGGCAAAATTGCGTGTGTCGACTCCGGCGCTCGTCAAGCAGGTGTCGGGCTTCGAGGCCGAGTTCGGCATCACGCTGTTCGAACGCTCGCACTCGGGCGTTAAGGTGACGCCGGCGGGCGCTCTGCTGGTGGACGACGCACGCTCGATCATGCGGCAGTCCGAGGACGCGCTGCGCCGTGCCCGACGCGCGGCGGGCGATGGCGGTGCCGTGCGCCTGGGCGTGTCGATGATGTGCCCGGGGCGCCAAACGCTGTCGATGTGGACGGGCATCCACGAGCTGGAGCCATCGTTGCGATTTGAGATCGTGCCGGTAAGCGACCTCTACGACGAGCGCGAATCCGTCATGCGCAGCTTGGGCCGCGAGGTCGATGTGGTGCAGTCGAGTTTTTCGACCCCGCGCTGGGGCGACACCTGCCAAAAGCTCCGCATCGTCAACGTGCCGTTTTATATCGACGTGCCGCGCACGAGCCCGCTGGCGCGCAAGACACGCATTACGGTCGCCGACTTGGAGGGCATGCGCCTGCGCGTGCTCCGCCACGGCAACGACGCCATGGACAGCCTGCGCATCGACCTGTTGGCCGACGGCGGCGTGGACGTGATTGACGTGGATAGCTTCGACTTTGCGCTCTTTAACGAGGCGGAGGAAAAGGGCGACGCGGTGCTCACCTGCGGCGCATGGTCGGGCGTGCACCCGGCCTTTGTGGGCGTGCCGTTCCTGTGCGGTCGCGAGGTACCGGTCTTTCTGCACTACCCGCTCGAGCCCACCCTCCAAGTACAAAAATTCGTGAACGCCATGGCCCAGCTTCTCAAGTAGCCAAAAGAGCCCCGTCCCAAATTAGCTACCCTTTGCTACGGGTTTAGCGTTCCTCGCGTGGCAGCCCGGCTGCCTCGGCTGCCTTTACGTGGTTCTTGTCGATGTACATGTTTTTGTCGGCCTGGGAAAAGAGCTCGCGCATGGTAGGCGGCTCGTCAAAATCACTGGAAAGCGCATAGCCCACCGCATAGCTGATGGGCATGTCGGGGTGAGCCTCGGAATACTCGTTCACGTTCGCACGAACCCGAGCGAGACAGGACTCCACGGCAGCTCGATCGGTATCCCGCAGCACCGCGATAAACTCATCGCCGCCGTCGCGGCCCACAAAGCAGGTCTCGGACGCCACACGCCCCAGCTGCCGGGCAAAAGAGCGGATGTATTCGTCGCCCTTCTCGTGACCAAAGCTGTTATTGACCGTATGCAGGTTGTTAAGGTCGAAGACGCACACCGCAACGGGCGCCTCCGCGGAGACAGGCTGCTCCTGCCCCAAGATCTCCTCGCACTTGTTCTTGTTGGGCAGTCCTGTGGCTTCGTCGAGATAGACTTTGTTCTGCAGCTCGCGATTGAGTGCGGCAGTTCGCACCGCGCGAACAAGTTCGACCGCAAAGGTCGCCACCAAGCCCACGATGTCGACGATCACCAAGCCCTCGAGATAGTTGAGCGCCGACGCCTTCTCCTGAGAGTAGTCCTCTGCGAGTCGCGTAGCATCGTCGCAAATGCCAAAGAACTCCTCGCTCATAGGGATGATGTCGGTGTTCTCATAGCCAACTTCGCGCACGCGGATGATCTCGGCGCAAAGCTCATCAAAATAATTTGCAAGCTCGGTCATTTTTGCCTGATACTCATCGTCGTCGAGACGGACGAGGTTGAGGTCGTCACTTCCGTAACGCAAACCGTTGATGTATGAATCCACGGCTTTGAGCAGGTCATCTTGAGGCTGGCCCGCATCCTCGAGCTTAACGATTCGCTGTGTGGTACCGCGCACCAGACCGGCGTAATTGACCACGCGCGCCGTGCCCTGGATATCGGAGACGAGCAGCATAACATTGATGAAGAAGAAGATGAGAACTGCCGTGAGCACCATCATGAGCAGGCGCACCGCCTGGCTGGCCTTCTTGGCGACAGAAGTATTCACAAGTTCATTCCCCCAAATGACAAAAGAGCAGGTAGCACGCAGTGTGCTGAAACTCATGGGTGGTTAACTCTACCATATGGGCCAGCAGCCTCAAACTGCAGTAGACGCTCGTCTAAATTGGCGTGACGCTTGCCTTGTTGTTCTTGACCTGGCTGCGCTATCGGACATGCTTCTGGTCTTTGATCACCATGGGAAAGCTCATCCCGTTTTGTGCGTCTAGAGTGGGATGCGGCTTCCCAAAGGTGCCGTTAGGGGAAACTACATCCCGGTTTACCCCCTTGAAATGGGATGCCGTTTCCCGGAGGGGGTCCAGCGGGAAACGGCATCCCATTCTGGGTCCGAAAAGTGGGATACGGTTTCCGGCCGGCATGAAAAAAGCCCCCACAGCTCATATGAACTGCGGGGGCTTATGCGTTGCGGCGTAGTTCCGAGTTGCCAGATCTACTCCAACTCAAATGCTCCGGTGTAGAGCTGGTAGTAATATCCACGCTTGGCGATCAGCTCGTCGTGGTTGCCGCGCTCGATGATGCGGCCGTGGTCCAGGCAGATGATCGCGTCGGAGTTGCGCACGGTGGACAGACGGTGCGCGATGACAAACGTCGTGCGGCCCTCCATGAGCTTATCCATGCCCGCCTGCACGATAGCCTCGGTGCGGGTGTCGATGGAGCTCGTGGCCTCGTCCAGAATCATCGCCGGCGGATCGGCGACGGCGGCGCGTGCGATCGAAATCAGCTGGCGCTGGCCCTGCGACAGCTGGGCGCCGTTGCCGGTGAGCATCGTGTCGTAGCCGTCGGGCAGGCGGGTGATAAAGTCGTCCGCGCCGGCGAGCTTTGCCGCCGCGATGCACTCCTCGTCGGTGGCATCCAGGTTGCCGTAGCGGATGTTATCCATCACGGTGCCAGTGAACAGGTTCACGTCCTGCAGCACCACGCCCAGCGAGCGGCGCAAATCGGCCTTGCGGATCTTGTTGACGTTGATGCCGTCGTAGCGAATCTTGCCGTCGGCGATGTCGTAGAAACGGTTGATGAGGTTGGTGATGGTCGTCTTGCCCGCACCGGTGGCGCCGACAAACGCGACCTTCTGGCCCGGCTTGGCAAACACGGACACGCCGTGCAGCACCTCGTGGTCGGGCGTGTAGCCAAAGTCGACGTTGTCCATGACCAGGTCGCCGCGCAGCGGCACGTACTCGATCTCGCCGGTTGCGCGGTGCGGATGCTTCCACGCCCACATGCCGGTGTGGTGGTCGGCCTCCTCGAGCTGCCAGGTGTCGGGGTTGACCTGCGCGTTGACGAGCGTCACATAGCCTTCGTCGGCTTCGGGCTCCTCGTCGATGAGCTCAAAGATGCGGTCGGCACCGGCAAGGCCCATGACTACGGCGTTGATCTGCTGCGAGATCTGGCCGATCTGTCCGCAGAACTGCTTGGTCATGTTGAGGAACGGCACCACGACGGCGATGGACAGTGCCATGCCCGAGATGCTCAGGTTGGGCACGCCCAGTGCCAGGAAAATGCCGCCGGCAAGGGCCACCAGCACGTAGAGCAGGTTGCCCAGGTTCATAAGGATGGGCATGAGGATGTTGGCGTACATGTTGGCCTTCTGCGAGACCTCGAAGAGCTTTTCGTTGCGCTCATCAAAATCGGCCTCGGCGGCAGACTCGTGGCAGAACGCCTTGACGACCTTCTGGCCGTTCATGACTTCCTCGATATGGCCCTCGACCACGCCGAGCTCGGTCTGCTGCGCAATGAAGAAACGCGCGGAGTTGGAGCCGAGCAGCTTGGTCATAAAGGTCATAAAGGCGACGCCGGCCACAATGACCAGGCACATCCACGCGCTGTAGTACAGCATGATAAAGAACACCGTGACGATGATGATGATCGTCATGAGCAGGTTGGGCAGCGACTGGCTGATCATCTGGCGCAGCGTGTCGATGTCGTTGGTGTAGTGGCTCATGATATCGCCGCGCTGGTGCGTGTCGAAGTAGCGGATCGGCAGGTCCTGCATGCGGTTGAACATCATCTCGCGCAGCTTCTCGAGCGAGCCCTGCGTGACGATAGCCATGGCGCGGTTCCAGAAGAGCGAGGACAGGACACCGACGCCGTAGATGCAGGCGAGGGTGGTCACGAGCTGCAGAATCTTGGGCTGTGCGGCTTCCCAATCGCCCGACTGCCACGATTCGCTAATAATCTGCAGGGCGCTCTGCAGGAAGGTCGCGCCGATGGAGTTGATGATGGCGCAGAGCACCACGCCGGCGACGACAAGGGGCAAAAGCACGGGATAGAAGCCAAAGAGCGTCTTGATGAGGCGCGACATGGTACCGCCCTTACGGTTGAGCGCGCGCTCGGCGGTCGTTGCCTTACTCATGTGCCTCGCCTCCTTCCTGGGTCTGAGCTTGCGTTGCGGATGCCTCGGTGTCGGCCTCGATGGCCCCTTCGCCCTCGGCAGACATCTTGTTTTGCGAGGTAAAGGTCTCTCGGTAGATCTCGCTCGTCTTGAGCAGCTCTTCGTGGTTGCCGATCTGTGCGATGCGGCCGCCCTCCATGACAATGATGCGGTCTGCGTCCTGCACGGAGCTGATGCGCTGGGCGATGATGAGCTTGGTCGTGTTGGGCAGATAGCTTGCCAGGCCTGCGCGAATCTTGGCGTCAGTCTTGGTGTCGACGGCGCTGGTGGAGTCGTCCAGGATCAAGATCTTGGGGCGACGCAACAGGGCGCGTGCAATGCACAGGCGCTGCTTCTGACCGCCCGAAACATTAGAGCCGCCCTGTTCGATCCAGGTGTCGTAGCCCTTGGGGAAACCGTCGACAAACTCGTCGGCGCAGGCCAGATGCGCTGCCTCGCGGACTTCCTCGTCGGTGGCGTTCGGGTCGCCCCAACGCAGGTTCTCGGCGATGGTGCCGCTAAACAGCACGTTTTTCTGCAGCACCATGGCGACCTGGTGACGCAGCGCGTCCAGGTCGTAGTCGCGCACGTCCACGCCGCCCACGCGCACAGCGCCTTCGGTGGTGTCGTACAGGCGGGCGATGAGGTTAACGAGCGTGGACTTGGCCGAGCCGGTGCCGCCGATGATGCCGATGGTCTCGCCGCTCGTAATGTGCAGGTCGATATCGTCGAGCGCCTGGCGCTTCGCATGCTTGGAATACTTAAAGCTCACGTGGTCAAAGTCGATGGAACCGTCGGCAACCTCGAGCACGGGCTCGGCGGGATCGGCGATCGTGGGCTCGGCGGCCAGCACCTCGGCAATGCGGTGTGCCGATTCGTCGGCCATGGTCACCATGACAAAGATCATCGACAGCTGCATCAGGCTCATGAGAATCTGGAAACCATAGGTAAAGGTCGAGGAGAGCTGGCCCACGTCGAACAGCGTGCCCTGGCTCGTGATGATGAGCTTGGAGCCCAGGTAGATGATGACGACGAACGCGCCGTTGACGCAGATGTTCATCATGGGGTTGTTAAAGGCGAGGAGCTTCTCGGCGCGGGTGAAGTCCATCTGGACGTCGCGTGCGGCGGTCGCGAACTTCTCCTTCTCAAAGTCTTCGCGCACATAGCTCTTGACCACGCGCATGCCGGTGACGTTTTCCTCGACGGACTCGTTAAGGGCGTCGTACTTGTGGAACACGCGCGAGAAGATGGGGCGCACCTTAAAGATGATAAAGAACAGCCCAAAGCCCAGCAGCGGAATGATGACCAGGTAGACCATGGCGACGCTGCCGCCCATGATAAATGCCATGGTAAAGGCGAAGATCAAGACCAGCGGCGCGCGCACGGCGATACGGATGATCATCATAAAGGCCTGCTGCACGTTGTTGATATCGGTGGTCAGGCGCGTGACGAGCGAGGAGCTCGAGAACTCATCGATGTTGGCAAAGCTGAACGTCTGGATCTTGTAGAACAGGTCGTGACGCAGGTTCTTGGCGAATCCGCAGCTCGCATGGCTGCAGGTGACACCAGCCGCGGCGCCAAAAGCAAGCGACGTCAGCGCGATGAGCACCAAAAAGCCTGCGGTGGGAAGCATCTCGGCTACGGTGGCGCCGTCTTTGATAGCGTCGATCAGGTTGGCGGTGATAAATGGAATCAGCATCTCGCAGAGCACCTCGCCAAGCACGAGCAGCGGCGTGGCAACAGTGACTTTCATATAGTCGCGGATGCTTCCCATGAGGGTTTTAATCATCCAGTTCCTCCCAGGTTACGCGGATTTTATCGAGCATTTCGGCGAGGTCCTCGCGCTCGTCGTGGGTGAGCGCGCTAAAGGCCTGCTCTCTAAAGCGAATGCGGGCCGCCTGCTCTACGTGGGCCTTTTCCCATCCCGCTTCGGTCAGGCGAATGGTGAGCTGCCGCCGGTCTTTGGGATTGCGGCTGCGCTCGATAAGGCCGGCGCATTCGATCTTGGAGAGAATCTCGGAAAGCGAACCGGGCTTAAGATCAAAGTGCAGGCCTAGTTCCTGCTGTGACATCTCGCCGTTTGGCTGCTTGGCGAGCAAGCAGACGATGGGGGCCTTTCCCGAGGCGCCGCCGCCGTGAAAGTGCAGAAAGTGGCCGCAGAAGCCCAGCCCGTTTAGGATGTGCTTGGCGAGCGCGTCTGATTGGGACTGTGCCGCGGGCGCATCTGCGGGTTCATGGGGGTCGCCGCCCGGCGTGTGGGGGCAGAGGCCGATGTGGTCATCGCACATGGTGTCGCTCCTTTCTTTAGTTAGGTAGTGCAATTGTTTTGTGCCTAACTAATTTAGGAGTGCAAGAAATAAATGTCAAGGTACCAAACTTATTAAGTTACGGCGTTTTACCAAACGCCGTAACCGCTCGATGCTGCAAACGCTCCTAAGCGGCAATCTGATCCCTTGGGGACGAAGGAAAAGGTATCGTTTTGGGCTGCGATGATGCCTTTCGAAGCGGCCTTGCCAAAAACTATGCCTAATTACTACGATGAATCCAGCATCGCTGACCACAACAGCTGTTTCTGAAAAAACGCAAGCTATCTACCTGCGGTTTTGTTGGAGAGAAATTCGTTGTGGTTGGAGGCGGGCGGTTAAACGTAGTAAATAGGCATAGTTTTGAAATGGCGCTATATGAGTAGCATCAACTAGGCCGCTATGGAGCAAACAGCCCCCATTTCCGAAACCTTTCCGCAACAATTTGCCCTTCGTACCGCTCGCCTCCGCCCACAACGCCTCCTGCGCTACACTTAGTCGCACTGTGGCGCTGCTGCGCTGTGCCCGAAACAAGGGAGACCCTCATGAAGAACACTCAGCTGCTGCTGATCAACGATATGTGCGGTTACGGCAAGGTCGCGCTTTCCGCCATGCTGCCGGTGCTGTCGCACATGGGTTACCGTATCCACAATCTGCCGACGGCGCTTGTGTCCGATACGCTCAACTATCCCAAGTTCTACATCCACGACACCACGGAGTACGTGCGTCAGAGTCTTGCCATCTGGGAGGAGCTCGGCTTTGAGTTCGACGCCATCTCGACCGGCTTTATCGTGACCGAGGAAGAGACGCGTATCATCTCGGACTTTTGCCACCGCCGCGCGCAAAAGGGCACCAAGGTGTTCGTCGACCCCATCATGGGCGACAACGGCAAGCTCTATGCGGGCGTGCCCGAGTCCACGATTGGCCTTATGCGGCACCTGCTGGAGTGCGCAGACTACGCGGTGCCCAACTACACCGAGGCCTGTCTGCTCACTGATACGCCTATTGCAGAGCAGATCACGCCCGATGAGGCCCGCGCCCTTGTGGACGCCGTGCGCGAGCTGGGTGCCAAATCGGTGGTCATTACGAGCGCCGTGGTCAATGGCGCGAACGCGGTTATCGGTTACGACTATGTGGCGGGGGAGTACTTCACGATTCCCTTTGACCTGATTCCGGTCTATTTCCCGGGCACGGGCGACACGTTCTCGGCGGTGCTCGTCGGCCGCGTTATGGCAGGCTGGAGTCTGCAGCGCGCGACGTCCGATGCCATGCGTGTGGTGGCTGAGCTTATCGAGCGCAATGCCGACCAAGAGGACAAGTCGGCTGGCCTTCCCATCGAGGCCTGCCTGGATGTGATTGACCATGAGTAATGCTGGCGAGGACGGCGTCAAGCCTGCGGGCGAGAACAGGCCGCTCGGCGCGCCGCGTGGCAAGCGTCCGCGTATCCGCGTGAGCTGCGTGGACCAGCTGGGCACATGCCGCTGCCATCACGGGCACAAGCCGGGTGACGTCTTCGACTTCGACCGCGACCGCGGCAAGATGTGTTCCATGGCATGTCACGTGGGCTTTCCCTATATCGATATCCTGCGCTACGGCGGAACCGTGCCTGGCAACGAGCCCGGTACGGCAAAGTTCTGCTGCCCCGAGGTCGACACCCTCAACGTCTGGCTCGCCGAGATCGTCGACGAGTAACCGAGCGTGGATAATCTCCCACCGAGATAATGAGCGTGGATTTTCTCCCGTTTAGAGCGCGCTTGAACGCTCAAAGTGGGAGAAAATCCACGCTCATTTTTCATGTGGGAGATTATCCACGCTCGTTTCGCGCCGAAGGCGTGGCCTGCGACCTTGCTTGCCTACAGCTGCTCGAGCATAGCGGTGCAACCGGCGAGCACGTCGCGGTAGGTGGCATCGAAATTGCCGGTGTACCAGGGATCGGCCACGTCGCCGGGGCGTTCGGTCCAATCGAGCAAGCGCGTAATCTTGCCGTCGGGGTCGTCGCCAAAGATGCGACGCAGGCCACGCGCGTTCTCGGCATCCATATAGACGATGCGATCCCAGTCGCCATACTCCGCGCGACACACCTGACGTGCGCGATGTGCGACGACGGGAATTCCGACCTCGCGTAGCTTGGCAACGGTACCGTGGTGCGGCGGGTTGCCAATCTCCTCAGTTGAGGTCGCGGCGGAATCGATGACAAACTCCGCCTCGCGCCCGGCGCGGCGCACGAGCTCGGTAAACGCCGACTCGGCCATCGTCGAGCGGCAGATGTTGCCGTGGCAGATAAAAAGAATGCGTTGCATGAGCGGTTTCCTTTCGATCGTCATCATCGAGCTCGAGTATTGCGTCTACGTCTACGTCTACGTCTACGCCCGCTTGCGCTCCCAGCGAGCCAACTTAATCGTCACCAGCGTAAGCGCCCAGGCCACAAGCGAGAACGCGGCGCCCACGGCGCCCACGTACGCAATGCCAATGCTGCTTACCACGGCGCCGCCCACTGCAGTGCCAAACGAGATGCCGACGTTAAACGCCATGGGCTCAACCGAACTTGCGAGTACCATCGACTTGGGATGGCGGTTGCGTGCCACGTCCATAAAGTGCGTGATGCACGACACCGAGAACAGGTACATGAGCAACGCCAAGCTAAAGACAAAGACCAGCGCGAGCGGCATGGTGCCGCCCACGGCAAACAGCCCGAGTAACGCCGCAGCCTGCAGTACAAACGTCACAAGCAGTGCCTTCATGCCAAAACGCGCGTCGATCCATCCGCCCAAGATGTTCGAGATCAGGCAGAACACGCCGTAGGCCATAAGCGTGGTGCTCGCCTGAACGGTGCCCATGCCCAGCACCTGCTCCAGATAGGGCGTCACGTAGCCGTAGAATACGTAGACCGACCCCACGCCAAACAAAAAGATGAGCATGCCGGTGATGATGCTCGGTTCGCGTAGAAGCCCCGCCTGCTCGCGAAAGGTGGCAGGCTCGTCGGTTTGCCCAGCGCGCGGCATAAACGCCACGAGCGCTCCGCAGATTAGAACGGCAAAGGTCAACGTGCCGTACATGGCCACGTGCCAATCGAGCGTGTCGGCCACAAACTTGCCGATCGAAGTGACAAAGACCATTGCCACGGAAAACGCACCGTACACGACAGAGATGGCAAGCGAGGTTTGCTGCGGGGACAGCAGCTCGGGGATGTACGTCACACCCACGGCGAGCAGTGCGCCCGAGACGGAGCCCAGGACAATGCGCGAGATAAACAGTACCTGGAAGTTGGGCGCCAACGCCATGACCAGGTTGCCGAGCACAAAGACGATGCTGTAGCACACGAGCAGCTGGTAGCGGCGGAATCGCCCCGTGCTGAGCGCAAGCACCGGCGTGGCGATAGCGTAGACGAGCGCGAACACGCTGATGAGCTGACCCGCGGTGGCAAGCGATACGCCGAGTTCCGTTGCCAAGTCGCTTTCGATGCCGATGACCACGAACTCGGAGCAGCCGAGTGAGAATCCCAACAGCACGAGCAGCGCCAGGCAGAGCTTGGTGCGCGCGGGGGAGAGCGCGGTGGCGGTTGATTTACTTTTAGACGTGGTTGCGGCGGTCAAGGTTGTCACTCCAATGTCGCATGAATAAGCGGGATTCAATCCCTGCAACTCTAACAGAATGTGTCAGATGCCTGCTCCCTTTGTCGCAGGCTGCGCTTGCCTGTATAGTCGCAATACAGGCGAAGATGGTCTCGAGTAAACCGCGGGCGACAGGAGATCCCATGGGTATGCACACGACAAAGGTTGCAGTGGGCGAGGGCAAGTTTGCGCTCGAGGCCCAGCTGACGGTGACGCCGCGGGGCATGGTGGTGTACGCCTGCTCGCCGGAGTTCGCGCACCTGGGCGCCACGGCGCAGGCCATTCCGCGCCCCGAGCCCGGCCGTACGGCGACGGTGAGCATCCTGGCCGTTCCGTGCCATCGAGACGAGATCCCGGCGCACGATATCGCGGCGGCGCTGGCCACGCGCTTTGGCGTGCCGGTCGTTGCAAGCACGGGTTTTCATGTTGAACAGGCGAGCGGTGACGACCTCCAGCACGTGCTCGACACCACCAAGGAGCTCATCGCCGCGCTCGAGGAGGCCGCCGCGCGCATCCTGCGCGCCGGCTGGGATGAGGGCGGCGCGGGCGCCGAGGTCGTGGCGGTCGATGCCGCGACCGGCGAGGCGCTTGGTCCTGTCGACCGCATCGATGCCCATGTCGGCGAGGGCATCCTGCATCAGGCATTTCTGACGCTTTTGGTCGAGGGCCGGGGCGAAGACGCGCGCCTGCTGCTCTGTCGTCGCAGTCCGCTCAAACGCCTGTGGGGCGGGGTGCTGGCCGATGGCTGTGCCGGCCATCCGCTCCCCGGGGAGGACGTTGTCGCCGCGACGGCGCGCCGCATCAACGAAGAGCTTGGCATCACGCGCGAGCCCGATCAGCTCAAGCACCTCGGACACGTGGTGTACCGCGTGGACCACGGCGACGGCCGTTGCGAGTGCGAATGGTGCGAGGTGTTCGCAGCCCATGTTGAGCCGGGCGAGCTGCATATCAACCAAGAGGAGATCTCGGAGGTGCGCCGCGTGGCCCCGTCCGAGCTCGACGGCTATCTGCAGGGTCACCCCGAGCAGCTGGCCCCCTGGCTCCGCGAGGCCCTCAGCGACCCGTCCATCCGTACGGCCCTCGCCATGTAATAAAGGTACAGTCCCTTTGCCATATCCAAACCGTCACAACATTCGATGAAAATCTCGAAAACGAGGAAAAGCGTCGAATGTTGTGACGGTTTTTGTCCAGGGGATCGCTTCCCATCCAAAAATCCCGCTTGACTGTATTGCCGCAACACAGCGCAACGTAAGAGGTGTCCGATAACGGGCGCCCCTTTTTAAGTGGCAACGCGGCTACGAATCCGGAGCGCCCCCAACAAGAAAGGTGGGGAGATGGAAGCGGAAAAGAAGGCGTTTAAGATTACCAAGCGCGAAATTGGCTTTGTGCTGGGTATCGTTGTCTTTTTGCTGGTGAAGTTTCTTCCTTTGGCGGAGCTGAGCTCGACGGTCGAGCTTACGGTCGGCGGTCAGACCTGTCTGGCGTTGACGCTCGCCACGGTGGTGTTCTGGGCGTGTGGCGTGGCACAGCCGGGCTTTGTGGGCCTGCTCTATTGCGCGCTGCTCGTTCTGTTCAAGGTGTGCGTGGACGACACGGGCGCCGCGAGCATCTCGGCGACGGTCGCCTCCACGTTTAGCTCGTGGACCAAAGCCACCATGTGGCTCGTCATCGGCGCCTACCTCATCGCCAGCGCGGTCAAGGAGTCGGGCCTGGGCGAGCGCATCGCCTATGCGTTTATGCTCAAGTTCGTGCGCGATGCCAAGTCGCTCATCATCTCGATCTTCGCGCTCACCTTTGTGCTGTCGCTGCTGATCCCGCACCCGTTCCCCCGTGCCTTCCTCATCCTCGCCGTCGTCTCGGTCATCGCCGAGTCCGCCGGCTACGGTGACGACGACAAGGGTAAGCTCGGCTTTCTCGTGTTTGCCGCTGCCGCCCCGGGTTCCATGTTCTTCCTGACGGGCGACTCCACGCTCAACCCGCTCGTTGCGCAGTACAGCGTCGAGGCCGGCGGCATGAGCCCGTCCTTTATCGACTGGTTCCTGTACATGAGCGTGCCCATGCTGGTCGCGCTGCTGTGCACCCTGTTCCTGGGCCTCTTCCTCTTTAAGCCCAGCAAGGAGCTCGTTTACGATCGCGAGCAGATCGTGGCCAAGCAGGCCGCGCTCGGCAAGCTCTCCGTCAAGGAGATTCGCACCATCGTGTGGCTTGTCATTGCCATCGCGCTGTGGCTTACCGTCTCGGGCGATTACATCGGCTGGGTGACACTTGCCATCGGCGTCGCGCTCGCCATGCCCATCATCGGCGAGGTCCTCACTCCCGCCAGCTGGAACGCTGTCGACATCAAGTCCCTCATGTTCCTGACGGCCGCCATGGCCGTGGGCTCCGTGGGCGGCGCCACCGGCATGAACGCCTGGATCGCCGACGTCGTACTCCCCAGCTCCGTGCCCGAGAACATCTTCCTGTTCGCCCTGCTTGTCGCCGCGCTCTCCATGGTCATCCACATGTTCATGGGCTCGGTCATGGCCGTGCTCGGCGTGTGCGTGCCGGCGTTCATCAGCTTCGCGGCCGGCTCCAGCGTGAGCCCGCTTGCCGTGGCGCTCATCGTCTTCACGTCCATCAACATCCACTACATCCTGCCGTTCCATAACCTGCCGATTCTTATCGGCGAAGGCAAGGACGCCGGCGGCTACACCTCCAAAGAGGCCATGCGCATGGGCATTCCCCTCACCGCGGTCGTCTTTATCGTCGTGCTGGTCGAGGCCGCCTGGTTCCACCTCTTTGGCCTGATGTAAGCGGTCGAGCGTTTTGGCTGTAAGCAGCCGAGCGCTTGAACCGCGAGTGGCCGAGTGCTCCGTCTATGAGCGCCACGGCCCCATTACGTTACCCAGCCCGGCGGCACACCGCCGCCGGGCACTCTCCCCGAAAGGAGCACGCCATGTCCACTACCGATGCTTCCCAGATCCACGATCTGCGTTCTGCTCTCGACTTTTTGCGCGAGATGCCGGGCCAGCTGCTCGAGACCGACACCCAGGTCGATCCCGATGCCGAGGTCTCGGGCGTCTACCGCCACGTCGGTGCCGGTGGCACCGTTATGCGCCCGACCAAAGAGGGTCCGGCGATGGTCTTCAACAACGTCAAGGGCTTTGACGACGCCAAGGTCTGCATCGGCATGCTTGCCAGCCGCAAGCGCGTTGCCGCCCTGCTCGACCTGGACGAGGAGCACCTGGGCCTCGAGATCGGCAAGCGTTTCGAGAACCTGATCGCCCCCGAGCAGATTGCCGAGGGTGCGCACGTCGACTGCCAGGAGGTCGTGTACAAGGCGACCGACGAGGGCTTTGACCTGCGCAAGATCGTCCCCGCCCCCACCAACACGCCCGTGGACGGCGGCCCCTACATCACCATGGGCCTCGCTTACGGCACGAGCCCCGACGGCTCCCAGTCCGACGTGACCATCCACCGCTTCTCTTGCGTCGACAAGGACAAGCTCGCCATGTGGATCACCCCGGGCAGCCGTCACCTGGGCGCTTTCTTTGACGAGTACTGCCAGCGCGGCGAGGATATGCCCATCTCCATCTCCATCGGCCTGGACCCCGCCGTGTACATGTGCTGCGGCTTCGAGGCTCCCACCACGCCGCTCGGCTTCAATGAGCTGCAGATCGCCGGCGCCCTGCGCGGCCATGCCGTCGAGCTCGCCGACTGCGTCACCGTTCCGCAGAAGTGCATCGCCAATGCCGAGTACGTGCTCGAGGGTTACCTCATGCACGACGAGACCATCAACGAGGACGTCAACGGCCACGGCTACGCCATGCCCGAGTTCCCCGGCTACACCGGCGGCGCCAAGGTCTGCCCGGTAATCAAGATCACCGCCGTTACCACGCGCACCAACCCCATCATGGAGAGCTGCATCGGCCCCTCGCACGAGCACGTCTCCATGGCCGGCATCCCCACTGAGGCCTCCATCTACAAGATGGTCGAGACCGCTATCCCGGGCCGCCTGCTCAACGTCCACGCCGCTCCCTGCGGTGGCGGCAAGTTCGTTGCCATCATGCAGTTTAAGAAGTCGAGCAAAAATGACGAGGGCCGTCAGCGCAACGCCGCCATGCTCGCCTTCTCGGCATTCTCCGAGCTCAAGCATGTGATCCTGGTCGACGAGGACGTCGACATCTTCGATATGAGCGACGTGATGTGGGCCATGACTACGCGCTTCCAGGCCGATGTTGACCTCATCACCATCCCCGGCTGCCACTGCCACGTGCTCGACCCGTCCAACGACCCCGCGTTCGATCCCACGATCCGCGAGCACGGCATCGCCTGCAAGGCCATCTTCGACTGCACGGTTCCGTTCAACCTCAAGAAGAACTTCATCCGTTCGCAGTTCATGGAGATCGACATGGACAAGTGGGCCGCAGAGCTTGCTTTCTAGTAAGTAGCCCTATCGAGCAACTAAGGAGTTGTCATGCCTGAGTCTTCTGTCCGTCCTCGTCGCATTGTCGTTGGCGTGTCTGGCGCCAGCGGTGCCGCGCTGGGCCTTGAGTGCCTCGAATGCCTGCGCCGGGCCGGCGCCGAGTCGGCGCTTGTCGTCACGCGCGGGGGAGAGATCACCATCGAGCAGGAGCTCGGCATGACGCTCGACGAGTTTGCCGCGCACGCCGATGTGGTTTACGACAACAAAAACATCGGCGCCGCCATTGCGAGCGGCACCTATCCGGTCGACGGCATGATCGTGGCGCCCTGCTCCATGAAGACGCTCGCCGGCATCGCGAGCGGCTACAGCGAGAACCTGTTGCTGCGCGCAGCCGACGTGCAGATGAAAGAGCAGCGCCGCCTGGTGCTCATGGTGCGCGAGACGCCCTTCAGCGCCATTCATGTCGACAACATGGCGCGCCTGGCGCGTGTGCCGGGCGTCATGCTCATGCCGCCCATGCTCACGTTTTACAATGGCCCCGCCTCGCTCGATGACGCGGTGCACCACATCGCCGCCAAGGCACTCGAGGCCGTTGGCGTGTCATGTGCAGACTATAAGCGCTGGTCGTAGGCGTTTTTAGGGTAGGATACGAGTAGTGTTTGAGCCCGCTGCCCCTGTGGGCGGCGGGCTTTGGTGTGTCGGGAGGACCTATGCAGACGGGCATGTATGCGATTAGCGAGATGGCGAGCTTGTTTAACGTTTCGCGCCAAACGCTCATCTACTACGACAAGATCGGTCTGTTTAAGCCCGCCGTGGTAAACGAAAAGGGCTACCGCTTCTATTCGCCCACGCAGATCCCGCTCATGCGCCTGATCTGCATGCTGCGCGACCTGGGGCTCGAGCTCGACGAGATCGACCGTCTGACCTCGACGTTCGATATTGGCGAGATGACCGACCACCTGCGCTCGCGGGTGCAGGCACTCGATGAGCAAATTGCCGGGCTCAAGGCCGAGCGCGCGAGCGTGCAGGAGCGTCTGAGCTTTTATGACGAGGCCATATACTGGCGCGAGCGCGAGGGCACCCCGGAGCTCAAGCAATTCGAGCGGCGCTACGTGGTCTTTGAGGAGTTTCCGGGCGATGCCGAGCGCGGCCGCTCGATGCTGCACCCCACG
The DNA here is from genome assembly GCF_964259375.1 of Collinsella aerofaciens ATCC 25986. Taxonomy (GTDB): domain Bacteria; phylum Actinomycetota; class Coriobacteriia; order Coriobacteriales; family Coriobacteriaceae; genus Collinsella; species Collinsella aerofaciens_BO. The sequence goes on from NZ_CAXVJM010000006.1 coordinate 94,753, forward strand.
CTCATGCGGGCGATCTTGCGGATGCGCGCGCTCACGGGCACGCGCCCCATGCGCGGCTGGGGCGCCATGCTGCGTCGAGAGGCATTGCATGCGGACGACCCCATCGCCGGCGCCGGCTCCTTTGCCGTGCTGCCGCGCGGTGCCGAGGAGCTGCTGCCGAGCGATGCTGCCGAGCTGGCAAAGATTGGCGTCGAAGTGCTGCCCGAGGGCACATACCTGTGCATGAGCCGCTGGGGCATGCCGTACGAGCCCGAAGGCATCCGTGCCATCGTGGCCTGCATGGACAAGCACGCGCTCCAGCCCGTTGGCAACGCCTTCGACTTTTGCTACCTCGATACCACGAGCTACGACGAGTCCCACCAAGAGGACTTTTGCTGCATCCAAATCCCCGTCGCCCTTCAGATGCGACAAGGGGACGATCCCTTTGTCACAGCCACGCCCATTTCTTAGAAACTTGCAAAATCTGCAAGTTTCTAAGGTGGCATCTTATAAACTTGCAAATAATGCAAGTTTATAAGATGTTACGTCTGGACGGGCGCTAGGGAGACTCCATGAACATCGTTCGCCGAAGCCGCTATCTTGATCGACTCATTGCTTTTCAGGATACCGACCTCATCAAAATCGTGACGGGTATACGCCGTTGCGGCAAATCCACGTTATTGGACATGATGAGGGAGCACCTGGCGCAACAGGGGGTGCCGGCCGAGCGTTTGCTGACCTTTAAGATGGAATCTCTAGAGTATGCGGGGATTACAGATTACCTGACGTTTTATCGCATGGTTCGGGCGCGCGTTGACGGTGTCGATCGCCCCTACCTGTTCTTTGACGAGCTCCAGAATGTCGAGGGCTGGGAAAAGGCGGTTAACTCGCTCCGAATCGATTTGCCGTGTGATATCTATGTCACGGGCTCCAATGCCTTTTTGCTATCGAGCGAGCTTGCAACGCTTATCTCGGGCCGGTATATCGAGGTCAAGATGCAGCCGCTCACGTTTGGCGAGTATCTTGATTTTCGCTCGATTGATGCGGTCGTCGCCGAAGGGCTTAGCGAGAGGGCCGAGCTCGTTTCCAAGACGGGCGATCGCCTTAATTCAAACACCGTGCTCGAGCAGTACATAACCTATGGCGGCATGCCGTTTCTGGCTCATGACGAGCCGAGACGCGAGGCGTGCCGCGACTACATCCGCAGCCTCTATCAGACGATTGTCGCGCGCGATATCCTATTGCGCGCGACGCGTAGAGGTCGCGGAGCTATCACCAAGCGCGACGTTCTCGAGCGGCTTTGTGCGTATCTGGCAGACAACATCTCCAATCGAACCTCGGTCAACAAAATCGTAGGGACGCTCAACGAATCGGCGGGCGGTAAGACCAACGCATCGACGGTGTCGGCGTATATTGACGCTCTGGAAGAGACGTACCTGTTTACCAAGGTAAAAAGGTATGACGTCAAGGGGCGGGAGCTTCTCAAGACAGGCGGTAAATATTACATAGCCGATACGGGAATCCGCAGCTATCTTGACGGATATAGAGGCAGCGATAGCGGAAGGATGCTCGAGAACGTTATCTACAACCAGCTTGTCTTTGAAGGATACGAAGTGTTTTGCGGCCATCTGCGCGCGGGGGAAATCGACTTTGTCGCAATCGGCGAGGGATCGGACCGTAAATATATCCAGGTTACCGAACGGATCGATGCCGAGGCGACCAGAGAGCGCGAGCTGCGACCGCTCAAACTAAACACGCTGGGAAAAATCCCTGATTCGTACGAGAAGATCCTGATCGTCAGGGATGGTGAGCATCCAACAGACATCGACGGCATCAGAATCGTAGGGGCGGTCGACTTCTTGCTGAGAAACAAGATCGCCCACGGCTAAACGCAAAATGTGACAAAGGGATAGTCCCTTTGTTACATTCCATGCGAGCCGCCGTGCCATCTGGGGGTATAAGGCTGGCAAGTGTTTATTTGCGAGGCCTAAGGGGCGCCCCGTATGGATATCGATAACTTTGAATGGTGGTATAGCGAGGGCGAGGCTTCGGACGAGGAGTGGGACGAACCCGCGCCGCGTGACGTGTCGAGCGACGAGGACGAGACCGGCAACGATGCCGCTGTCGAGCCTGATGCCGCCTCTGATGCCGCCGAGCCCCTAACCTTTGAACAGGCCTGGGCCCAGGCCGAGGCCGACGAGGCTAAGGCCGATGCCACGGCCACACTGGGTGAGCCAGCCGACATGTCCATCTCGCCGGCAAAGACCCCGCAGCCGCGTCACACTATCGACCCCGACAGCACGGCATCCTTCAGCATACTCGACGTGCCCGCGCAGGGTGCCCAGGCGCCCGCCCCCACGCATCGCCCCAACCTGGCTCGCGAGGAAGACGCGGCCCGCCGCTCACCACTCGGCCCCATCCTCATCGCCTTCATGGCCGGCGTCATCGCTTGCTCGGCGATCGGAAATGTCTGGAGCCACGTGGAGCAACAGCGCAAAGACGCCGCCAAGGTCGAGATGTCTGTCGAGCAATCGCTCAGCCGTACGCGCTCGGTGCATGTGTCGGTCGAGGTCAAGGACGGTGCGACATGGGACACCGCCCGCGGCGACAGCCAGATGCTCATCCACATCGTGGGCCGCACACTCAGGGGGCAGGCGATTGACGAGTATCAATATGTCAACTCCGCTGGCGACGGCATCGAACTCAAGCCCGGCGACTACGAGCTCACGGTCGACGAGCCGCCCGTCGCCACCGATGGCACGCGCTTCCGCGCCTCAAAGCGCATGGTTCCCGTGAGCTTTAACTCGCGGGCGCCCGATACGGTCGACAGCACGCCGCAGGGCGGGTTCGACCTTTACGTAATCGCTCAATAACTGTGTCTGCCGCTTCTCCTTGCCGCCAAGAGTGGGACAATAGCCCTCGATACTGTTGTTTATTTTTGGAGGAAGTAGCATGTCCACCGTCACTACCATCAAGCGCGGCGGCCTCACCGCGGCCATCGATTCCATGGGTGCCCAGCTCACGAGCCTTGCCCTCAACGGCAACGAGTATCTGTGGCAGGGCGACCCCGCCTTTTGGGGCAAGCACGCGCCCATTCTGTTCCCCATCGTGGGCTCGCTGCGCAACAACACAGCGGCGTCTGCAGCCGGCACCTGCGAGATGCCGCGCCACGGCCTCGCGCGCATCGTCGAGCACAAGCTGGTCGAGGTCTCCGAGGACGGCTCGTCCGTCACCTACGAGATCACTGACACGCCTGAGTCGCTCAAGGCCTTTCCGTTCCACTTTAAGCTCAACATGACCTATGCCCTGACCGGCGACGCCACGCTTACCCAGACCTTTGCCGTCACCAACACCGGCGACGTGGACCTGCCGTTCTCGGTGGGCGGCCACCCTGCATTTAACGTGCCCGCCCCCGGTGCCGAGGACGAGGCATTCGAGGATTACGAGCTGGCGTTTACCGAGGCTTGGACCAACGAGGCTCCCATCATCACGCCCGATGGCCTCATGACGTTCGAGGGTAGCTACAAGGCGCCCGATAACTCTGACGTGCTGCCCATCACGCACCGCAGCTTCGATAACGACGCCATCATGTTCACCGATACCCCGGGTTCCACGCTCACGTTGCGCGGCCGCAAGTCGGGGCACGGCGTCAAGATCGACTTTGAGGGCTTTAAGTACATTGGCGTGTGGTCTGCCGCCAACGATGCTCCGTTTGTGGCGCTTGAGCCTTGGACCGGTCACACCACCATGGACACCGAGGATGACGTCTTTGAGCACAAGGTCAACACCATCACCTTGGCCCCCGGCGAGACGGACAAGCGCAGCTTTAGCGTTACCTTGCTCTAGAGGTTCCGCCGTTCTGACGAACGGCGGGCCGGTCGACGCTGCGCGCCACCCAGAGCGACAATTTGTCATTCAAAAGGCAAGGCATGACCAGAAGGTCTATGCCTTGCCTTTTTCATGCCTAGTCGTTGGGGACGTTCTTGTTTGACTAGTCGTTTAAGAACGTCCCCAACGACTACCAATCGTTTTCAGTTCGTAAACTTGTATATATGCATCTTATATATGCATCTGCTGGAAGTAACGCTGAGCGGTATCCTGTTAAGTCGTTAGCGTACGATTCAACAGGGAAGGCAGATTATGCATTCTCCCCATCAACGCGACGCGCATCCACAGCCGGTATGCAGCCGTCGCATCTTTTTGGGTAGTGCTCTCGCTGCGAGCGCTTCCGTCGTCGCCGGCGCGCTCGCCGGCTGTCAGCGTCCGTCCACGCTCAAAGTGGTTCAGCCCACGACGGGCGGCGGTCGCGACGACCTGTCCGATTCCGTGATCGGCAAGGACAAGATCCGCATTGGCATGGAGGCGGCCTACGCCCCGTACAACTGGCAGGTTTCCGAAGCCAGCGAGTACACCATTCCCATCGACAACGTGCAGGGCGCCTATGCCGATGGCTACGACGTGCAGATCGCCAAGATCGTCTGCAAGGCCCTCGGTGGCGAGCCCGTTGCCGTCAAGCAGAGCTTCTCGGGCCTCATCGATTCGCTCAACAACGGCCAGATCGACCTCATCATCGCCGGTATGAGCGCCACGCCCGAGCGCGAGGAGTCGGTCGGCTTTTCCGACCCGTACTTCATTGGCTACTTTGGCCTGTTCGTAAAAGAGGGTTCCCCCTACCAGAACGCCACCAAGCTTAGCGACTTTAGCGGTGCCACGGTGCTCGGCCAAAAGGACACCATGCTCGATACCGTCATCGACGAAATCCCGGGCGTTGTGCACAAAAACCCGGTCGATTCGGTCCCCACGGTGTTCTCGAATCTGCTGCAGGGCACCTGTGACGCCGTGACCTACAACACCGAGAACGAGAAGGGCTATATGGCCCAAAACCCGGGCATTGTCCCCATTCATTTTGCCGAGGGCGAGGGCTTTAAGCAGGAGGTCGCGGCAAACGTCGGCTGCCGCAAGGGCTCGGACAAACTGCTTAAGCTCATCGATAAGACGCTCAAGGGCATTAGCCAGGAGGAACGCGACCAAATGTGGGACGCGTGCCTCGATCGTCAGCCGGCATAGGGAGGCAGCATGAAAGCCATCAATCGTCTGGCCTCCTTTATCAAGGCCGACCACCGTTATGTGTACCTAGGCACGAGCGTTATCGCGGCGCTCGGCCTGGCATTTAGCCAACGCAACCCCACGCCGCTGAGCTTCTTGGCGCCTACGGGCGTGTTCCAAGACTGCCTCTGGGCGATTCTTTGGGCCTGGCTCGTCGTGTCGGCGGCGGCGCTCGTCACCAAGCTCATGCACTGGAACGACTATCGCGAAACGTCGCCGTTCGCTTCCGAGCGCTTCCGTCGCGGCGCGCGCCTGGGCAGCTATGTCGTGGTCGCCATTGCGGCGATCTTCTTTATCGACCGTTGCGTCATGTCGTTTATCGACCTGGTGCAGGTGAGCATTGTCTCGGACTCCAACCCCAGCGACTTTTTGTCGAGCCTGGTCTACATGACCTACAAGAGCGGGGACTTCTTTATCCGCGGCATCGAGATCACCATCGCACTTGCGACCTTCGGTACCGTCATCGCCTTTTTCCTGGCGCTGCTCTTTGTGTTCCTGCGTATTCAGACGTTCGACCGCGTGGATAACGATCTCACGCGCTTCTTCAAGAGCATCGGCCGCGGCTTTGCGACCGTCTACTCTACCATCGTGCGCGGCACGCCCATGATGGTCCAGGGCCTGCTCATCTATTACGCGGGCTTCACCGTTTTGCGCGGCATGGGCTTCGAGACCGCCCAGGCCAACCAGATCTGGAGTACCTTCACCGCTGGCCTCGTCACCATCTCGCTCAACTCTACCGCCTACATGATGGAAGTTCTGCGTGGCGGCATCGAGTCTATCGACGCCGGCCAGGCCGAGGCGGCGCGCTCGCTGGGTCTGTCGCAGTGGCAGGCTATGCGCAAGGTCGTGTTCCCCCAGGGCATTAAAAACGCGATTCCGGCGCTCACCAACGAGCTCATCATCAACATCAAGGACTCGTCGGTGCTTTCGGTCATCGGCGTGTTCGACCTTATGTACGCCACCACCACCGTCGCCGGCGTGTACTACCGCCAGATGGAGGTCTACTGCGTGGCGCTCGTGGTCTACCTGATCCTGACGCTCGTGGCGAGCCGCCTGCTCGAAGCCTTTGGCAAAAAGCTTGGCGCCGAGGCCCCGGCAACGCTGCCCAGCTCCAACTAGGCTCAAGACGAGGAGAATCATCATGGCAGATACCGCCACTACCGGCACCGCGGCCGCCGCACAGACCAATGGGCCGCTCATCCGCGTCGAGGGCCTGCGCAAGAGCTTCGGCTCGCTCGAGGTGCTCAAGGGCATCGACCTGTCCGTTAACCCCGGCGAGGTCGTCACCATTATCGGCGCCTCGGGCTCGGGCAAGTCGACCTTCCTGCGCTGCCTCAACCTGCTCGAGACCCCGGACGCGGGCCACATCTGGTTCCACGGCCAGGACCTTACGGCCGAGCGCTGCAACATCAACAAGCTGCGCGAGGACATCGGCATGGTGTTCCAGGGCTTTAACCTGTTCAACAACATGGATGTGCTCGACAACTGCACGCTCGCGCCCGTCACGCTCAAAAAGATGAGCAAGGCCGAGGCCGAGAAGGTCGCGATGGAGCATCTGACGAGCGTGGGGCTCGAAAAGTTCGCGCACGCCGCCGTGGGTCGCCTGTCCGGTGGCCAAAAGCAGCGCGTGGCCATCGCCCGCGCCCTGTGCATGAATCCGCAGATCATGCTGTTCGACGAGCCGACTTCCGCACTCGACCCCGAGATCGTGGGCGAGGTGCTCGAGGTCATGCGCAAGCTTGCGGCCGACGGCATGACCATGGTCGTCGTCACGCACGAGATGGCCTTTGCCCGAACCGTGTCCGACCGCGTGGTCTTTATGGACAAGGGCGTGGTGCTCGAGGACGCCGCGCCGGCCGAGCTCTTCGGCAACCCCAAACACCAGCGCACTCGCGAGTTCCTCTCTCGCTATCTCGAGGACAAATAACCGACCGCAAACGCTTGCGTGGCAGGGCCGCTCCCGTGGGGCGGCCTTTGTCGTCACAATCGAAAGGATGTCATGGCCGAGGTTTGGCGCTTCTTTGCGCATGAGGACGATTTTGCCGATATAGACGAGGCCGGCGCGTGCGAGCGCTTGGGCCGCGTGCTGTCGTTTCCAACCATTTCGAGCATGGATGCTGAGGCGGTGGATTGGCAGCCGTTCGACGAGCTGCGCGCCTATATGCAGCAGGCCTGGCCGCGCGTGTTTGCGGCGGGCGAGGTCGAGCTTATCGATCATTCGCTGCTGGTGACGCTTGGCGGTTCCGACCCCGCCCTCAAACCCGTCATGCTCATGGGCCACATGGACGTGGTCCCCGTGGTGCCGGGTACCGAGGCCGACTGGACACATGCCCCCTTTAGCGGGCACGTGGACGACACCTACATCTGGGGCCGCGGCGCGATCGACATGAAGGATCAGGTCGCAGGCATTCTCGAGGCGGTCGAGTATGCGCTAGCGCACGGTTGCCAGCACGAGCGCACGCTGCTCCTGGCCTTTGGCCAGGACGAGGAGACGACGCAGTACGGAGCAGGCGCCATCGGTCGTGCGCTCGAGGAGCGCGGCATTGAGCTTGAGTACCTGATCGACGAGGGCGACTACCGCATCGTTCCGGCTGCCGAGTACGGCGCAGGCGAGGGCTGGCTTATGCATGCCGATCTCGCGGAGAAGGGCTACGCCGATATCGTGTTGAGGACGCGTAGCGAGGGCGGGCATTCCTCCAACCCCTACGGTGGCACCTCGCTCGAGGTGCTGAGCCGCGCCATCGCCGCAATCTGCGATATCGAATGGCCGACGCGCGTCACGGATCTGCTTGCCGCCCAGCTCGTCGAGCTGGGGCTCTACACGGCCGACGAGATCGCCTCCAACAAGGACGTCATCGTGCGCGAGTGCCTCGCCAGCAAGAAGCTCTATCCGCTCGTGACCACCACCTGTGCACCGACCCAAATCGAGGGCGGTAGCACCGGTGCTAACGTGATGCCGCAGGATATGTGGGCCAATATCAATTTCCGCATGCTCGAGGGCACGAGCGTGGCCGATGTCGTGGCCCGCTGCCGCGTCGCCGTTGCCGAGGCGGGGCTCGCCGACCGTGTCGAAGTGGAGCTGGGCCCCGGCAGCTCCGAGCCCTCGCCGTCCCCGCGCATCGGTGGTCCCGGCCTCGAGGCGGTTCGCTCCATCGCCGCCCACTATTTCCGTGATCCAAAGGGGACGGAGGAAAACGGATCATTCGAGCCAGTGGCAATTGTGCCCTCGACCGTGATCGGTGCGACCGACGCTGCCAACTACCAGCACATTTGCCCTGAGTGCATTCGCTTCTCGGCCTTTGTGGTTGATGACGACGAGTGTGATCGCGGCGTCCACGGCACCGACGAGCGCATCACCCGCCGCGCCTACCTCCAGGGCATCCGCTTCCTCGTCGCTCTACTCCAAACGCTCTAGAATGTGACAAAGCGACAGTCCCTTTGTTAGCCGTTGGGGACGTTCTTAAACGACCGGTCGTTAATGAACGTCCCCAACGGCTACGTCCACTCATTCCGTGCGGGTTATATGCAGGTTTGTCTGCGCACGCTATCATGTATGGGTTAGACCGCAACTATGTACCCCACACGCGAAGGGATGCGCATGTATCTGAAGATCGACATGTTCTAGCTGGGCTTACCCCCGCAGTGGCGCCATGCGCCCCATCAACTCTGCCGATTTTCACCTTCACGCATATAAAGGAGTCCTGCCATGCGCGACAAGCTCGAAAAGATCATCAAGGCCTACGAGGAGCTCGAGAAGAAGCTGTCCGACCCGGCCGTCGCCTCCGATATCAAGGAGTTCACGCGTCTCAACAAGGAGTACGCGCACCAGTCCGACCTCATTGCCGCCTCGCGCGAGTACATCGGCGCGCTCGATGACATCGAGGCTGCCAAGGAAATGCTCCACGATACCACCGATGCCGACGAGAAGGAGATGCTCCAGATGGACATCTCCGAAAACGAGGCCAAGCTTCCCCAGCTCGAGGAAGACATCAAGTACATGCTCATCCCGAGCGACCCCAACGACGACAAGAACACCATCGTCGAGATCCGCTCCGCCGCCGGCGGTGACGAGGCGGCCATCTTTGCCGGCGATCTGTACAAGATGTATCAGCGCTTCTGCGAGTCGCGCGGCTGGAAGACCACCGTGCTCGATTCCAGCCCCAGCGAGGCCGGCGGCTTTAAGTCCATTGAGTTCAAGGTCGAGGGCGACCGCGTCTACTCCGTCATGAAGTTCGAGTCCGGCGTGCACCGTGTCCAGCGCGTTCCCAAGACCGAATCCCAGGGTCGCATCCAGACCTCCACGGCAACCGTAGCCGTACTTCCCGAGGCCGAGGAGATCGACGTCCAGATTAACCAGTCCGACCTGCGCATCGACACCTACTGCGCCTCCGGCCCTGGCGGTCAGTGCGTTAACACCACTTATTCCGCCGTGCGCATCACCCACCTGCCCACCAACACCGTGGTGCAGTCGCAGGAGCAGCGCTCCCAGATTCAGAACCGTGAGGTCTGCATGCAGATGCTGCGCGCCCGTCTATACGAGATGGAGCTCGAGAAGCAGCAGGCCGAACTCGGCGCCGAGCGCCAGAGCCAGATTGGCCACGGCAACCGTTCCGAGAAGATTCGTACTTACAACCAGCCTCAGGACCGCGTGACCGACCACCGTATCGGTTTCAACTCCACCTACAACGGCGTCCTTCTGGGCGATCAACTTGGCACCGTCATCGAGGCGCTTGCCGCCGCCGAGCGAGCCGAGAAGCTGGCACAAGCAGTTTAAGTTACGGCGTTTTACCAAACGCCGTAACGGCTCGACGCTGCGCCCTTAGGTTCCGCCGTTCTAACGAACGGCGGACCAGCTGACGCTGCGCGCCGCCCAGAGCGACAATTTGTCATTCAAAAGGCAAGGCATGACCAGAAGGTCTATGCCTTGCCTTTTTCATGCCAACTTGTTCGCTCTGGACGTCGCTCGCTGTCCGCTTTCTACCTGCGGCGTTCTCTTGGGTAGTCATTGGGGACGTTCTTAAATGACTAGTCAAAAGGGACATTCTTGCGGCACTTGGCACTTGGGGACGCTCCTTTTGTGCCGGCAGTTGGGGACTGTCCCTAAAGGCTGGCAGATGGGGACGGTTCTTTGTGGCTGGCTGCGAAGACTGTCCCTGACAGCTAGTCGTTTAAGAACGTCCCCAATGACTAGGTCGGGCACATTGCTTTGTGAGTTTATTCAATCTTCTTTAATAGCAATTAAGTTGTTTACCTGCTTAAATTTACTTATCATTTTTAAAAATAATGCTCGAAAAATCGTTCAAGAAGTCGCGGGGCGATTTTTGATGCGTCGCGCGTCAAGCGATGTGGCAAGTATTTGGTTAGATATTGGTCAGTTTTGGGGCAACCTTGCCAAAAGCTTGACGGATGCAGATATGGACGTCGGCGAATGAACACTTTGAGCGAGCCCGGTGCAAAATTCTGGGCTGATTCTCGATAATCGCCTTCAATCGTCCCTTGCCAAGCGCTGGCCTCGCGTACAATCTGCTCCGACATTCGTGCGCCGCCCGGCGCTTAAGAGGGGAGGACCCCATGGCAAACGAGATCTGGACCATCAAGCGTTGTCTCGAGTGGACCAAGGAGTACCTGGCCGAGCGCGGCGAGGAACACCCCCGTCTTTCTGCCGAGTGGCTGCTGTGCGCGGCAACGGGCCTGGCGCGTATCGACTTGTATATGCGCATGGACGAGACGCTCGACGCGGCGCAGCTCGAGACCATGCACGCGGCGGTCGTCCGTCGCGCGAAGGGCGAGCCGCTGCAGTACATCACCGGTAGCACGCAGTTTCGCATGGTCGATGTTGCGTGCGCCCCCGGCGTGCTCATCCCGCGCCCCGAGACCGAGATGCTCGTCGAAGAAGTCCTCAACTACCTGGATGCCGAGGTGCTGAGCCCCGAGGCCGCCGCCCGCCAGCGCGTGGAGCTGCCTTGGAACGATGAGGTCGAGCAGGCTCGCAAAGCCGAGGCGGCGCTGGCCGACGAACGCGCGACCGCCGAGCGCCGTGCCGCCAACCTGACGGCCGCCGATGAGGCTGCGCTGGGTAGCGACGTGCTCGGTAGCCGCGCCTATGCCGAGGAGCTTGCCGATCGCGAGGCCGAGGAAGCCGCCGCGCAGGCGGCAGAAGTAGAGGCCATGGAAACCCCCGAGCCCGAGCTCGACGAATACGGCATCGCCATTGAGGGCAACGACCAACAGACGACTCTCGTGCAAGATGCCGCCGAGGCCAACGTACCTGCCCCAGCCGAGCCCCGCACTGCCCGCGTTCTCGAGGTCGGCTGCGGCACGGGCTGCATCTCGCTCTCGCTTGCCTGGGAGCGTCGCGGCCACGTCACCTGCACTGCTACCGATATCGAGCCGCGCGCCATCGACCTTGCTACCAAAAACCGCGATGCGCTTGGCCTCACGTCCGACGAGGTCGCCTTTAGCCTCACGAACCTGGTGAGCTCCATTCCCCGCGAAGAGTGGGGCACCTTTGACGTACTCGTCTCCAACCCGCCCTACATCCCCACCGATGTCATGCGCTCACTGCCGCGCGAGGTCAAGGACTTTGAGCCCGACCTGGCGCTCGAGGGCGGCGCCGACGGCCTCGATATCTTCCGCCGTCTGCTCAACGCGGCGCCCTACATGCTGCGCGCCGGCGGCCTGTTTGCCTGCGAGCTCTACGAGGGCGCGCTCGACGCTGCGGCCGAGCTCTGTCGTCAAGCGGGTCTGTCGGACGTGCGCATCGTCCACGACCTCACCGATCGCCCCCGCATCGTCCGAGCCATCGTCACCGAGCCCAAACAGCGCCAGTAATATTTATTAACTGGTTAGCAAAAATTATAAAGTAGTTTATAATTAGGACGGCTGAAAGAGGTCGGCCCATGCAACCTCCTACCTTTCGGGAAATCATTGCCCTACTCAAGCACGATGGATTCGTGAAGGTCGCGCAAGTCGGTAGTCATGCTAAGTATGTTTCTGGTGACCGTGCTGTCACCGTGAACGGCTCTGGTGGTGATCGACCAAAGAAGGGCACGTGGGCAAGTATTCGTCGCCAAGCTGGATGGTAGTTGGAGGCAAAATGAGGCAGCGATTTACCTATGACTGCGTTCTCATAAAAGAAGACGACGGTTACTGCGCCAGCTTCCCGCAGATTCCCGGCGCCTTTGCCGATGGCGATACGCGCGAAGAAGCGATTGCCCATGCCACCGAGGCGCTGATGGCGTTTTTGGCCGACGATCTCAACAACGGTTTGACTCCGGCAGGGTACGAACGCTCGGCCGAGGTCGTGGCCCTTTCAGTCGAAATCGACCACGAGGGCGCTCGGGAAGCGGCGTGCCGCACATTTAAAGACGCAGCACTGGACCTCAAAGTCTCCGCTCCGCGGATCACCGCGCTGGTCAAAGCCGGAAAGCTCGATGTTGAACTCGTCGACGGTCGTCGGATGATAACGATAGACAGCATCGAACGTTACGCCGCCCAAGAACGTCACGCCGGAAGACCAAAGAAGTTCGTAGCTGTCCAATAACCCCCTCACTTTCACCGACTACTAGAGCCGCTCACCAAACCAACATGCGCTCTGGGCAAATAGGTTGAACGTTTCGTGCGAGAATGCCCCACAGTAAACAAACTTGCACCAGAGCGTAAGGGGCTGGCATACACATGCAGACGGTCTATCGGGTATACGAGGGAGCGCGCGAGCCGCATCGGCTTGCAGTCGAGCGCACGGCCGAGCTACTCGGTCGCGGTGGCCTGGCGCTTATTCCAACCGAGACGGTCTACGGTGTCGCCGTGGCGGTCAACGCCTTCTCGGATGCCGTTCCACAAGATACAAGTGAACCTCTGCCGTGGCCGCGCGATCCGCAGGCCACCGTCAACGGCGCCGCGGCCCCCGCCCTCGGTACCGGATATCGTCGCATCTTTACCCTCAAGCAGCGCGAGCTCACCCAAACGGTTGCCTGGCTGGTCGATGATGCCGAGGCACTCGACCGCTATGGCGTGGATATCCCTAACGAGGCCCGCGTGCTCGCCCGACGATGCTGGCCGGGCGCCCTGACTATCGTGGTCAAGGCGGCCCCCTGCGTGCCGACCTTTATGCGCGCCGCCGACGACACGGTGGCACTTCGCGCTTCGGCCTCGCCCGTGGTTCAGGCGCTCATCCGCGCCTGCGGCAGCCCTCTTGCCTGCACCAGCGCCAACACGCACGGCGCGCCCGCGCCGGCAAGTTTTGTCACGGTGGAGGAGCGCATCCTGGAGGGGGTCGATGTGGCTGTCGATGCAGGTGAGACCCCGTGTCGCGACGCCTCAACCATCGTGTCGTTTCAGCGCGGCGAGCTCCAGATCCTGCGCCAAGGCGCGCTCCCCGCATCAGAGATCGAGCGGGTCCTGTCCGACCCGATGCAATAGAAAGGTGTAAGCGATGTCGTTGAATCTAGGTAGCCTGGGTATGGAAGACGCCTCGTTTAGCTTTGGCGGTTCCTACATCATGGCGCTCGACTGCGGCACTACCTCGGTACTCGCGACCATCGTCGACGAGTACGGCTGCATCGTCGCCCAGGCGCGCCGTAGCGTCAAAACCAGCTTCCCGCGCCCCGGCTGGGTGGAGCAGGATCCCACGGAGGTGCTTGCCAGCCAGATCGGCGTGATGATGGAGGTCCAGTTTAAGAGCGGCATCCATTCTGACCGCATTGCCGCCATCGGTATCTCCAACCAGCGCGAGACCACGGTGGTGTGGGACCGCATAAGCGGCCAACCCATCTATAACGCCATCGTGTGGCAATGCCGTCGCACCGCACCTCTGATCGACGAGCTGGTCGAGCAGGGCGCAGAAGAACTGGTGCGCTCCCGCACGGGACTCACACTCGATCCGTATTTCTCGGCTTCCAAGGTGCAGTGGATCCTCGACAACGTTGACGGTGCGCGTGAGAGCGCGGTGGCGGGCGACCTCATGTTCGGCACCATCGACACCTGGCTCATCTACAACCTCACCGGCGGTCAGGTCTTTGCCACCGACTACACCAATGCCAGCCGCACCGCGCTCTTTAATATCCATACGCTCGATTGGGACGACGATCTGCTGGCGCTCTTTGACGTTCCACGTTCCATGATGCCCGAGGTTCGTTGGAGCTCGGGCGACTACGGCCGCGTCGCGAGCGACATCATGACCAACATGCCACCCATCATGGGCGTGGCGGGCGACCAGCAGGCGTCGCTGTTCGGCCACTGCTGCTTCCATCCCGGCCAGACCAAAAACACCTATGGCACGGGTTGCTTTATGCTCATGAACACCGGCGACGAGATCGTCGAATCCAAGAACGGTCTGGTCTCCACGATCGGTATCGCCGCGGACGGCAAGATCAGCTATGCGCTCGAGGGCTCTATCTTTGCCGCCGGCTCAACCATGAATTGGCTGCGCAACAACATGGGCATCATCTCGAGCGTGAGCGAGTCCGCGCAACTCGCCACTTCGATCAGCGACAACGAGGGCTGCTACTTCGTCCCCGCCTTCGCAGGCCTGGGCGCTCCCTGGTGGGACCCGCATGCTCGCGGTATCGTGTGCGGCCTGACCGGCGCCTCGAGTCGCGCGACCATTGTGCGTGCGGCCTGCGAGTCCATGGCCTACCAGAGTTATGACGTACTACGCGCCATGGAGCAGGACGTGGGACTTTCGATTGAGCGCCTGTCCGTCGATGGCGGTGCCTCGCGCAACGAGTTCATCATGCAATTCCAGGCTGATCTGCTGGATATCCCCGTGCTGCAGTGCGAGACGGTGGAGACCACGGCGATTGGCGCCGCGTACTTGGCGGGCCTTGCTGTCGGCTATTGGGAGGATTTGGAGGAGCTGGAGCAAAACGCTCAGATCGTCAAAGTCTTCCATCCTCACATGTCCGCCGAGCGCCGTGAGAGCAACCTCGCTGGTTGGCGTGATGCCGTCAAGCGTTCGCTCAACACCGCTCAGTAGGGTTGCGACGAGCTGCTCGATACAACAAACCGTTAAACTTATGCACGGCGCGAGGCAACAATGTCGCCAGGCGTCTTGTCAGCAAGGCCATCTTCCGGCCGCAACGAAAGGGGCAATCAACCCATGACCGTCACCTACGATACGTCCCGCGTGACGCTTGTCGACCATCCGCTCGTCCAGCATAAGCTGTCGATCCTGCGCGACAAGAGCACCGGCACCAACCAGTTCCGCCAGCTCGTGCGCGAGCTTGCGCTCTTTGACGGCTACGAGGCCATGCGCGACCTGCCCATGGAAGACGTCGAGGTCGAGACCCCCATCACCACTGCCACGTTTAAGCAGCTTGCCGGCAAGAAGCTCGCCATCGTTCCTATCCTGCGCGCGGGCCTCGGCATGGTCGATGGCATCCTCGACTTGGTGCCCTCCGCTCGCGTGGGCCACATCGGTATGGAGCGCGACGAGGTCACCCACGAGCCGCATGAGTATTACTGCAAGATGCCCAAGGATATCGATCAGCGCATCTGCCTGGTTGTCGACCCCATGCTCGCCACGGGCGGTTCGGCCGAGATGGCCATCAGCTACCTGCGCGAGCGCGGTGTCAAGGATATCCGCATGCTGTGTATCGTCGCCGCGCCCGAGGGCCTCAAGTCACTGACCGAAAAGGACCCCGACGTACATATTTATACGTGCGCCATCGACGACCATCTCAACGAGGCCGCCTACATCGTTCCCGGCCTGGGCGACGCCGGAGACCGCATCTACGGCACGCTCTAGTCGTTGGGCCTTGTCGGCTACGGTCACAAATACGAAGAAATGGTGCGCGCGGGCGAGCAAAAGTCGTCCACGCGCACTTCTGTTAACGGACGTTTTGCCCTGAGGGGTTCGAAAAAACGTATTACCGTACCTGCGGCATAAAGAAGGCCTTAAGAAAACGTACAGGTGCGTATTAACCGTTTGTTTTACGGTTGTACTTTAGCGATTGGCTCGTACAATAGTCACCAATGTTTGGCTGGGACTGTGCCGTGAGGCGTAAAAAGGAAAGCGAGGAAGCCAGTGTTTCAGATAGCCGATCTGCTCGCTATCGTTGCAGGCGCCATCGCGGGCGCAATTGCCTTCCTTCCCTTTGTCTTTACGCTCAAGCCGGTTCTTGACGATAAGCAGAATGCGGACATGCTCAAGGGCATGGTGAGTCTGGCGGTCTCGGCAGTCGCCCTGCTCGTCTTTACCTTGGTTGTGTTTGCGTTGTTCGGAGAGGCATTTCGCATGTTCCTCCTGGGCGAGGCGATCGGCTTCGTGGTCTTTATGGCCGCCTGCACGGTTCGCGTCGCCAAGGCGCTGCGAGATCCTCATGAGGTCGAAAGGTAAGTCGTGGAAATTTTTGAAAAGCTGCCTGATGAGATTAATCATCTGGTCAGCGAGTTCAGCTCCACCCCTGTCGTGGGCGATCTGAGCTGCGGCATCACGCAGTACTCGTTTTGGCTGATCGTCTCCACGATCGTGCTCCTGATCGTCCTGGCCGTGTTCAAGAAGAAGCAGACCCTAGTTCCCAAGGGCTTCTTCGTCAACGGTTTCGAGTACATCATCGAGTACGTCGAGAACGATATCGGCAAGGGCGTCGTGGGTGAGAACTGGAAGAAGCACTTCCCGTTCCTGTGCTCGCTTTTCCTGTTCATCCTGATCAATAACATGATCGGCCTGATCCCGGGAATGAAGCCCGGCACCGGCGCAATCGGCTCCACCGCCGCGCTCGCCATCTTCGCCTTCGTGTACTTCATCTACTACGGATGCAAGGCTCACGGCGTGATCGGCTACATCAAGAGCCTCGCCCCGCAGGGCGTGAGCTTCCCGATGAACGTGCTTGTGTGGGTCGTCGAGCTTTTCTCGACCTTCCTGCGCCTCATCACGCTCGCCGTCCGTCTGTTCTGCAACATGTTCGCAGGACACGTGGTCATGGGCTCGTTCGCCATCATGGCGAGCATGTTCATGCAGCCGCTGCTTCAGCAGGTTTCCGCGGCCCACGCCGTCGGCGCCCTGCCTTCGCTGGCCTGGCTTGCCATCCTCATCCTGATTTATGCGATCGAGCTTGTGGTCGGCGCCATCCAGGCTTACGTCTTCACGGTCCTTACCGCCGTGTATGTCTCCGAGGCAGAGGAGGTCGCGGAGGAGGAGTAGTCTTCCGTTCGCGCCTTAAAGGTAAGGCAATTCGTTAAACCGCCGGTGCCCGTACCCATGGAGCCCGGCAGTTATAAAAAGGTTATCCTGCGTGAAATAAGACACGCACGACAAAGGAGGAATCGTGGGAGTTATCGGTTACGGTCTCGGTGTTATCGGCGCTGGTCTTGCTATCGGCCTGTCTGCTCTGGGTGCTACGGGTGCTATGGCCCGTCAGCCTGAGGTCCAGGGCCGCGTGTTCACCGTCTTCATCATGGGCTCCGCCTTCGGCGAGGCTCTGGCTCTGATCGGCTTCGTTGTTGCGCTGATCGTTAAATAGCACGGAGCGTCAAGTATGAATCTTTCATCCCAGAAGAGCGCGATCGCACTCTCCGCGTCCGCGGCCGCGCTGCTCATGCCGGTTTCCGCGTTCGCCGAGGACGGCGCTGCCGGTGCGGACATCCTCATCCCTAAGATGGCGGAGTTCATCCCGGCGCTTATCGCCTTCCTGATCATCTGGATCGTGCTGGCCAAGGTTGCCCTGCCGGGCATCATGAAAACCATGGAGGAGCGCGGCAAGAAGATCGAGGAGAGCCTCGACGAGGCCGAGAAGACCAAGCAGGAGGCCATCGCCAAGCGCGCTGAGTCCGACTCGATCGTCACCGACGCCCGTCGTCAGGCTGCCGACATCGTTCTCGAGGCCCGTAAGGACGCCGAGTCCGAGCGCGCCCGTATCATCGAGGCTGCTCACAAGGAGGCCGAGGAGATTATCGCCAAGGCCCACACGACCGTCGAGGACGAGCGCAAGTCCATCTACGCCGGTGCCGCAAGCTCCATCGCCGACCTGTCCGTTGCCGTCGCCACCAAGATCGTGGGCGAGGCACTCGAGGACGAGGGCGAGCAGAAGAAGCTCATCGAGCGCTACATCCAGGAAGCAGGTAGCCTGAATGCCGACTAGCCGCTATCAGGACAAGGTGCTCGAGACCTACGCGCGTTCCCTTTTGGAATCCGCCAAGGCCGAGAACCATGTGTTCGAGGACCTCGAGATGATCGAGCGCCTGGCTAGCGCCAGCCCCGAGATCATCGCCGTGCTCGACACCATGTCCAAGCGCGACCAGCTCGACCTTCTTCCCAAGGTGGCAGCTGCCTTTAAGTATGTTGCCGAGGAAGACGAGGATGTAGTGGGCGTGACCGTCACCACGGCGATCCCGCTCGACGACGAGCTGCGTCAAACCATCACTAAGAAATGCGAGCAGGACTTCGGCCGCAAGGTGTTCCTTATCGAGCAGGTCGACCCATCTATCGTGGGCGGCCTGGTGCTCGAGGCCCGCGGCGAGCGTCGTGACATTTCCGTCAAGACGCAGCTGCGCATCGCGCAGGAGACCCTCGCAAACTCTGCTAATTCGTACGGAGGTGAAGCCTAATGTCCGAAACCCTCAATGCCCAGGATATCGCCAAGAAACTGCAGGAGCAGCTCACGAGCCTCTCCGCGACGGTCGATACGCATGAGGTTTCAACGGTCGACGAGGTAGGCGACGGCATCGCGCGCGTCTCCGGCCTCAAGAGCGCCATGGCAGGCGAGCTTCTGGAGTTCAAGAGCTCCGATACCGGTGAGACCGTCTTTGGCCTTGCCCAGAACCTTGACCGTGACGAGGTCGGCGCCGTTCTGTTCGGTGCCGTTGACTCCATCAAGGAAGGCGACGAGTGCCGCACCACTGGCCGCATTATGGATATCCCCGTGAGCCGCGCCATGCTCGGCCGCGTCGTCAATCCGCTCGGCCAGCCCATCGACGGCCTGGGCGACATCGTCGCCACGCATCGTCGCCCCATCGAGTTCAAGGCCCCCGGTGTCATCGACCGTACCCCGGTGTGCGAGCCGGTTCAGACCGGCCTGCTCGCTATCGACTCTATGGTGCCTATCGGCCGCGGTCAGCGTGAGCTCATCATCGGCGACCGTAAGACCGGTAAGACCGCCATCGCCATCGACGCTATCCTCAACCAGCGCGGCAAGGGCATGGTCTGCATCTATGTCGCCATCGGCCAGAAGGCCTCCACGGTTGCCAACATCCGCGAGACCCTCGCTCAGCACGGTGCGCTCGACTACACCATCATCGTTTCGGCAACCGCTGCCGATTCCGCCCCTATGCAGTACATCGCGCCTATGGCCGGTGCCGCTATCGGCGAGTTCTTCATGTACAACGGTGAGGACGGCAAGCCCGCCAGCGAGACCAACCCCGGCGGTCACGTGCTCGTCATCTACGACGACCTGTCCAAGCAGGCCGTGGCATACCGTCAGATGTCGCTGACGCTGCATCGTCCGCCCGGACGTGAGGCCTATCCTGGCGACATCTTCTACCTGCACTCTCGTTTGCTCGAGCGTGCCGTCAAGATGTCCAAGAAGAACGGCTACGGCTCCATGACGGCGCTGCCGATCATCGAGACCCAGGACGGCGACGTCTCGGCCTACATTCCGACCAACGTCATTTCCATTACCGATGGTCAGATCTACCTGCAGTCCGAGCTCTTCTTCCAGGGTCAGCGCCCGGCAGTCGACGTGGGCATCTCCGTGTCCCGTGTCGGTGGCGACGCTCAGACCAAGGCCATGAAGCAGGTTGCCGGCAACCTTCGCCTGGACCTCGCTTCGTACCAGGAGCTCGCCGGCTTTACGCAGTTCGGCTCCGACCTTGACGAGGCCACGCAAAAGCAGCTTACCCACGGCGCTCGCATGACTGAGCTCCTGAAGCAGCCGCGCTACAAGCCGTTTGAGGTTTCCGAGCAGATCGTTACGCTGTTTGCCGGCAACGAGGGCTTCCTGGATGACCTGGAGATCGCCGACGTGCTGCCTTTCCGTGCCGAGCTCGTCGAGTACATGGACAATGGCTTTGGCTCGCTGCTCGACAAGGTTCGCGCCAAGAAGATCGACGACGACACCAAGGCCGAGCTCTTGCGTGTCATCGGTGACTTCAAGCAGCAGTTCATGGCCAAGCACCATGCCGATACGACTGGATCAGAGGAGAACTAAGCCCTATGGCCAACCTTCGCGACATTAAGAAGCGAATCTCCTCGGTTACCACGACCAAGCAGATCACGCGCACGATGGAGATGGTCTCCACGGCCAAGATCCGTCGTGCCCTCGATCGCTCCAAGCAGGCCGAGCCCTATAAGGAGGCGCTGACCGACGTCATGTTGACGGTCGCCGGCGACGCCTCCTGCTCGGGCAACGATCCCATGCTGCATAAGCATGAGAGCGTTAAGCGTGGCCTGATTGTCGTCATTGCTTCGGACCGCGGCCTTGCCGGCGGTTTCAATACGACGGTGGAGCGCACGGCCGAAAAGCTCGCCGCTTCTTGGGCGAACGATGGCATCGAGTGCGAGATCATCGCGTGTGGGCGCAAACCGGCCACGTATTTCCGCGACCGCGCAAACGTCATCATGCACTTTGAGGGCAATTCCTCCGAGCCCGATTTTAATCAGGCTCGCATGATTTCCTCTCATATCTGCGATGCGTATCGTGCCGGTGAGCTTGACCGTGTCGAGCTTGTCTACCACCACGCCAAGAACCGCGTGGATCAGGAGCTTCGCGTCGAGCACTTGCTGCCGCTCGATCCCGAGATGATCGCTATGGCCCACGGTCCGCGTAAGAACGAGACCGACGCCCCTAAGCGCATCTCGTCCACGTTCGAGTTCGTGCCCTCTCCCGAGCATGTTCTCGGCAAGCTTGTACCGTCGTATATCCTGACGGTCATCTACCAGGCCCTGATCGATTCGGCGGCCGCCGAGCAGGGTGCGCGCCGCAAGGCCATGCACTCCGCAACGGAAAACGCCACCGCGATCATCTCGACCCTTACCCGCACGTATAGTCGCGTGCGTCAGGCTTCGATCACGACCGAGATTAACGAGATCGTCGGCGGAGCCTCAGCATTGGAGGAACAGTAATGGCTAATAACACCGTAAAGCTTGCGGTCGAGGAAGCCACCAAGAAGACGACTGCCGGTGATGGTCGCATCGTGCGTATCATCGGCCCTGTCGTCGACGTCAAGTTTGACGGTGCGGTGCCCCCGATCTACAACGCGCTCACGGTCGAGGCCGAGACCCCGATCGGTCACCTGAGCACGATCCTCGAGGTTGAGAGCCAGCTTCCGGGCGGCGTCGTCCGCACGGTCGCCATGTCCTCGACCGACGGTCTGCAGCGTGGTCTCATCGCCACCGATACCGGTGAGCCCATGAAGATGCCCGTTGGCCCCAAGACGCTCGGCCGCATTTGGAACGTCATGGGCAAGCCTGTCGACGGTAAGCCCATGCCCGAGGTGGAGGAGTTCTATCCCATCCACCACGCAGCGCCCCGCTTCGACGAGCTCACCACCAAGACCGAGATCTTCGAAACCGGCATCAAGGCCGTTGACCTGCTCGAGCCCTACATCCGTGGCGGCAAAACGGGTCTGTTCGGCGGCGCCGGCGTCGGCAAGACCGTTCTGATTCAGGAGCTCATCAACAACCTCGCCCAGGAGCACGGCGGCACCTCGGTGTTCACCGGTGTCGGCGAGCGTACTCGTGAGGGCACCGACCTGTTCCTCGAGATGAGCGAGTCTGGCGTCATCGATAAGACCTGCTTGGTCTATGGTCAGATGAACGAGCCGCCTGGAGCGCGTCTGCGCATCGGTCTGGCTGGCCTTACTACCGCTGAGTACTTCCGCGATCGCGGCCAGGACGTTCTGCTGTTCATCGACAACATCTTCCGCTTCTCCCAGGCCGGTTCCGAGGTTTCTGCACTGCTGGGTCGTATGCCGTCCGCCGTCGGTTATCAGCCTACGCTGGCTACCGAGATGGGCGACCTCCAGGAGCGCATTACCTCGACCAAGACGGGTTCCATTACCTCCGTCCAGGCTGTCTACGTCCCTGCAGACGACTTGACCGACCCGGCGCCTGCCACGACGTTTACGCACCTCGACGCCACTACGGTTCTTTCGCGTAGCATTTCGTCGCTCGGTCTGTTCCCGGCTATCGACCCGCTCGCTTCTTCCTCCGACGCTCTCGATCCCTCGATCGTCGGCGAGGAGCACTATCGTGTCGCCGTCAAGGTCCAGGAGCTTCTGCAGGAGTACTCCGACCTTCAGGACATCATCGCCATTCTGGGTATGGACGAGCTGTCCGAGGAGCAGCGCCTTACGGTCAACCGTGCCCGTAAGATCCAGCAGTTCCTCTCCCAGTCCTTCCACGTCGCCGAGAAGTTCACTGGCAACCCCGGTGTCTACGTCCGCGTCGAAGATACCGTTCGCTCCTTCGCCGAGATTGTTGACGGCAAGGCCGATGACCTGCCCGAGCAGGCATTCCGTTATGCTTCCACGATTGAGGACGTGCGCGAGCGCGCCCGCAAGATGGGGGAGAAGTAGGTTATGCGTATCCGCATCGTGTGCCCCGTGAGCTGCGCCTATGAGGGCGACGCTGCGTTTGTGTCGATTCCGTCCACGGATGGCGAGTTTGGCGTTCTGCCTGCTCACTCCAGCGAAATCTGCACGATCGACCGCGGTTACGTTCGCGTTTCCGATAAGGCCATGGGCACTGTCGACCACACGTTTGCTGTGGCCGGCGGCTATGCCCAGGTTGCGGACGATGTCGTGACCGTCCTCGCCGAGCGCGCTTGCGATTTGGTGACCGTCGACGCCGACAAGGTTAAAGCTGATATTCAAGGTTTTGAAGAGAAGCTGGGTAATTTGTCGGAGGATGATGCACGCCGCGCCTACCTCTATAATGAAATCGCATGGTGTAAGCTCAAGCTTGCCCAATAGTCAAACGCTTTAGCGTTCGACCATTTGCGAACACATCATGCCCGGGATGGCCCAGCCACCCCGGGCATGCTTTTTGAAAGGGTAGACCTTGGATATTATCCGCGTTGAGGGTGGCCACGCCATCGGAGGTTCCGTGCCTGTTTCGGGCGCCAAGAACTCCGCGCTCAAACTCATGGCGGCAACGCTTCTGGCGCCGGGCAAGACGACGCTGCAGAACGTGCCTGATATTTCCGATGTCCACGTGATGGGCAAGGTGCTCAAGGGCATGGGCGCTACGATCGATGTTCTCGACGAGCATACGCTCGAGATCGATACCTCCCAGGTCGATTCTTGGGAGGCGCCCTACGAGCTCGTTGCCAAGATGCGCGCTTCCACTGCCGTGATGGGACCCCTGCTGGGCCGTTTCCATCGCGCCAAGATCGCCATGCCCGGTGGCTGCAACCTGGGCGCTCGCAAGATCGATATGCATATCTTGGGTCTTGAGGCCTTGGGCGTCGAGTTCGATACCGCCCACGGCTATATCAACGCTAACGCGCCTCAGGGCCTGCGCGGCACCACCGTCACACTCGAGTTCGCCAGCGTCGGTGCGACCGAGAACCTCATCATGGCCTCCGTGCGTGCGCAGGGTACCACGGTTATCGATAATGCCGCCCGCGAGCCCGAGATCGTCGATCTCGCCAACATGCTTAATGAGATGGGCGCCAAGATCGTCGGCGCGGGCACGCCTGTCGTGACCATCGAGGGCGTGGAAGAGCTGCATCCCGTTACCCATCGCGTGGTGGGCGACCGCATCGAGGCCGGTACCTTTATCGTTGCCGGTGCGTTGATGGCAGACGACCGCGGTGTCGACGTCACAGGCTTTTGCCCCATTCACTTGGGAATGGTGCTCAAGAAGATGGAGCTCATGGGCATCGATTGCGAACGCATCGAGGATGGCGTCCACGTTAATCGCGTCGAGCGCATCAAGCCGGTCGATATCCAGACGCTCCCGTTCCCCGGTTTCCCCACGGACATGCAGGCGCAGATCATGGTGCTCTCCGCCCTGGCCGACGGCAGTTCCGTTATCACCGAGAACATCTTCGAGAATCGTTTTATGTTTGCATCCGAGCTGGTGCGCATGGGTGCCGATATTCGCATCGAGAGCCACCACGCCATGATTCACGGCGTCAAGGGCTTCTCCGGCGCTCAGGTAACCTCACCGGATCTTCGTGGTGGCGCGGCACTCGTCGTTGCCGGCCTCATTGCCGACGGTACGACCGAGGTCTCGGCCATCCATCACATTAAGCGCGGCTACGAACAGTTTGTCGAAAAGCTGCAGGCGCTTGGCGCTCATGTCGAGCACGCCACTGTTCCCGATCCCGTCATCTACTAATGCAGGTTGCCTATGTTTAAGAAAAAGCCCATTACGGAATCTCGAAGACCTTCGACCGGCGCCCAGGCAAAAATCTATAGCCGCGATAACGTTGCCCGCTATTCCGAGCGCGCCCGTCAGCGCCGTCGCGGCCATACGGTTCGCCGCGTTGTGCTCATTGCTGTGCTCGGTGTGCTGCTGAGCGCTACGACTGCCGCCGGCCTGTGGTTTGCCACCATTATGGGCAAGCTCGGCGATTCCAATGTCATTACCGACAACCTGCGCCAGATCCTGGTTGATACCGACGAGGCAAAGGACCCGTTCTACGTGCTGCTCCTTGGCACTGACGGTCGCCCGGGCGAGGATACATACCGCGCCGACTCGATTATTCTGGCGCGTATCGACCCCACGCAAAAACAGGCGACGCTCATCTCCATTCCGCGCGATACCAAGGTCGTCTACAACGGCTCGACCATGAAGATCAACGCCTGCCATACCTACGGCGGCGCCGAAGCCATGGTCCAGGCGGTCAACGAGCTGTGCGGTGTCCAGATTTCCCACTATGCCGAGGTCAGCTTCGACGGCATGCAGTCGCTCATCGATTCGGTCGGCGGCATCGACATTAACGCAACCGACGATGTCGACGACCCCGAGCATCTCGACATTAAGATCACCGCCGGTCAGCAGCACATGGATGGCGCGACCGCCCTTACCTATGCCCGTTGCCGCTACATCTATGCCGATGGCGACTACACACGCATGCGCCACCAGCGTCAGGTGCTCGGCGCCCTCGCCAACCAGATCCTCAACAACTTCGATGCCACCAAGGTCTTCGACCTCGTCAATTCGCTGTCCGACATGCTCGTGACCGATATGAGCGTTCAGGACATCGTCTCTACGGTCAATGCTATGCGCGGCATGGATGTTGACGGCATCTATTCGGCCAACTTGCCTTCGTATGCCGATGCCAGCACCATGATTGATGGCGTGAGCTACGTCTTTGTCTACGAGGACGAGCTTAAGGAAATGATGGAGCGCGTCGACGCTGGTAAGGATCCCAAGGGCCCCAATACCATGGGCCAGTCCGATGGCTCCAGCTCTACGATCGGCGACCTGAACAACAACACGTCCGATGATTACGCCAACGGCACCGCAACCTCATCGGTCAGCTCTGACGATTCGGACGATTCGACTGATTCGAGCGATTCGGATTACTACGAAGAGCCCACCGGCGACGGCAACGGCTACGAAGCCAACTACTAGAGTTACGCGGGCTTACCAGCCCGCGTAACGGCTCGACGCTGCGCGCCGCCCAGAGCGACAATTTGTCATTCAAAAGGCAGGGCATGACCAGAAGGTCAATGCCCTGCCTTTTTCATGCCAACTTGTTCGCTCTGGACGTCGCTCGCTGACGTTGATTCAACCAGCGATGCCGACTACACTCCTTGCACCAAAAATCGCCCCGTTCTCGGTTGAGGACGGGGCGATTCGTCTTTTGGGCTTGTGCGGCCAGATCTATGCGAAGCGGGTGACGAGTTCCTGGAGGACGTCGGTCATCTTGACGAGCGAGCTGACCGGGACAAACTCGTTGACGCCGTGGTAGCAGTAGCCGCCCGTGGAAAGGTTGGGGCAGGGCAGACCGCGGAACGACAGCTGCGCACCGTCGGTACCACCGCGAATCGGCAGCACCTGGGGCTCAATGCCGCAGGTAAGGTAGGCTTCCTTGGCGACATCGATAAGCTCGGGGTAGTCACGCACGATCTCGGCCATGTTGCGGTACTGCTGCTTGATCTCGACCGTCACGCGCTCTTCGCCCAGACGCTGGTTGAGCAGTGCTGCGGCGGCATCCATCAGCTCGAGCTTCTGCTGGAACTTGGCGGCATCGTGATCACGGACGATATAGCGCGCCGTGGCATGGTCGACCGTTGCCGAGACGCCCTCAAGGTGATAGAAGCCCTCGTAGCCCTCGGTGTATTCCGGACGCTGCTCGTAGGGGAGCAGGGCATTGAAGTCGCAGAATAGATTGCCCGCGTTGACCATGCGGCCTTTGGCGTCACCGGGATGGATGGATTGGCCCTCAAAGCGAACGGTTGCCTCGGCGGCGTTAAAGCACTCCCATTCCAGCTCGCCAACGGGACCGCCGTCGACCGTGTAGGCGTACTTGCAGCCAAAGGCCTCGATGTCCAACAGCTCGGCGCCGTGACCGATCTCCTCGTCCGGGCAAAAACAAATGCCGAGTGCGGGGTGGGGCAGCGAGGGGTCCTGAGCGATACGCGCGACAAGCGCCATGATCTCGGCGACGCCGGCCTTGTCGTCGGCGCCCAGCAGTGTGGTGCCGTCACTGCAGACCAAGTCCTCACCCACAAGGTCGTTCAGGGCGGGAAGCTTGGCGGTGCTCATGGCCACAGGCTTGCCGTCAACGGTACCGCAGACCAGGTCGCCGCCTTCGTAGTGCACAATGTGCGGCTTCACACCGGCGCCCGGCGCAACCTCGGTGGTGTCGAGGTGTGCGATCAGGCCCAGGGCGGGCTTGTTCTCCGCGCCCGCGCTCGCAGGAATATGCGCGCACACGTAAGCATGCTCGGTCACATGGGCATCGGTCGCGCCGAGCTCGCGCAGCTCCTCGGCCAGGATGTTGGCAAGGTCAAACTGAACGGTGCTCGAAGGCACCTGGTCGCAGTTTGCATCCTCGGATTGCGTGTTGATTTGGACGTAGCGCAAAAAGCGCTCAAGGACGTCGGGGTTCGTGGCGTTGTTTTCCATAAAGACCGCTCCAATCTTGGTCGTCGTGTGCAACAAGAACTCTAGCACGGTATGCCACGGCATACCGCGACACTTGGATGGGGTAGAATCAGCCTTTGAACGCAGAAGGGACGGAAGGTCATGGATACGACAAATAGCTCGCGCGAGCTGCACCTAACAGTGGCGAACGAAGACTACTTGGAGTGCATGGTTCGCATCGAAAACGAAGAAGGGGAGACCAATGGCGTGCGATCGGTCGACATCGCACAGCGTCTTGGTGTCTCCAAGGCATCGGTCAATAAGGCAGTTTCGGCGCTTAAGGCGTCCGAGCTTGTCGAGCAATCGCATTACGGCAAGGTCATCCTGACCGACCGTGGTCGCGAGGTCGGCACGGCTATCTGGTACCGTCATCGCCTTATCCGCACGTTTTTGGTCCAGGAGCTCGGCGTCGATTTTGAGCGGGCCGATTCCGAGGCGTGCATGATGGAACATGCGCTTTCCGAGGACACGATGAGCCGCTGGCTCGCCTATCTCGAAAAGCAGGGAATCAGCGTCGGGGAATAGTGAAACACATATATGGATACGAGTTATTACAACCGCCCCGGCGGCGAGGAACTTATGCGCCGCATGTCGAGCGAGACACTGTTGACGCAGGGCCCCATGGGCAGCGTGCTGATGAGTGAATACGATGCCGCCGACATCCCACCGGCGTTTTGGAACCTTGCCGAGCCGCAGACTGTTTCTCGTATCCATCGCCTGTATGTCGCCGCCGGTGCGCAGGTGCTCATTACCAATACCTTTCAGGCATCAAGCTATGCCCTCAAGCAAGATCAGATTACGCCGTCCGTGGCTGAGGTCAATCGCGCTGCCGTCGACGATGCGCGCCAGGCGCACCCTCAGCTGCTGCTGGGCTCGATGGGCCCGATCGGCATTGAGTGGTTTGCCGAAGACTCTGCCGAGTATCGAGAAATCCGAGGCATTTCGCGAGAGCAGGCATACGCCCTGCTCAATGCTGGTGTTGACGGTCTGCTGATCGAGACGGTGACGTCTATCCGTAATTTGCAGCCCATGCTTGCCGGCGCCCAGGATGCCGCCGACGGCATGCCTGTTTTGGTAAGTTTTGTCGTTGACGATAAAGGCGACCTGCTAGGCGATGGCCTCAACATCGAGGCTGCTGTTTTGTACGCCGAAAAGCACGGCGCAAACTCGGTTGGCGTTAACTGCTGTTCACTTGCGGCCGCGAACGTGGCGGTGCCCAGGATGGTTGCATCGGCGACTACGCCCGTCACGGTACGCCCCAACGTGGGTGATCCGGTCCAAACACAGGATGGTCCTGTGTGGCGCGAGAACCCCGAAGCCTTCGCGCGCGCTTGCATCGAATGGAGGCATGCCGGTGCCGCAATGGTGGGCAGTTGCTGTGGAACCACGGCGATCACCACGGCGGCGATGGCCGAGGCGCTCGATATATAAAGGTCAAAACCGCTCCATACGGGGCGGTTTTTTTATTGCCTGCACATCGTCGGTAGCATTTGCCCAAATGGTGAATGCCGGTTTTGGTAGGTTGCCGGGCAAGCGTTGCGGGTATACCCCATGCGTACCATGATCCAAACACTGTGAGGTGTCTGCGCGTGTGCGCGATAATTCATTTTGGAACTGACGGTTGGCGCGCCCGCGTCGACGACGACTTTACCGCCGACAACGTTGCCCGCATTGCCGATGCCGTCGGCGAGTTGTGGCAAAAGATCAATCCCGGCAAAACAGTATATATAGGGTTCGACACCCGGCCGCAGGCGCGCGAGTTCGCTGAGCTTGCGGCAGGCGTGCTTGCCGCTCACGGATTGGACGCAGTGCTCGCATCTCGGCCCGTCCCAACCCCCGCCCTTACGTGGGCGGCGGCGTATGACGGCGAGGCCTGCGGTGCGCTCATGGTGACGGGGTCCCATCATCCTCAGGGGTATCTGTGCCTTAAACTACGCATGGGAGATGGCTCGACGGCCAATCAGGACGTCATCGAAGAGCTCGAAGAGAGCATGGCCTCCGAGCCGATGGGGATCGAGGAAGGCTATCGCACCGCGGATATTATTCCTGACTATATGCAGGCGGTGGCATCGTTTGTCGATGCCGAGGCCATTCGAGCCGCTCACCTGCGTGTGGTAGTTGACCCCATGGGCGGCGCGGCCCAGGGATATCTTGCCGACCTGCTGCGGGAGCTAGGCGTCGAGGTGCACGAGATTCATGCCGGAGAGTCGTCCGATCAAGAGGACATTTGCCCCGACCCTGTTGAGCCATGGGTGGACGCTTGCGAGCGTGCGGTTGTCGAGGACGGGGCGTGCGCGGGCCTGGTGACCGACGGCGATGCCGATCGTATCGGCGCGGTCGATGAACGCGGTAGATATATTCATCCGCATCAAATCATGGCGCTTGTTCTTGGCGACCTCGTTCAATTCCGCAATTTGGAGGGGCGTGTCGTCGTCAATCTCTCGTGCTCGACGCTCGTGCGCCGCATTGCCGAGGCGCTTGGCTGTCGCGTGACCGTTAAGCCGGTCGGTTTCAAATATATAGCTGCAGAGATGAAGAAGGGCGGCGTCCTCATGGGGGGCGAGGAGGCCGGCGGTATCGGCATCGCCGCGCATATGCCCGAGCGTGATGGAATCCTTGCTTGTCTGATTCTGTGTGAGCTTATGGCAAAGACGGGCGCACCCTTGGGCGTTTTGGTCGATCAGCTCGAGGCCAGTTTTGGTAAGACGAGCTATGGGCGTCGAGATTTGCGCCTTGAGGCCGAAGATGCCGAATCGCTGCGAACGCTGCTTCCTGGCATGAATCCCAAATCGATTTGCGGCAAGGCGCCGCAGACTGTAAGCCATATGGATGGTTTACGTTTGGCATTCGAGGATGACACCTGGCTGCTGATCCGCCCTAGCGGGACCGAACCGGTGGTTCGCGTATACGCCGAGGGGTTCTCGGTGGAGGAGCGCGATGAGTTACTCGATGCCGGCTGTGCCCTGGCTAAGGGAGCCTATCAGCTTTAGCCATATGACGCTTCACTATAAAGAGACCCTCGGTGAGCGGTAGAGAACGGCTGGCAAACGTAAGCTGGCTTTAAATATGTGTAGGAAATGTGTACGACCAGATTCCCGCCCGCGGGGCCCCTCCGGTCTGGCAATATATCTCCTTGCCGCGCGGCCCGGTCGAACCGGATCAGCCGCAAAGCGTGCACCTTGAGAACCGGATACTGCGAGGATGGACACATTCAGTGTCGCATCCGGGCAGACATCGAACCATTTGAAATGGTCTAACTTGGATTTGTTTTTCGCAAGGCCGCCGAG
>NZ_CAXVJM010000007.1:0-117477 GCF_964259375.1 Collinsella aerofaciens ATCC 25986
CGCATGCCCTCCTTGGCCGGCTTCTTGGGATCGAAGCAGGCAGGGTTCTCGGCCATGTAGGCCATGAAGCCCTTGGTGAAGGCCTGACGCAGCTCGGTGGCGTAGTTGACCTTGCAGATGCCGTTCTTCACAGCCTCAGCAACCTGCTCATCGGGCACACCGGAGGTGCCGTGCAGAACCAGCGGCACGTCGACGGCGTCGCGGATTGCCTTGACCACGGACTGCTCGATGTGCGGATCGCTCGTGTACACACCGTGGCTGGTGCCAACGCCAATGGCCAGCGAGGTGCAGCCGGTGCGCTCAACGAACTCCTTGGCCTCGGCCGGATCAGTGTAGGGGCTCTCGCCCTCAACCGCGGGACCGTCGTCCTCCTTGCCGCCAACCTTACCGAGCTCAGCCTCGACGGGCACGCCCATGGCGCGGCCAGCATCGGCGACGGACTTGGTCAAAGCGATGTTGTCCTCGAAGGACTCGTGCGAACCGTCGATCATGACGGAGGTGTAACCCGTGCGGAAAGCCTGCATGCAGCGGTCATAGCCGTCGCCGTGATCGAGGTGCAGAGCAACGGGCACGGAAGCGCGCTCGGCGGCAGCCTTGACCATGCCATAGAAGTAATCCAGGCCAGCGGTCTTAATGGTGCCCGGGGTGGTCTGCATGATGACGGGGGACTTGGTCTCCTCGGCAGCGGCCAGAACGGCCATAACAAACTCGAGGTTCTCGACGTTGAAAGCGCCAACAGCGTAGTGGCCGGCCTGAGCGTCCTTGAGCATCTTTTCGGTGGTAACAAGTGCCATGAGCGTTTGCTCCTCTCCCTCGCCCGCATCTGGACATCGGGCGTACGTGTCCGCAAGGCGTTTTACCTTGCGTTTTGCTGCGCTCATTGTATGAAAATCGACGACGCCACACGCATGAGATATCACCGGCACACAGCTCAAGACACTCGTTTTTGAAAAGCAAACGGAAGGGATTCGGGCCACATTCCGCTCTCCGATATTGAAGTTTTCGAGCGAATCATCTTTCTTTTATAGAAAAAATAAGTAATCGAAAGGCGTTTTCTTACTAAAAAAGAAAATGAACGAAAATAGGCTCAACACAATTCCTGCAAATTTAGGTTGAGGATGGAGCAGCTATGGCCCCCGCAACAAGCCGAGCTTTCGCCGACGAGAGGCGCGCCGCAATCATGGAGATGCTCGAGCATAACGCCTCCGTTCAGGTGGCAGAAATTGCCCAGACCTTCGGCGTGTCCTCCGTCACCGCCCGTGCCGACCTGGACGCCCTTGCCGAGTCCGGCAAGCTGCGCCGCACGCACGGCGGCGCCGTATCACTCCAAAAGCGGCTGACCGTCTCCACGCAGGACCGGCGTATTAACGTCAACGTTGCCGCCAAGCAGGCCATTGCCCAAAGTGCCATCGATCTCGTCAGCGACGGCGACACGGTGCTCGTCGACTCCGGTACCACGGCACTCGAGTTCGTCCGCCTGCTCGATCAGCGCAACGGCATCACGGTCATTACGGCCGATATCACCATTGCCGATTACATCGATGAGAGCATGCCCTCGGTCGATGTCGTCATGCTGGGCGGGGCACTGCGCAAAGGTCATCGCTATCTGTACGGACCGCTCACCATGCAGGCGCTCCAAATGGTCCATGCCGACCTTGCCGTCATGTGCCCCGGCGCTTTTGTTCCCGGCTGCGGCTTTACGACCGACTTTCCGCAGATGGCCGAGACCAAAACAGCCATGATCTCCGCCGCCCGTCAAGGCGTTGCCCTCATGGACGCCAGCAAGGTCAACGGACGCGGCATGTACCGCTTTGCCGAGCTGAGCGACGTCAACGCCATCGTGATGGACCGTGACCCCGATCACGCCGTCGCCACCTCAATCGCCGAGATCGTCGACAACGCCCGCCCAAATCTCGTCATCGCCGGCGCTTAAACAAAAACCACCACAAAGGTGCCTGTCCCCTTTGTGGTGGTTTGTGCGTTAAGAGTGAACGTATCGCTACTTGGAAAGCTCGTCGGCGAGGGCCTCGATCTGGGCGCGCGAGACGTCGTTGAGCGAACCCAGAACGGTCACCTTGTTCTGCGCCAGGGTGATGTCCTTCATACCCTCGAGCTCCTTGGTCATAACCTTGGCAGCTGCAGGCGCCCAGGAACCGGCCTCGACAAGCGCCACGGTACGGTTTTGGTAGGCATGCTCGGCAAGCGTGTGGATAAAGGTGCTCATGAACGGGAAGATCTCGCCCTGATAGGTGATAGAAGCGAGCACCAGACGGTCATAGCGGAACGCGTCCTCAACGGCCTCGGCCATGTCGTCGCGAGCCAGGTCAAAGACGGAGACCTTCTGGCCGCGAGCCTCGAGCGCAGATGCGAGCTCCTCAACGGCAGCCTTCAGATGGCCGTAGACGCTCGCGTAGGCAATGGTGATTCCCTCGTCCTCGGGCTGATAGCTCGACCAGGTGTTGTAGGTGTCGAGGTAGTAACCCAGGTTCTCGGTCAGCACGGGGCCGTGAAGCGGGCAGATGATCTGGATATCCAGATCGGCGGCCTTCTTGAGCACAGCCTGCACAAACTTGCCGAACTTTCCCACGATGCCAAAGTAGTAGCGGCGAGCCTCGCAGGCCCAACCCTCGGGGTCCTCGATGTCGTTAGCACCGAACTTGCCAAAGCCGTCGGCACTAAAGAGCACCTTGTCGGTGGACTCGTAAGAGAACAGCACCTCGGGCCAGTGCACGTTGGGGGCGCCGACAAACGTTAGGCTGTGACCGCCCAGATCGAGCACGTCGCCCTCTTTGACGACCATCTTGCGCTCGGGGTAGTCGGTGCCAAAGTAGTTGACCATCATGCGGAAGGCGCCCATGCTGGCCACAATCTGTGCCTGGGGATAGCGCTCCATAAAGGCGGCGATACCGGCGGAGTGATCGGGCTCCATGTGATGGACGACCAGGTAGTCGGGCGTACGGCCGTCGAGCGCGGCCTCGAGGTTGCCGAGCCACTCGTCAACAAAACCGCCGTCGACTGAATCGGCGACAGCGATCTTTTCGCCCAAGATAACGTAGCTGTTGTATGCCATACCGTTCTCGGACACATCGTACTGGCCCTCGAACAAGTCAATGTCGTGATCGTCGACACCGATGTAGCGGATATCCTTGGTGATCTCCATCAGGCAAAGCCTCCTAGATAGACAAAAGAACCCGTCTATCATAGCACTCGCCTTCATAGCCACGGCTATCCGTCAGCATCCATACCGATTGTTATTGAAATGCAATAAATCGCCGTTTACCTGCACAAACTATGCGCGCGGTATCGCCGTGCTATGTCGAATAATGAGCTGACCGGGAATGCGAATGGCAACGGTTTTGCCCGCCGTACCCGCCTCGGGAACCGCATGCTCGAACACCTCGCGTCCGCGCTGATGTAGATCGAATCGCACGGTCGTGAGCTCGTTGTGTGCTACAAAATCATCGAGCGAATCATCGACGCCCACCACGCTTACGTCCTCGGGCACGCGAAGACCGCTATCACGCAGCGCGGCAATCGCGCCATTTGCCATCTGATCGTTTGCCGCATAGATCGCCGTCATGGTGCGGTCGTGCTCGGCCAGATACCTGCCGGCTTCGTAACCGCTGTTGGCAGACCAGTCACCCTCGAGCGGCTCTACCGGCTCGATGTGTTTACGCTCGAGTGCATCTTGCCAACCGGCGCGACGAAATTGCTCGTCGACCGAGAACGACGGGCCGCCAATATAGCGAATCTGCTCGTGCCCCAGCTCAAACAGGTGATCCATAAGCAATAGCGAGCAGCCGTAATGGTCGGAATCGACCGTGGTCACCCGCGGGTGCGCGTACATGGTAACGATGACCGTGCCAATGCCCGGCAGTGGATCAAACGTCTCAAAATCGGGCGCCATGCGGCTCATGCCGATGATGATGCCGTCCACCGGCAATGCGGCCATACGACGCGTGGCCTCGGCAAGCGAAAACTCCTCGGTCTTGGACATCTCGACCAACGTGATGGCGCAATTATGCTCGCGAGCAGCGCTGGCGATGCCGTCGATCATTGAGAGGTTGCCAAACTTGGTGACATCGTTGATGCACAGGCCGACCGAATGGTAACGGCCATCGCGCAGCGAGCGACCGGCATAACTCGGACGGAAACCGAGCTCCTGCATGGCTGCCTGCACGCGCTGGCGCGTCTGCTCGTTAACGTTGGGCAAGCCGTTGGCGACGCGCGAAACCGTCTGCTGCGAAACGCCAGCAGCGCGGGCGACGTCGGCCATGGAGACCGGACGCGTACCTGTATCGTTGGACGGGCGCCTTGCCACAGGATCACCTTCACCCTTGCGAGATCTGAATAGCGTGCATGCCGGCCCGGGCAGAAACACACCCCGCGCCGAGGCCCGCTATCGTCGGACGCATGTTAACGTACTCTACTTTTTCAATCCGCAACCCTTCTGCTCTATAAGTCCATACGGCAATACCGTTCACGGCTGAATTTCTACCGGTTACCAGATTCTCAAAAAGTGATAAGCGATGTGTTATGAGTACGTTAACATAGCCCGTAACGTGCGGTATCGTGAACACTTGGTTCATGCCGCTTCAAGTTGTTAACGTACTCATAACGACGCAAAACTCACCCGTGCGCGCCAAGGAAAGGACCCTCATGACCACCCCCGACGAAAAGACATTCGCCACGCTCACCAAGCTGTTTGAGGAGGAGTTTGGCCCCATCGGCGACCGCCAGGTGCTCTACGTGCACGCACCCGGCCGTTCCGAGATCAGTGGCAACCACACCGACCACGAGGGCGGCCACGTCATCGCCGGCTCGCTCGATGTCGCCGTTGACGGCATTGCCGTAGCGACCGACACCAACAAGATTCGCGTCGCCGACGAGGGCTACCCCACCTTTGAGATCACGCTCGACACGCTGGATATTCAAGCGTCCGAGAAGGGCACGTCCGCGAGCCTCGTCCGCGGCATGGCCCACGAGATCGCAGCGCTTGGCGTTGAGCCCCAGGGCTTCGACTTCGCCTTCACCTGCTCCGTCCCCTCGGGCGGCGGCCTTTCGAGCTCCGCTGCTGTCGAGGCGGCATACGGCCGCGCTATGGAGACGCTCTGGGGCGCGCCCGCCATTGAGCCCGTCGCGCTTGCGCAGATGAGCCAGCGCACCGAGAACAACTACTACGGCAAGCCCTGCGGTCTGATGGACCAAGCTGCCGTGTGCCTGGGCGGCCTTGCCTACATGGACTTTGAGGATCAGGCTCAGCCGAAGACCCAGAAGCTCGAGCTCAACTTTGAGGATCATGGCTACGCGCTCGTGCTCGTTAAGGTTGGCGCCGACCATGTGGCAGCTACCGACGACTACGCCGCCGTTCCGCGCGAGATGCAGGACGTTGCCGCCGAGTTTGGCAAGGCACGCCTGTGCGAGGTCGACGTTGCCGATTTTGACGCCAAGCTCCCCGAGCTGCGCGCCAAGCTGGGCGACCGTGCCTGCCTGCGCGCCGTTCACTACTGGTACGAGAATGGCCTGGTCGACAAGCGCTGGGCAGCCCTGAACGCCGGCGACATTGACCAGTTCCTAGTCCTGACGCGCGAGTCCGGCGCCAGCTCTGCCATGTACCTGCAGAATGTTGTTGCCAAGCTGGGTTCCGAGCAGCCTTCCATGTATGCCCTAGCGCTGGCCGAGCACGTGCTCGACGGCCGCGGCGCCGTCCGCATCCACGGTGGCGGCTTTGGTGGCACCATCCAGGCCTTCGTGCCGCTCGATCTGGTCGACACCTTCATTACCAAGATGAACGGCTGGCTGGGCGAGGGCTCTGCCCGTCACTACGCCATCTCTGACAAGGGGGCTTACGCGGCATGGCTGTAATGACTGACGTGCGCGAGGCCGCGCAGAACCTGATCGAGTACGCTATCCACCGATCGATGATCGGCCAGGACGATCGCATCTGGGCATACAACACCATTTTGGAGTGCATCGGCGCCACGGGCCCCGCACTCGACATGGCTTGGGCGCTCAAGACCGAGAAGATTTCGCTCTTGCACCCCAATACACTCCCCGACTTTGACCTGGAGGGCACGCTTGCCGCGCTTTCCGAGGCTGCCGTTGCCAACGGCGCCGCCGAGGACACGGCGTCGGGCCGCGACCGCCTCGCCATGCGCATCATGGGCGCGCTCATGCCGAGGCCTTCGGTTGTAAACGAGGAGTTCAACGGACGTATGGGCGTCAACGAGCCCCGCGCCGCGACCGACTGGTTCTACGGCCTGTGCTGTGACGCCGGTTACGTGCGCCGCGCCGCCATCGCGCGCAACATCAAATGGAGCACTTCCACCAACTGGGGCGATCTTGAGATCACCATCAACCTCTCCAAGCCTGAGAAGGACCCGCGCGATATCGCCGCGGCAGGTGCAGCCAAGAACACGGGCGAGAAGTATCCTGCCTGCCAGCTCTGCATCGAAAACGAGGGCTATCCCGGACGCTCTGCCGCAGCCGACGGCGGCGCTCACCCCGCTCGCCAGAACCTGCGCATTATCCCCATCCAGCTCAACGGCGAGCGCTGGGGTTTCCAGTACAGCCCGTACGCGTACTT
Organism: Collinsella aerofaciens ATCC 25986; assembly: GCF_964259375.1. Lineage (GTDB taxonomy): Bacteria > Actinomycetota > Coriobacteriia > Coriobacteriales > Coriobacteriaceae > Collinsella > Collinsella aerofaciens_BO. Next base: position 6,587 of record NZ_CAXVJM010000007.1, read on the forward strand.
TAACGAGCATTGCATTGCCATGAGCTCCGAGCATCGTCCGATGCACGTCGACCGCAAGGGGCTGACCTGCCTGCTCGACTTTGTCGACCTGTTCCCGCACTACTTTATTGGCTCCAACGCCGACCTGCCCATCGTGGGCGGCTCGATTCTGTCGCACGACCACTTCCAGGGCGGCGCGCACGAGTTCCCCATGATGCACGCCGCCGAGGTCTCGCAGTTTAGCATGCCCGGCTTTGACCAGGTCAGCGGTACCGTGTTGCAGTGGCCGCTTTCGGTGCTGCGACTGCGCTCGCACGACCGCGCCCAGCTGCTCGACGCCACCGAGAAGATTATCCTCGCCTGGCGCGAGTGGACCGATGAGTCGGTGGGCGTCATCGCGCACACAGCCGACGGCGTGGCCCACAACACCGTGACGCCCGTCATTCGCCGCGTGGACTCCCGCGGCAACGCCGGCGGCGAGATTTACGAGGCCTACCTGGCGCTTCGCTGCAATATCACGACCGACGAGCACCCGCTAGGCGTTTTCCACCCACATGCCGAGTACCACCACATTAAGAAGGAGAACATCGGCCTGATCGAAGTCATGGGCCTTGCCATTCTGCCGCCGCGCCTGGTTCCCGAGCTTGGCGCTGTCCGTGAGCATCTGCTGGCAGCCAAGGTCGATGCCAGCTACGACCTTGCCGGTGCGCTCGAGGGCGATGATCTTTGCCGCAGCCACGCCGCATGGGCTGAGGACGTCTTTGCCCGCCGCGCCGACGAGCTTACGGCCGACAACGCCATCGATATCCTGCACGAGGAGGTCGGCGTGGTGTTTGGCCACGTGCTCGACAACGCCGGCGTCTTTAAGTGGGACGAGGCAGGACGTGCCGCCCAGCAGCGCTTTATCGACTCGCTGTAGAGCACAGACCCGGACGCTCAACGGCAGCCCCCACGACATAGCCACCTACACGACAACGGCGCCCCCCGGCAACATCGCCGGGGGGCGCCGTTTTCTGATGCAAGGGTAGCTAATTTGCACCAAAACAAGGAGTGTTCCAAACTGCCGGCAGAGAAGGAGCGCCCCAGGTGCCGACCTAAACCCCACATTATTCGATGGAAAAACGTGGTTACCTCCCACATTATTCGATGGAAAAACGTGGTTTACTCCCACATTTTTCGATGGAAAGACCAAGACGGTCTTATACTAACCATGATCGTTAGGGGGCAGTATGCAGCGACAGCTAATGGACGAACTCATCGCTTGGAAATCTAGGGCAAACCGCAAGCCCCTCCTGCTTAAGGGGGCCCGCCAGACGGGAAAAACCTGGCTTCTCAACGAATTCGCAGGCCAGCAGTATCAAAACGTCATCCGTTTTGACTTTATGCTCGAACCGGGCGCACGTTCGCTGTTCGACGGAAGCCTTGACCCCAAACGCATCATCTCCCAGATAGAGCTCCTGCGCGGCCAGACCATAACGCCGACAGACACGCTCATCATCTTCGACGAAATCCAAGAGGCACCGCGTGGCATCACCTCGCTCAAATACTTCAACGAGCTGGCGCCGGAATACCATATCGTGGCAGCCGGCTCCTATATGGGGCTCGCGCTCCGACGCGAAAACGAGTCTTTCCCCGTCGGCAAGATCGACCAGCTTACCATGCGCCCCATGGGGTTTGTCGAGTTCGTTCGTGCCGTCGATGGCGATCCGCTCGCAGATGCCATCCTTGCCGCAGACATGGACCTGCTGGCAAACGTTTCCGAAAAGCTCGAGCGCCTGCTCAAGGAATACCTCGTTGTCGGAGGCATGCCAGAAGTTGTCTCCGCTTTCGCCGCCTCCCACGATTTCATCGAGGCCCGCAGGCTTCAGCAGCAAATCATCGAAGCTTATGAATCCGATTTTGGCAAGCATGCGCCAGCCCGCATCGTCGAGCGCATGAGGCTGGTTTGGAAATCCCTTCCCGGCCAGCTCGCAAAGGAAAACAAGAAGTTCGTCTACGGCGCGCTTCGTCCCGGGGCGCGCGCACGCGATTTTGAGGAAAGCCTCCAGTGGCTCATGGACTATGGAATCGTTCATAAGGTACCACGTGTTTCCGCCCTAAGAGCACCGCTCACAAGCTACGAGGATCTCTCGGGCTTCAAGCTGTTCTGCATCGACACCGGCATCCTCGGAGCACTCTCCGGCCTCACGCCAGCCATTGTTCTGAACGGGCCCGCTGTTTTTACGGAGTTCAAAGGCTCGCTGACCGAGCAATACGTCGCACAGGAGCTTTTGCTCCAAGGCAATACTCCCGCGTATTGGTCATCCTCCTCCGGCAATGCAGAGACTGACTTTGCCGTCGACCATGCGGGGACCGTGCTTCCGCTCGAGGTCAAGGCGGCAGAGAATCTCAAAGCAAAGAGCCTGAGGATTGCCTGCGAGAAGTTCAAGCTCGAGCGCTGCGTGAGAACATCGTTAGCGGCATATAGAGACGAAGGCACGCTCGTCAATATTCCGCTCTGGGAGATTGGGCAAATCGACAAGCTTGCATAAGCGCTGTGGAGGGGGTGCCCCGTAAGGAGTGTCCCAAACTGCCGGCAAAAAAGGAACGTCTCTATCTGCCGCATTCCCGAAGCAAGGCAACGCCGATGTTTTGGCAACGGCAGCGAGCGGGCCGCATTTGAGACAAGGTGACGTGAAACGAAAGGGCGCTGACCTTCTGGTCGCGCCCTTGAAGTTGAACGTCAGATTGTCCAAATGCGGCCCGCGCAGCGTCGAGCCGTTACGCGGTTTGGTAAAACCGCGTAACCCTAAAGCTCCGTTACTTCAACGTTGTTGTAGATCTCGTCCCAGCGGTCCATGACCAGGTGGCCGGTCTTGGGATCCATAGCGTTGAGCTTGCCGCAGGTATTGGCGGTCTTGAGCACCGTGACGTCATCGGCACCAGCCGCAATGGCATGCGCAAAGCCGGCGATGGTCGAGTCACCGGAACCCGTCGCGTTCACAGCCGCAATCGCGGGCGTCTTGGCGCGGAACGCGCGGCCCTCATGGAAGCCCACCGAACCGGCAGCGCCCATCGAAACGACAACCCAGGGGATACCGGCAAAACGGTCATCGGCGGCAAGCGCCTCGCGCAGGGCATCGACATCATCGGTCGTAAAGGACGTACCCAGCAGGCCGTTAATCTCGGTCAGGTTGGGCTTTACGAGCTCAGGCTTAGCGTCGGACTCCAGCGCGGCCTCCAGCGATGCGCCCGAGGTGTCGAGCAGCACCTTGGCGCCCGCCTCCTCGGCGATCTTGACGAGCTCGGCATAGTAGCCGGCATCGACGCCACGCGGCAGCGAGCCCGAAAGCGTCACGACGTCCGCCTTCGCTGCGAGCTCGGCGAACTTGGCCGTAAAGGCCTCGAGCTCGGCCGGGGCGATCTGCGGGCCGCTCTCCAGCAGCTCGGTCTGATTACCCTCGTGCAGGATATTCAGGCAGATGCGCGTCTCACCGGCAATAGGCACAAAGTCGTTCTTGACGCCGTCGGCATCCATAAGCTCGGCCATATAGGCACCCATGTGGCCGCCGAGCAGGCCGGTCGCGAGCACGTCGTCACCCAGCTGCAGCAGCACGCGACTCACGTTGAGGCCCTTGCCGCCAGCGGTCTTTTCGGGTGTCACACGGTTAACATCGTCGATGATCAGCTTGTCGAGCTGATAGCGCGTATCAATCGACGGGTTCATGGTAACGGTCAGAATCATGTTGAACTCCTGTTCCGGGGCGGCATAACCCGCCCCAAACATACGATAGCTCGTTAAAGGATCTCGATCTCAAAGCCGCGGGTGACGGTCTCTCCCGGCTTGGCCACCAGGCAGCCGCGCTTGTGCTCCAGAATATCGTCCTCGTCGGAGCAGGTGGACAGGCCGCCCCACGGTTCCACGGCCACAAAGTCGCCCTCGGGCTTGCTCCACACAATCAGGTATGGCATATCGGGGAACGTCAGGCGCACGCCCTTGTCCTCGGTTTTCTTGGTAAGCGTAACCACGTGGCTCTCGAGCACGTCAAAGATGGTCTCTGCGAAGTCAAAGAGTTCGTGGGTCAGCGGCAGGTCATGGCCAACCATCGGGTTCTTGCTGCGATGCTCAACATCAATCAGGCCCGTCGAGGGAACGGCAGTACAGAGCTCGGCGGCCTCGCGCTGCTCAAAACGGAGCTCGTAGTCGTCATAGGACTCGCCCTCGTCAAGCGGGCACTTAAAGCCAGGGTGACCGCCCACAAAGAACGGCATGTCCTCGGTGCCCTCATTGGTCACCTCGTACGACACGGCCACCTTTGCCGCATCGATCGTGTAACGAGCAACGATCTTAAACGGATACGGGTACTGCTCGAGCAACTCGGCATGGTCGGCAGAGCTTAGGCTCAGCGCAACCATGTTGTCGCCCTGCTCCTCGAGCTTCCACTCCTGTTTGCGAGCAAAGCCGTGACGGGCAAGCTTGACCTCGCGGCCGCCCATGGTCATTGCGCGACCGTCACGAAGGCCGCCGCAGATCGGGAAACAAATGGGTGCCTGGCCCGACCAGACCGCCGGGTCACCCTGCCACAGGTACTCACGGCCGTTGGCCGCAATAGAAGTGAACGACCCGCCCGCCGTGCTCAGTGCCACACGAATAGAACCGTTATCAAGAACAAACTCCATAGGAGCCTTCCCTTTCGTACGCCAGCCCGCCGAGTCAGTGGGGCTGATAGAAAACCGGCCCGCGCCCCCTCACAGAAACGCGAGCCGTCAATTGAAAAGCTTCAAATCGCCAAGTACAGCCAAGAGCGAAGCACTCAAGCCAAGCAAGCAAACGTGTTATCGGAGCAGCTCGCCGTACCAGAACACTTCGCAACAACAGGGGCGATCTCACAGGTCACTCAAACGTCAGCGAGCGGCGCTCAGGTGCCCCAGGTCGCCGCGAAAGAGGAGCGACGCGTACTTCATGTACGCGAGCGACGGTTTGAGCGGCGAGATGGGGTGCCTGGGCGGCGCGCAGCGTCGACCCGTTACGCGGTTTGGTAAAACCGCGTAACCTCCTTAGTCGTGATACTCGCCGCGGTCCCACTTCTCGAGGAACTCGTCAAAGAAGTGCGGGTCAGCCTGAGCCTCGGCGTCGGCCTTATTGCAGGCGTCGATCTTGGCAATCAGGGCATCGTGCTCGGGGGTCTTCTCGTAGGGCTCCTCCAGGAAGGCAAGCATAATGTCGGCCATCAGGAACTCGCCGGTGATCTTACCGCCAAAGCCCACGATGTTGGCGTTGAGCTCGCGACGAGCATACAGGGCAGAGGTCATGTCGCGAACCAGGGCGCAGCGGGCGCCGGGAACCTTGTTGACGGCGTTGGTGATGCCGATGCCGGTGCCACACAGGGCCACGCCAAAGTCGGCCTTGCCGCTGGCAACAGCCTCGCCCACGGCCTTACCGTAGATGGGATAGTGCGTACGGGTGTGGCTGTAGGTGCCACAGTCGAGCACCTTGTAGCCAGCCTGCTCCAGGCGGTCGGCCAGATAGATCTTCTCGTCCGTAACGATATGGTCGCAACCGATTGCGATGGTCTTCTTCATCAGAACGTCCTTTCGTCTGAATTCACAAGTTGAGGTAGAAGTTCGAGTTCTCGGTGGCTCTCGTTAGGCCATCTTGTTGAGCATGTCGACACGGATCTGGTGACGGCCGCCGGCGTACTGGGCACGCAGGAACTCGCGGGCGATCTTCTTGGCGACCTCGGTGCCCACAACGCCCGGGCCCATGGTGACCATGCGCGAGCCGTTGTGCTCGCGGGTCATGTAAGCGGAACGCTCGTCGGAAATGTTGGCGACGACCATGCCCTTGATCTTGACGGCGGCCATATAGGAGCCGACGCCGTACTTATCGAATGCGAAGCCCTGGGAATCCTTGTGCTCCAGCAGGTCCTTGGCAACGGCGGTCGCGGAATCGACAAAGTCCGCGGCAGGGGTCTCGGAATAGTCGACGACCTCGTGACCGTCGGCGATGAGCATCTCCTTGATGGACTCCTTCATCGACATACCGTCGGCATCGGAAGCGATTACAACCCTCATGACATCCTCCTTGAGAGATACGCAGGTGCGTAGTTTCTGTTTGGAAGTGTTGAATCGCGTTCAGGTCCGGGCATCTGAATGTGCGGTTCTTCACTGTTCGTGTTTATTTGAACACATTCGAACACCGACTGCAACAATAATTTGTTTATCTTTGTTCTTTTTTGAACAAACACCATTCACGGATGATTGCTGACCGTTTGAGCCCGGCGCGGACGTAGCGCCCACGTGTTCAACAAACAAAAGGGCGACCGAGAACGTGTCTCGGCCGCCCTTCGGCGGTATTCCCCGGTATATACAGCTGTTTTAGCTACTCGGACTGCCCGCCCTTTTTGACGTGCTTGGACGGAGCACTCAGAAAGCGGCCCGTCAAATAGTTCGCCGGGCCGGAAATATCGACCCCCAGCAGCACGTGTCCCAGCCATAGGAACGCCACGAGCACCAGCAGCGGGATAACGCACGAAGTCACGATCATCACGATGACGCCTTCAATCAGATCGGTCACCTGCCGCACGATCTCATCGGTCATCTGCTTGGCGCCGCTGGTCACCGACGTAACAAGGCTCGAGGCCCCATCAGTCAACTGCTCGAGCACGTTTTTGGACTCCGTGGCCTCGGATTTTTTCTTGTTCGATTTTGAGCTGGTCTCGGCTGACTTGTCCGTGGTGTCGGCCGCATCCGCAGCGTCCGCAGCCTTTTGCTCAGCTTGCTCAATACTTACGCGATACGTTTCATCGACCTTCTGCGACACCCATACGCTCGCGGGCACGAGCGCCATGCCGATCACGGCAACCACCAGCACGCGCGTCGCCACACGGCGCAGGACAGCGCTCGTGCTCCAGCGCCCGTGAATGCCGAGCGACACCGCAAAGAGCACCAACGCAAACGGGATTAAGATGCCCAAGCCAACCGACCACAAAATGGTTAGCAGGTATTTCTCGAGGTAGAGCACGGCAAGCACGATACCAAGGTTGCCTGAAAGCTGCGCGAGCTGCTCGGCAACCGGCGTTCCCGTATCACCCGGCAGCGCGGTAATGCCCGCAGACAGCGCCACGCACGAGGTCGTGAGCGCCAGTACGTTACCCTTCTTTTGGTCGATGACCTCGATGGTGGAGTCCCAAGTTTTGGTATCGGCGAAATGCGGACGAGCTACAAAGCCCGACAGCAGCGCCAGGACCACGAGCGCAACGATAAAGCCAATCTGCAGCTTTTTGTTTGCGCACACGACATCGGACAGACTGGGCTGCAGCTCGGTTACCGTCGTGTGCTCGGTTATCTGGACAGGACGCCCATGAGCCATCTCATGCGCGTCTCTTTTTTGTATTGACCCGTTATCCGGCATTTGGATACCTCCTCATTCCGGCGTTTAATGCGAAAGGAAGTATACCCACCCAGCGAAAAACCGAACGACAGGAGGCGCAACGGGCCGCCGCATGATCTGCCTGCCACAAAATGGGCCCATCTACTACGTTTAACTGCCCATCCCCGGCCATGCCACATGGAGCAAAAACAAAACCGCAGGTAGAACGCCTGCAGTTTTTCATGAAACGCGGGTGTGGTCGGGGGTATCGGGTTAAACGTAGTAGATGGGCCGTTTTCGTGGCGAGCGTTGCCAACCGCCCCTCGGAAGACGGAGGAAAGCGGGTCATCTTAGCCTGTCGAGCCCAATTTCACCGCAACCAAGACAGAAGGGATACAGAAAAGCCCTGCCGCGGGTAGCGGCAGAGCTTTTGGAAGGGGACTTGGTTGTGAGAGCTCGTTAGGCGAGCTTAGCCTCGAGTGCGGCGATGCGCTTATAGGCATCGATGGTAAAGCGGGTCTGCTTCTCCAGGATCATGGTGGTCATGAGAGTATCCTGAGCGTGAGCCATGATGAAGGTCATCTCCATCTCGCCGCCGCCGGCCTCCTGCGAAAGCAGCTTGGTCTGCGTGTCGTGGGCACCGATGAGCGCATCGCTGGCATCCTTGTGCAACTGCTCGGCCTTCTCAAAATCACCCTCGCGAGCAGCATCGAGCGCTGCGAGCAGATCGGTCTGGGCGTCACCCGCGTATGCGACGATCTCGAATCCAACCATCGAGATTTCTTCTTTGGTTGCCATATTGCGTTCCTTTCACACATGAACCAATGGAGAGCATCGCGTCCGGGCATACGCGCTGCGTTGTGTATGATAGAAACATTAACATTCAAACAAAACAGAACAATGCAAAACGCAATTTCGAGCTATGAACGGTCGATTTTCGCCCGTGAACGGTTTTTAAATCAATGCGAACAATATCGAACACAATTAGTGGCAACCCAAACAGGTCCACACCCTAGCGTACATCGCGCACCGTATCACCCTCTACGAGCATGCCGGGGATCAGCATGTGCTCCACGCCAGACGCAACCCCCTCGGCGCCGGCGATCTTGTCGACAGCCCACATGCCGACGCGCTTGTTGTCAAAGCGCACCGTGGTCAGGCGACGATCGGGCACGATATCGCCCAAACTATCGTCAACACCCACCACGCTTACGTCCTGGGGCACGCGCTTCCCGCGCGACTCGAGCCCACGGATGCAGCCATATGCCATGGCATCGTTGGAAGCATAAATGGCCGTACAGGTCGGATCGTCCGCCAGAGCCTGACCGGCAGCATACCCGCTCTGTGCCGTCCAATCGCCACGGACGAGTCGCGGCGGCTCAACACCATGCGCGCGCAATGTCTCACGCCAGCCCTCCTCGCGTTGCATGCCCGAAAGCGAGCGCTCGGGGCATGAGATAAAGTGCACGGTCTTGTGCCCCTGCCCCAGTAAGTATTCGACAACCTGGCGCGAGCAATCGAACTGATCGTTATCAACCGTCGAGCACAGCGGGTGCTCCAGCATGGTAACGAGCACCGTCTGCATACCGGGCAGCGGCTCAAAGGTGCCAAAGTCCGCCGGCATGCGGTTCATAATCACAACCATGCCGTCCACCGGCAGTGCGCTCATGCGCGACGATGCGCCCTCGAGGGTATACGGATGCCCGTCTACTTTAGTGAGAGTGATGGCATAGCCGTGCTTATCGGCGGCGGCGGCAAAGCCCTCCATACGGTCGAGGTTGCCGGTGCCGGTAATATTGAACATGGCGACGCCGACGGTCTTAAACTTACCGCGACGCAGCGATCGACCGGCAAAATTGGGGCGATACCCCAGCTCGCGCATGGCGGCACGCACGCGCTCCTTGGTCTCGGGGCGCACGCTGGGCGAATCGTGAACGGTGCGCGAGACCGTCTGTTCCGAGACGCCCGCGAGACGCGCCACATCCTTAACGGATACCGATTTTTTAACAGCGGCCATAGGTCGATCTTTCTATGTCAACGATGCCATTGGTGACACCCTACGCAGTCATTTTTAACGCCTTCAAGTATATCCAACGCCTCCCCCACCATACGCTCACCACCCAAAACCTACCGTTCACCGACATTTTTGCTTCCCCGAACAGCTTTTGTCGACCAAATGTTAACGTTGCCATTGTGCAAACACAGAGCCACCGGGCGGCTCAAACGTTTACGCGCAAGGAATCGACGGTCCACAGGCACAGGGGCCATCGGTTCGCGTCTTATTTTGTGTCGCAAAATGGCAACGTCAACATTTTGGCAACCAAACGTCAAAAGCTACCATCGTTGCCAACCCACCGACTCTTAGGAGCTTTGCATGGAGCAACTCATCGCCATCATCGAAAAGGGGCAGCCCTTTTTCAACGCGATCGCCCGCAACAAGTACCTCAAGGCGATCCGCGACGGTTTTATCTCCGTCATCCCCATCATCATCTTCTCGTCCATCTTCTGCCTGGTAGCCTCGGTTCCCAATATCTGGGGTTTCTACTGGCCCGATGACATCAACAACGCCCTATGGAAGTGCTACAACTACTCCATGGGCATCCTGGCCATCGCCTGTGCCGCCACCACGGCCAAGCACTTCGCCGACGCTCAGAACCGCGATCTGCCCAAGAACAACCAGATCAACTTCATCTCGTGCATGTGCGCGGCCATCATCGGCTTCTTGCTCCTTTCGAGCGACACGATCGCCACGGACGCTGCCAGCGGCTTCAACACCACCTACCTTGGTTCCAAAGGCCTGCTGACCGCCTTTATCGCTGCGTTTGTGACCGGCATCATCTACAAGTTCTTCATTAAGCGCAACATCACCGTCAAGATGCCCGAGCAGGTTCCGCCCAACATCTCGCAGACCTTTAAGGACATCATCCCCTTCTCCGTCTGCATCACCGTCTTTTGGGTCTTTGACATTGTCTTCCGCGCTGCTTTTGGCTTCTGCTTTGCCCAGGGCGTCATCCAGGTGTTCCAGCCCCTGTTCACCGCTGCCGACGGCTACATCGGCCTCGCTGTGATCTACGGCGCCATGAGCCTGTTCTGGTTCGTGGGCGTCCACGGCCCCTCGATCGTCGAGCCCGCCATCGCTGCCGCTCTCGTTGCCAACATGACCGACAACCTGGCTGCGTTCCAGGCCGGTCAGCACGCTTCTGCTGTCCTGACACAGGGTGCCCAGTACTTCGTCGTCTGCATGGGCGGCACCGGCGCCACGCTCGTCCTGGTCTTTATGTTCTGCTTCCTGGCCAAGTCTCAGGAGATGCGCGCCGTCGGTAAGGCCGCTATCGTCCCCGTGTGCTTTGCCGTCAACGAGCCGCTGCTGTTCGCCGCACCCATCGTGCTCAACCCCGTCTTCTTTGTCCCGTTTGTCTTTGCCCCGATCGCCAATATCTGGATCCTCAAGATCTTTATCGACTTCTTGGGCATGAACGGCTTTATGTACACCCTGCCCTGGACCGTCCCCGGCCCCATCGGCACCATCATGGGCCTGGGCTTCCAGCCGCTCGCCTTTGTGATGCTCGCCCTTATCCTGGTCGTCGACTTCGTTCTGTACTATCCGTTCTTCCGTGCCTATGACGCCCAGAAGTGCGCCGAGGAGGCCGAGATTTCCGAGGAGGAGCTCGCCGCCAAGAACGCCGAGAAGGCTGCCAAGCTCAACGATGCCTTCCAGGGCAAGGCTGACGCCAAGAGCGTTGCCGCCGGCGCTGCTGCCGAGGCCGTGAAGGCCGATGCCCCCGCCGCTTCTGCAGCACCCGCTGCCGAGGCAACGACCGCCAGCGACCTCAACGGCAAGCGCGTGCTCGTGCTCTGCCAGGGCGGCGGAACCTCGGGCCTGCTCGCCAACGCACTGGCCAAGGCCGCCAAAGAGCGCGGCATCAATCTTGAGACCGCTGCCGAGGCATATGGCAACCACGTTGACATGCTCCCCGACTTTGACCTGGTCGTCCTGGCCCCGCAGGCCGCCAGCTACCTGGCCGACCTGCAGAAGGACTGCGAGCGCGTGGGCAACAAGTGCGTCGCTTGCCGCGGTAAACAGTACATCGAGCTCTCCCAGAACGGTGATAAGTCTCTCGCCTTCGTAAGCGAGCAACTCTCGAAGTAAGTAACGCTCAGGGCCAGCCGACCATCCAAGACCGGCTGGCCCTTCGATTTAGACGATTGGATCATCATGTCCGTTAACCCTGCTAGCGTCACTAACCCGCCTGCGCAGTTTCCCGAGGACTTTGTCTTTGGCGGCGCCACTGCTGCCTACCAAGTAGAGGGCGAGACCCGCACTCACGGTAAGGGCAAGGTTGCCTGGGACGACTTCTTGGAGGCCCAGGGGCGCTTCTCCCCCGATCCCGCTTCGGACTTCTACAACCAGTACCCCGTCGATCTGGAACTGTGCGAGGAGTTTGGCATCAACGGCATTCGCCTCTCTATCGCCTGGAGCCGCATCTTCCCCAACGGTATCGGTGAGATTAACCCCGAGGGTGTCCAGTTCTATCACGATCTCTTCGCCGAATGCCACAAGCACCACGTTGAGCCGTTTGTCACGCTGCATCACTTCGATACGCCGCTTCCCCTCTTTGAGAAGGGCGACTTCCTCAACCGCGAGACCATCGACGCCTTTGTGGACTTTGCCACCTTCTGCTTTAAGGAGTACGCCGACGAGGTGACCTACTGGTTCACCTTTAACGAGATCTGGGCCGATGCCTCCAACACCTACATCGAGGGCACCTTCCCCGGTGGCGTCAAGGCGCATCTGGCCGAGGCCTTCCAGTGCGAGCACAACATGATGCTCGCCCACGCCAAGGCAGTACTGGCCTTCCACAACGGCGGTTTTAAGGGCAAGATCGGCGTCATTCAGTCGCTGGAGTTTAAGTATCCGCTCAACGAGAACGACCCCGCCGACATCAAAGCCGCCAACAACGAGCACGTGCTGCAAAACCAGTTCTTGCTCGACGCGACGTTCCGCGGCGACTACGCGCCCGACACCCTCGAGTGCGCCAACCGCCTGGCCGCCGTCTCGGGCGGTACCATCGAGATCCTAGACGAGGATCTGGAAATCATGCGCGAGGCCGCCCTCTACAACGACTACCTGGGCGTTAACAACTACCAGTGCCGTTTCCTGAAGGCCTACGACGGCGAAAACGACCTGCACCACAACGGTACGGGCGAGAAAGGCACCGGCCGCTGGCGCGTCAAGGGCATTGGCGAGCATGTGAACAAGCCCGGCATCCCCACCACCGACTGGGACTGGATCATCTATCCCGAGGGCCTGTTCGATCTGCTCGTCTACATTAAGCAGCGCTACCCCAACTACAAGCAGATCTTCATCACCGAGAACGGCATGGGCTACAAGGACCCCTACAAGGACGGTTTTGTGGACGACCAGCCGCGCATCGACTACATCGAGCAGCACCTGCGCTGGCTGCTCAAGGCCATGGAGGTGGGCGTCAACGTGGGCGGCTACTTCCTGTGGAGCCTGCAGGACCAGTTCTCCTGGACCAACGGATACAACAAGCGTTATGGCTTCTTCTACGTTGACTTTGAAACCCAGAAGCGCACGCCCAAGGCAAGCGCATACTGGTATAAGCACGTGGCGCAGACCCGTCGTCTGGACTAGTTAACGCCATCGGCCGCCGTGACCATCACGCTGCCGTGCACCTTACCATTCCCGATCGCATGGGCGCTGCGTCCATGCACCTCTTTCCGTGTGGCGGATACGACCTTCCCGGTGGATGCCTCAGCATCCTTGGTCGTATCCGCCGTATTTGTTTTTGGGCGGACCGAGGGCGGGCCGTTTGTCTCAATCTGTAACATGTAGACCACTTTTGACCGTCTAGTTGTTACAGATTGAGACAAACGGAATAAGCCGGGCCAAAAATCTCGATCTGTAACATCTAGCCGAGTTTTTGGGTCCTAGCTGTTACAGATTGAGACAAACGGAATAGGCCGAGCACGTCTACGCCCGCAGGTCCTTTACGCTGGAACGCTCGACCAGCACGCCCGAGACAAGCGTACGGCTTCTGGAGCTCGGAGCTTCTAGGCCCGCAACGACCTCGTTGAGCGCACGGATGCCCAGCTCGCGGTGGCGAAACTTCACCGACGTCAGAATCGAGTTGGGAATCGTCTTGTAGAGCTCATCGTCAAAGCCGATCACGGACACGTCGTCGGGCACACTGAGCCCTTTGTCACGTAGAGCCATCATCACGCCGTTTGCCATGCAGTCGTTAGCAGCGAGGACCGCCGTGCAATCGGGTTTATCGGCAAGCACAAGGCCCGCGGCATAGCCACTATCCGCATTCCAATCGCCTTGCAGAGGCTCGGGCGGCTCAATGCCACGCGCCTCGAGTGCCGCACGCCAACCTTTCATACGGCACTGGCTCGACAGCGACTCTTTCTTACCCGAAACGAAATACACGTTCTTGTGACCATGATCCAAGAAGTACTCGCACGCCATGCGCGCGCCGCCCTCTTGGTCGTCACTGACGGTGGAGCAGGTAGGATGTTCCATCGGTGTGATAATCACCGTCTTGAGGTCTTTCGGTGCCTCAAAAGTATCAAAGTCATCGACCATCTGACGCAGGTTGAAGATCATGCCATCAACAGGCAGCTGCGACATCCTACGCGCCGCTTCGGCAAGGGTCATCTTCTCCCCTGCGCGCTTCTTAATCATCGTGAGAGCAAATCCTCGCTCTTCGGCGGCATCGGCGATACCGTCAATCATGTCCACGGCACCGCCCGACAAGTGAAACATCACCACGCCGATGCACCCGTAACGGCCCAACTTGAGTGAACGCGCGGCAAAGTTCGCCCGGAACCCAAGCGCCTCCATGGCAGCATGGACCCTATCGCGTGTCGACTCTCGCACGCTATCGGGCTCGTTAATCACGCGCGAAACCGTCTTGAGAGAAACACCAGCGGCAATCGCCACATCATTCATTGAGACATTTTTCTTGTCCATCGTTGCCACTGCTTCTCCACTCGGTTCTCTATCGCTTGCTTTTTGCGTTCTAGCATACACTACCTGCCTGACTGATAAATCAACCGTTTACCGAACAATATCGACCGCTCACCCGTATATCCTTGTTGCTCTTCCAAAAATGTCTTACGTTGTCATTAACGAAATGACAACGTTGTCATTTCGCAATGCCTTCCTTAAGCAGGAAGGTTTCCGGGCAGTCCTGACCATCCATCGACGACCAGTTCCATCCACATGCATCGCGCATCAAGTAGCAAAGGAGCTCTATGGACGCCATCGTAAAGATGCTCGAAAAGCATCAACCGTTCTTTGAGAAGATCTCGAGGAACATATACCTCCAGGCCATCAAGGACGGATTCCTTGGGTGCATGCCCATTGTCCTCACCTCTTCGATCTTTCTGCTCATTGCCACCCTTCCCGGCGTAGTCGGCGTCACGCTGCCCCAGCCGCTCATCGACTGGTGCAACAAGCTCTACAACTTCACCATGGGCGTCATGGGCATCATGGTTGCCGGCACCACTGCCAAGAACTTCACGGCTTCCATGAACCGTCGCATGCCCGCCGGCAAAGTGCTCAACGACGGTTCCACCATGGTGGCCGCCCAGTGCAGCATGCTGCTGCTCGCTGTTACGCAGTTCACCACCAAGTTCAACGGCTCCGAACTTTCGGTCTTCGATTGCACCAGCATGGGCACGCGCGGTCTGTTCTCGGCCTATATCGCCGCGTTCATTACCGTGTGGGTCTATAAGTTCTGCGTCTCGCGCGATCTGACCATTAAGCTGCCTAAGGAGGTCCCGGGCGCCATCGCTCAGAACTTCCGCGACATCATCCCCTTTGGCGGTGCTGTCATCATCTGCGGCATCATCGATGTCGTCGTGCGCAACCTCATGGGCGTTCCGTTCTCCGAGCTGCTTATCAAACTGCTCTCCCCGCTCTTTACCGCTGCAGAAACCTATCCTGGCCTTATCCTTATCCAGGCTGCCACCGCGTTCTTCTGGTTCATCGGCGTCCACGGCCCCTCGATCGTCCAGCCGGGCATCGACCCCATCCGTCTTGCCAACCAGGCCGAGAACCTGCAGGTTCTGCTGGCCGGTGGTCACCCCGCCCACTCCCTCACCTTTAACATGTCGCTCGTGGGTGAGTTCGGCGGCACCGGCGCCACGTTCATCGTGCCGCTTCTGCTGATTCTCTTTATGAAGTCCAAGCAGCTCAAAGCCGTCGGTAAGGCCTCGATTGTTCCTGTTGCCTTTGCTGTCAACGAGCCGCTGCTCTTTGGCGCGCCGATGATCCTTAACCCCTACATGCTCATCCCCTTTGTTGCCGCTGGTTGCGTCAACGTGAGTGTTGCCAAGTTCTTTATCGATAACGTGGGCATGAACGGCTTCTCCTTCGTGGTGCCTTGGGCTACCCCTGCCCCCATCGGCATCTTCATCACCACGAACTTCCAGCTTATCGCCCTGGTATTTGTCGCGATTATCATCTTGCTGGACGCTATCATCTACCTGCCGTTCTTGAAGGCATACGATAAGCTGCTCTGCGACCAGGAGGCCGAGCGCGCCGCCGAGCTGGGTCTCGAGTCCAATGGTGCCGCTGCCATCGCCGCCAAGCCCTCTGCGCCCGCTGTCGAGCAGGCTACCGCTTCCGTCGAGACGACTGTTGCCGCCGCCGACAGCAAGCCTGTCGCCGATCAGCCCGAGCCCGCTGCCGATGCATCCGCCAAGAAGGATGTCGATGGCCTGAAGGTCCTCGTCCTGTGCGCCGGCGCCGGCACCTCTGCCATGCTCGCCAACGCCATCAAGGAAGGTGCCGCACAGACCGGAGAGAACATCGCTTCCTCTGCCGGCGCTTATGGCCAGCACACCGCCATCATGGATCAGTACGACGTCATCGTGCTCGCCCCGCAGGTTCGTAGCTACTACAACGACATGAAGGCCGACACCGATCGTCTGGGCATTAAGCTGCTCGCCCCGCGCGGTAAGGAATATATCGACCTTACCCGCGACCCTGCCGGCGCCATCAAGTGGCTCCGCGAGAACCTCGACTAGTTCCTCCCTCTGCTGGTGCCCGGATCCCCAGTTCGGGCACCTCTCCCTATTCCTATCCCACAGAAAGGATGACTCATGACCAATCCCATGCAGTTCCCCGACGGCTTTGTGTTTGGCGGCGCCACCGCCGCTTACCAGGTTGAGGGCGAGACCCGCACGCACGGCAAGGGCAAAGTGCCCTGGGACGATTTCCTGGCTGCTCAGGGTCGCTTCTCCCCCGACCCCGCAAGCGATTTCTACAACAAGTATCCGGTCGATATCGACCTGTGCCAGCGCTTCGGCATCAACGGTATTCGCGTCTCCATCGCTTGGAGCCGTATCTTCCCCAGTGGCACCGGCGAGGTTAACCCCGAGGGCGTCGCTTTCTATCACGAGCTTTTTGCCACCTGCAACAAAGCTGGCGTTATCCCCTATGTCACGCTCGATCACTTTGACACGCCCGAGGCCTTCTACCAGGACGGCGGCGAGGGCTTCCTGACGCGCACGACCATCGATGCCTTTGTCGAGTACGCCAAGTTCTGCTTTGCCGAGTTCACCGAGGTCAAGCACTGGTTTACCTTTAACGAGATCCCCGCGACCGCCGAGGGCAGCTTCATCGTCGGCAACTGGCCGCACGGTGAGAAGTACCGTCTGGACAAGGCCTTCCAGCTCATGCACAACATGATGGTGGCCCACGCCAAGGCTGTCGTCGCCTTCCATGAGGGCGGCTTTGAGGGCGAGATCGGCATTGTCCAGAACCTGGAGCCCAAGTATCCCCTCGACCCCAACAACGCCGCCGACTGCGAGGCAGCTCGCATGGCCGACGTCATCAACAACCGCTGGGTACTCGACGCCACCTTCCGCGGCCACTATGCAGCCGACACCATGGAGGCTGCGACCAAGCTGGCCCACATCGCCGGCGGCGAGCTCGACGTCCGCGACGAGGACATCGCCGCGCTGACCGCCGCGCTCCCCTACAACGATTGCCTGGGCGTCAACACCTACAAGTGCCAGTTCCTGCGTGCCGCCGAGGGCGAAAACGACATCAACCACAATGGCACCGGCGACAAGGGCTCCTCGCGCTGGTTCCTCAAGGGCGTGGGCGAGTCATGCGTGCGCGAAGGCGTACCCACCACCGATTGGGACTGGATTATCTATCCCGAGGGCCTCTACGACCTGCTGCTCCGCATTAAGAACGATTACCCCAACTACAAAAAGATCTACATCACCGAGAACGGCATGGGCTATAAGGACGACTTTGAGGACGGCTTTATCGACGACGCCCCTCGCATCGACTACATGCGTCAGCATCTCGCATGGATCCTCAAGGCGATTGACGGCGGCGTGAACGTCGACGGCTACTTTGTGTGGTCGCTGCAGGACCAGTTCTCCTGGACCAACGGCTACAACAAGCGCTACGGCCTGTTCTACATCGACTTTGAGACCCAGAAGCGCTATCCCAAGGCGAGCGCGTACTGGTACAAGAACGTCGCGGAGACCGGCCTGCTTATGGCCTAACTTTTGCCGCATACCCCCTGTCGGCCGCATGTGAATCCCTCCACGGGTTCGCATGCGGCCTTTTTGTTTTTGGTGAGCCCGAGCGAATCATTCGTCTCGATCTGTAACATCTAGCCGAGTTTTTTGGTCCCAGCTGTTACAGATCGAGACAAACAGAACGCCCGAGCAGAAATATCTAAATCTGTAACACGTAGCCCACTTTCGACCGTCTACCTGTTACAGATCAAGACCATAAGATAGTCAAATCCGAACTTTCCAAGCAGTTATGAAGCATGGTTTCTAGTTTTCAGTATCACGAACATACTTTCGGTATCATTTAATGGTATTATGATATCGAAAGTATGTTCGTGATACCGAAAGGAGCCGCATGCGCCAGTTCGATTACACCACAGTCCCAGCGGAACTCGAAGCAACTCCAATCACCAACCTCCTCCTCTCGATACGCGAGCATAAAGGCCGTCAGCTTGCTCTGAGTCAAGTCAAACCCGAGCTTCTATCGTCCCTAATGGAGGAGGCTAAGATCCAAAGCACCCGATCCTCCAACGGACTTGAAGGAATTGTTACCACCCAAAAAAGACTCAAAGCGATCATGGCGTATTCCGCCAAGCCAAGCTCCCGCGCAGAGGAAGAAATCGCTGGATACCGAGATGTGCTGTCGCTTATTCACGAGCAACACGATTCCATTCCCGTAACGCCATCGGTCATTCTGCAGTTGCATCGTGACCTCATGGCGCACACGGCAATCTCGTATGGAGGCCATTGGAAAGATGGCGATAACGAAATCGTCTCCATTGACGATCAAGGTAATCGATTTGTGCGCTTTAGGCCCCCTTCGGCTCTAGCAACCCCGGGACTTATTAAAGAAGCCTGCCAGTCCCTCAACGATGCTTTATCTCGCCAAGTTTGCGATCCCCTCCTTATATCGCTCCGCTTTATCTTCGATTTTGTTAGCATTCATCCCTTCAACGATGGCAATGGCAGGATGAGCCGGCTCCTTACAACGCTGCTGCTCGAAAAGACTGGATACGACGTTGCGCGTTACATCAGCATCGAACGACTTATTGAAGACAACAAAGCGCTTTACTACAACGCTCTCGCTGCAAGCTCCACTGGATGGAATGAAAATCAAAACACCGAAGTACCCTTTATCCGTTTCATGCTCGGAACAACCCTGGCCGCCTACCGACAGCTCGAGCAGCGTACCTTAATTGAATCAAGCACTCGTCCCATGTCGAAGCAAGCGCGCATCGCTGTTCTATTTCAACAGAGACCCGGCGTCATTAAGAAATCCGACATCCGGTCCAGCTGCCCCGATATCAGCGAGGTAACCGTTAAACGAACCCTCGGCCAGCTTGTTAGTTGCAGCGCAATCGAAAAAACAGGAGCGGGTCGTTCGACGGGCTACATACTCAAAGACGTCCATGCTCTAGAACTATTCTTGCAAGCCACAATACCCGATGGCGAGTCCGCAATAACAAAAGAGGCTTCAAAGGATAAGCTCCTTGAACGTGTAAACCACGCCGAGGATGAAAGCAGAGAAGGGCTCTATGAAGACTACGATTCATTCTCAATGGACATAAAGACGAAATACGGAGTCTAGTCATATCTCAGAATAGCCTCATCCTTGTTGCCCAAAGTCATTTACGCGTCATTGTAAAGCGGTACCCCTGCGCCGGCAGGGGGGGCAGAAGTATCGCCTGCCGATCCTGCTGGAGTCGGCAATCAGATAGCGCGTATCGGCCTTGCTAAAGGCGAGCTGCTGGATGCGGCCCTCGTCCATGTTGGACGTGGACACGTCGCCGTCCAGAATGCCGTTGGCACCGATAAACGCCGTGTCAATCCCTAGTGCGCGCAGGGTATCCTCGGCCATGGGGCCCACAAAGGCGGCGGTGCGGCGACGGTACATCCCGCCCACCAGGCACAGCTCGCAATCCTCGCGCGCCTCGAGCAGGCTAAAGGCCGAAAGCGAATTGGTCACATAGATTGAAGGCAGCTTGTCGGTGACTCGGAGAGCGCCAATGAGATCTCACGACGGTTGCGTTCATTGTCTCAATTAGATACTCAACGAAATACGGCCCTGCAGCTCAATAAGCTGCGGGGCCGTACTATACACCGACGAATCAACGACGGAGTTCATCCACTATTTGGCCAGCTCCTGAACGATCCAGTCAATTGCACCTTCGGGATCGTTGGTAAGGTCGATATACTCCTTGCCCCTTGTGGTGAGCAGTTTAATTCCAAGGCGATCAGTATCGGCCTTCATAGCGTCATAGTACATGCGTGCCTGGGGCGCCAGAACAATCACGTTGTACTGATCCATCGTCTCATAGTGGCTTCCGTACGCACCGGACTGAGAAACCAAATCGATACCCTTAGCAGCGGCACCTTCGCGAAGAGCATTTGCCAAGAGAGTCGAAGTGCCGGCACCCTGGCAAAGCACAAGCACGCGGATCTGCTCCGCCTTGTCCTTTACCGCCTCGAGAGCTTTTGCGACATTTTCCTGTTCGGCAATAGCATCTGCATCCGAGTTTCCTGCAGTCTCCTTTGCAGACTCTTCCAAACAAAGCTGATGGTCATACGCCTTGCAGAACGGATAGTAAATCACAAAGTCAACGACCAACAGCACTGCCATCAATACGAGAGAACGCAGATCGAGACCCGTGGTGAGGAACGCACCAATTGGGCCGGGAAGCGCCCACGGCATGGTATACATGGGGGCGTTCATTCCAATGACGTCAATGAAAAATTTACCGATAATGGCGTTGACCATAGGAGCCACTAGGAAGGGCACGAACATATAGGGATTGAGAACAATCGGCATACCGAAGATAACGGGCTCGTTAACTCCAAAAATCACCGGGATAATCGATGCCTTGCCCATGGCTTTAAGCTGCTTGGAGCGCATAAACATGATCAGGATAATAGGAACGATGAACGTGCAGCCAGAACCGCCCAGACCGCCGATGAAGCTTGTAAAGTCCTGCGTGAGAGCAATTGACGGGTGTCCACCTGCTTGGAAAACCTCAAGATTGGTAACGGTATTGCCGTAGAGCGCAGCATTGATCGGACTCATGACAACCGAAGCACCGTGGATACCCATAAATTGGAAAAGTGCGACGGCGCCTTCGATAAGCGCCATGCCAGGATAGGTGTCGACCGCGGAGAACAGCGGCGAGATGAGAGCGGATACCAAATTGGCGAACGGCACAGCAAGCAGCTTGCGGCTCGCAAGATCGATAAAAGCGCACGCAAGGATCGAAAACCCAAATGCAAAGATATCGCGAAAACTCTGCGCAATAGAGCCAGGGACCTCTTTGGGGAGCTTGATCGTCACATTATGGCTAATGCACACCTTATAGATATTAACGGTCAAGAATGCGGCTACGAACGCAGCGAGAAAACCCTTGGTTCCCATATAGCCGGTTTCAAAAACAGATGTATCTGCTCCGCCAATCGAGACAACATCGTTCGTCACCGATAGCAAGAGCATGCCGCACATGGCACAAACCATGCACGAGGTGGGGTTGAGAGATTTGCCCGAAGGCATGCGACGGTTCATCGACATGGCAAGTGAGCTCGCCGTGGTGCCGGCCACCATAATGCCAAGAAGCCCCATGGTATATGCATAGATTTTATTGAAGAAATCCAGCACCTCAGACGGAAGCGTGATGCCTACATAGGCAGGGAGCGTCGAAAGAAGAAGGAACAGGCTCGAGAACAGCACAATTGGCATATTCGAGAGAAAGCCATCCTTGATCGCCACCAGATAAATGTTCCTCGAGATTTTGTCGAAGAGGGGCTGGTGTTTTTCAAGGAATTTGACGATAGCGTCCATAACACATCCTTTCATGATTCCCGGGCACACAACGATTTATCCGGACTCAACCGTCGTCGTCCCCGTTTGTATCCACGTATGTAAGTGAATACGTTCTCGTGCGAAATGTAATATCATTTGCGCGATTTGTCATAACCAATTCTTTTTCCGCTTTGTCGATATGTCAAGAATTCAAATACTTATTCGGTGAACGGTAGTTGATTAATATAAGGTTTTCCCAGCTAAAGGCTATTTTTTCCAAACAGTACAATAAGCTTGCAACCGTTCACCGATTGGATATAACATATTGAATATATTGTTGTAACAATATTAGAGACAATGTCACAAGCCTGTCGTTCTAGTCAAAGGAAGTAACAATGCCCAAACGATTACTGAACATGTCCGCATCCGATTTTGCCGCCACGTCACCCATGGATCTAAAGCAGGCAATTCTGGCTTCCGAGGGACGTACCATCATGGCGGAAAACGTACCCTCTTCCCAATTTCTCGGCGGCGTTACTAATGCAGAAATCGAACGTGCCGCAGGTGCCGACCTACTTCTGTTTAACGCGCTCGATGTGTTCGATCCAGTTATTGCCGGTATTCCAGATGATCTCAATGAAAACCCGGTCACTTGGGTGAAGCGAGCATGCGGAAGGCCCATTGGCGTCAATCTGGAGCCAGTTGATAACGAGGCAGAGATGTCTGAATCCCGAACGGAAATCCCCATGGGTCGTCGCGTCTCTCCCAAGACCTTAGAAAAGGCTAACGAACTCGGATTTGATTTCATCTGCCTGACGGGCAACCCTGGAACCGGCGTCTCCAACGATGCAATCGCCCATTCGATTAAACTCTCCAAAGAGCATTTCAATGGCCTGGTCATAGCCGGAAAAATGCATGGAGCGGGCGTTGCGGAACCTGTCATGACGCTCGAAATTGCGCGCAAGTTTGTTGACCTCGGCGTCGATATCCTTCTCGTGCCCGCCCCCTACACCGTCCCTTGCTTCCAAGAAGCAGACCTGCGCGCCATCGTAGACTTTGTACGATCCCACAACGTAGGCAAGTCAATTGAAGAGAAGGTTCTCGTCATGGCGGCGAACGGGACGAGTCAAGACTCCTGCGACAGCGAGACCATTAAGAAAATAGGCCTTGCAGCAAAAGCAGCCGGCGCTGACCTCCAACATATCGGGGACTCCATGAACGGGATTTGCCTGCCCCAGAATATCTTCACGCTCGGACAAGCCCTTCGTGGATACAGGCATCAGATCGTCATGCTGAGCCGCTCTGTGATACGTTAAGGTTACCTTGCCCACGTTACATCCCGACTGAGGCAACCATCAGGTATAACCAACATGCAAACTGAGGCTCTAATGCTCGATACACACGAAAAACGGCCACTCTATTTACAGCTCACCGACGCGCTGCTCAAGCAGATCGTCGATGAATATCAAGCAGACGATAAACTTCCAACAGAAATGGAACTCTGCGACGAATACGCCGTAAGCAGAACAACCGTCCGACTTGCCATGAGTGAGCTGGAGCGTCGTGGAAGTATCTATCGAATCCAAGGTAAGGGATCGTTTGTTGCACCGAAACGCGTTAGCGAACTCAATTCACTTTTAGACTTTGACTTTGCAAGCCATTGCGATGGCGTTGATCCGGATGCCATCACCAAACATTTCGGCGGCCTCACATCAGGTCGTCCAATTTCCGTAATGATGCTCCAACAATTTGGATGTCAAAGTCGCGATGAAATTCAGCGTCTTGAATTGACCTACGAACTTGAAGGCAGCTTCATAGGCGCTGATACGTTCTTCATTTCAAAGTCGCGCGTTCCGAATAACCAGTTAGATTTTCAGGCATTTAGCAGAATCATGGACGACTTGTCCAAGTCTATCCAATCTGTTAGGGAAAGCTATAGAGCACGTCAGCTTAGCGATTCCGAAGCCAGTAATTATGGTGTTGCAAAACTTCCGGTCATCGAACTGACTCATTATGCTTACGACTCCGGAGGCAAACTAATCTCAATTGTCTGCCGCACCGTCTTAACTGGGCGAATCCCTTATCAAAACTTTATTTTCAAGTCCTAATGTTCTTTTTCTTTTGTCTCGATCTGTAACACTAAGACCGGTTTTGGACGTCTAGATGTTACAGATTGAGACGATTTGATAGTGGAGTCCTCATTTACGCGTCATATCGCGTAGCTCTGACGCGCTGATTCCCCACAATGGCAGGAGACAAAAGTCCTCCCCCAGCGCTTGTTGGCAATCCCATAGCGTTAGCTAACAAATGATCTGCGTGTGCTCCTCGATGGCGACACGATCCTCGGCGGTAATACCCGGCTCGCACACCACAGCGTCCAAATTGTCCAGGCGGCAGAAGGTGTAGAAGTCGCGCTTGCCGATCTTGCTGGAGTCGGCGATCAGATAGCGCGAGTCGGCCTTGCTAAAGGCGAGCTGCTGGATACGACCCTCATCCATATTAGACGTAGACACGTCGCCATCCAGAATGCCGTTGGCGCCGATAAACGCCGCATCGATACCCAACGCACGCAGAGTATCCTCGGCCGTTGGCCCCACAAAAGCGGCGGTGCGGCGACGGTACATACCGCCCACGAGGCACAGGTCGCAGTCTTCGCGCGCCTCGAGCAGGTTAAACACCGAAAGCGAATTGGTCACAATGCGCAGGCGAAACGCCGGCAGCATCGAGGCCATCTGCTCAACCGTGGTGCCCGTACCCAAAAAGATGGTCGAGCCCTCCTCGATGAGCTCCACAGCGCGGCGCGCGATCTGCAGCTTTTCCTCGGCATGCTTGGTGCGCTTTTCGCTGTGCGAATACTCGTGGCGCAACATAGCGTGGGGACGGCCCTGTGCACTACGGGCTCCGCCGTGCACGCGCTCGATCTCGCCCAGGCTTGCAAGCTCCTCAAGGTCGCGACGGATCGTCATGTCCGAGACACCTAACGCATCCGAAATCTCCTTAACCGAAACCGTGCCCTGCTCATCGAGCAGCTGACGAACCTTATCCTGTCGCTCTGCCTTAATCACGATGAATCCTCGCCGTTCTATGCGTGCATATCATTCAAACAGTAACGAACAAATTGTATCAGACCCATGCGCGTCAAAAATGAACGCCCGCACAGCTCCAATCATCACTTTTTTGAGAAAAATACTCCCTGCTTTAGTGGGGTGTAGTGATAATCTCACCTGTTCGCGCTACAGTTTGTCCGAAATATCTCGATGTTAGGAACCAAATGATCACTTCCGAGCTTTTCGGCACCGCGCCGTGCGGTACCCCCGTTCATCGTTACACCCTCAACGGGCCCGAGATTTGCGTTCGCATTATGGACTATGGCGCCACCGTGTTGGGCATCGACGTGCCCGACATTCCCGGCAACGTGCGCGATGTGGTGCTGGGCTTCGATAAGCTCGAGGATTACTTTGACAACCCCGCCTGCTTTGGCGCGACCATCGGCCCCGTGGCCAACCGCACCGCGGGTGCCACGATCACCATCGCCGGCACGGACTGGCATATGCCCACCAACGAAGGCGTCAACAACCTGCACAGCGATCTTGAGCGCGGCCTGCACAAGCGCGTGTGGGATGCTGAGCTCGACGAGGTCCACAACGCCGTGCGCATGACCACCTCGCTTGAGGATGGCGAGCTGGGCCTGCCCGGCAACCGCACCTTTACGGCCGTGTTTACCGTGACGCGCACCGGACGTTTCCGTATCGAGTATGGCTGCGAGAGCGACCGCGCCACCTACGTGTCCATGACCAACCACGCCTACTTTAACCTTGCCGGTCATAACGCCGGCATGGACTGCGAGCACTTCTTTGTTGCTAACGCTGCCCACTACCTGCCTATTAACGAGCAGAACATCCCCACCGGCGAGATTGCTCCGGTCGAGGGCACGCCGTTTGACTTTCGCGAGCTGCACCCCGTCGCTCCCGGCATGGAAGCCGACGACCCGCAGATTAAGCAGGCACGTGGCTACGATCACTGCCTGTGCATCGATGACTATCAGTACGGCCGTAACCTGCGCCGCGCGATGCACGTCGAGGAGATGTGGACCGGTCGCGAACTGGACTACTACACCACTGCCCCGGGCGTGCAGCTCTACACCGGCAACTGGCTGGGCGACGAGCATGCCAAGGACGACGCCAACTATGACTGGGGCGCCGGCTTTGCCCTCGAGGCCGAGATGTACCCCGACACGCCGCATCAGCCGCTGTTCCCGCAGGGCATTGTGGGCCCTGGTCACCCCTACAGCAATGTCATCGAATACCACTTTATGAGGCACTAAGTCCACAACGCAACATATCGCACAGCAGCGCCCGCCGGCACCACCGCCGACGGGCGCTTTGCTACCTAGTCATTGGGGACGTTCTTAAATGACTAGTTGGATGGGGTCGGGATTGGAGCTGGGGAGATAGCGGATTTCTAGCTCTATGCCGAGCGCCTGCAGCTCTTTGAGGGCTGCGACATCTGCGTTGTCTACGGCGACTGCGGGCGTTACAGAGCGTTTGCCCTCCCCTGCCTGCATATGGCCAATGCTGATCTTGGTGATCGGCACACCACCCTTAACCAGTGCGAGCGCATCCGTGGGCGACGCCACCATGATGAGAATCCATTGGCGCGGCGTCGCGGTATGAATGATGTCGACAGTCCTTTGCACCGAGAAAAACCGCGTCCAGACACCCTCGGGTGTCGCCACCCTCATAGGGGCCCACTTGCGCGAATCCGCCGCGATCTCATCGTTGACGATCAGGACAAGGTTGGAACCAGTCGCCTCATTCCACAGCTCAACGTCTTGCCCGTAAATAAACCGGTCATCGATACGCGTGAGAAGGATCTTGGGTTGAGCCATCGCTGCCCCATTCTCTTTGAGACCCGTAAGAGCAAGACATCACGTCTCCAATATTAGTGCATTTAAAGTGAGAAAAGCCGTCAGAACCCTTGCGCGGATGTGCGATGTCCCGTATCATAGACAGCCGTTGACGCCTCAGTTGCGTCATCACATGGCCGCCAGCGTAGCTCAGTTGGTAGAGCACCGCTCTCGTAAAGCGGGGGTCACCGGTTCGAGCCCGGTCGCTGGCTCCATTGCACAAGATAGCCGCCCTCGGGCGGCTTTTTTGTTGCCGATTTCGGGCACACATCCGCCAATCCAGGCACAACGCCGCCGGCAACTCCCCTACTCAACAAAAAGCCCCGTCAACCGCAATCCCCAAAGGAACCACGATCAGCGGGGCTTAAACGCGCTCCCCAAGGGGAACCACGCTAGCTCACGAGCAGTGCGCTACTCCTCCCAGTAAGCGTCTGCAAGCAGCTTAAAGCAGATCTTCTTGACCGGCTGCGCGCCATCGCCCGGGAACTCGAGCGTGGGCATGTGAGGCTCGCCGGCAACAAACAGCGCAAACTTGTCGTCAGCAAGATCGCCGGCGATCGAGGCGTCGGAATCGACCAGATCGTAGTCGTCCTTCTCGTCAAACTCCTGGACCAGCGTCAGGCTGCCCGTGGCAACCTTAAAAGCCTCGCGACCCTCGACGTCGACCTGCAGGTCGTGATAGCGCTGATGCGTCTCGTAGTGGGCCTCGGCCTCGGGACGCGTCGTGGGAGCCATGACGTTCGCAAAGACCTTGTCGCCCAGAATCGGATGGCTGCCGACCTCGAGCTCCGCCGGGTCGTTCTCCTCGAGCCAGTCGATCAGCACGTCGAGGCCCTTGAGCATTCCGCGGTACTCCTCGATATCGCCCAATGCACCGTAAATCATCTAAATCCCCTCTCGGATCGTTTCTTTAGCGGCTCTCGGCAAACGCGCCGCCGACGCTGTTGCCGCCCACATACGTCTCGACCAGGGTAAGGTCGGGATTGAACACGACAACGTCGGCGTCGCGCCCCGGCATAATGCTACCGCACTTGTCGTCGACATGAGCTAGCAACCGATGCCGGGGCCGCAGCACAAGCTCCTACAGCTCGGTCACGACAACGCCGTTGTAAACCTCGTCCCAACGATCCATAACCAAGTGGCCAGTCATGGGATCCATGGCATTGAGCTTGCCGCAGGTGTTGGCGGTACGCAGCACCGTCTCGTCGTCGGCTCCGGCAGCAATCGCATGTGCGAAGCCGGCAATGGTCGAATCGCCAGAGCCCGTAGCGTTAACGGCAGGGATGTCGGGCGTCTTGGCGCGGAACGCACGGCCGTTATGGAAACCAACGGAGCCGGCAGCGCCCATGGATACGACGACCCAGGGGATATCGGAGAAGCGGGCGTCAGAGGCGAGCGCGGCGCGGAGCTCATCCACATCGTCGGTGGTAAAGCTCGTACCCAGAAGGCCGTTGATCTCGGTCAGGTTAGGCTTGACCAGCTCGGGCTTGACCTCGGACTTGAGCGCAGCCTCGAGAGAGGCACCCGAGGTATCGAGCAATACCTTGGCGCCGGCGTTCTCGGCAATGCCCGTGATCTTGGCATAGTAGTCTGCCTCGACACCGCGGGGCAGAGAACCCGAAATGGTGACGACGTCGGCCTTGCCCGCAAGCTCAGTAAACTTGGCGGTAAAGGCATCGAGTTCCTCGGGGGCAATTGTCGGGCCACTCTCGAGCAGCTCGGTCTGGTTGCCGGCGTGGAGGATGTTGAGGCAAATGCGAGTCTCGCCCTTGATGGGCACAAAGTCGTTGTTAATACCGTTGGCGTCCATGAGCTCAGCCATGTAGGCGCCCATGTGGCCGCCGAGCAGACCGGTTGCCACAACGTCGTCGCCCAGCTGACCCAGCACACGGGCCACGTTGAGGCCCTTGCCGCCAGCGGTCTTTTCGGGCGTCACACGGTTAACGTCGTCGATAACGAGCTCATCGAGCTGATAGCGCGTATCGACAGACGGGTTCATCGTAACGGTGAGGATCATTTTTAGCTCCTTATCTCGCAGGCTCCTTGTGCCTCGCGATACGAGTCGACAAAACGGAATTACAGAATCTCAATCGTGAACGAGCGAACGACGGTCTCCTTGGGCTTGGCGACAAGACAGCCGCGCTTATGCTCAAGCACGTCGTCCTCATCGGAGCAGGTCGAAAGGCCACCCCAGGGTTCAACTGCCACAAAATCGCCCTCGGGCTTGCTCCACACAATGAGATATGGGAAGCCCTCAAAGCTCAGGCGGACGCCCTTGTCCTCGCCCTTCTTGGAAAGCGTGACCTGGCGGCTCTCGAGCACGTCAAAGATGGTCTCCGCAAAATCGAAGAGCTCGTGCGACAGGGGCAGCGTCTTTCCCACCATGGGGTTCTTGGAGCGGTTTGCCACGTCAATCAAGCCAGTCGAGGGGACGGCAGTGCAAAGCTCAGCAGCCTCGTCCTTCTCAAAGCGCAGCTCGTAGTCCGTATAGGCCTCGCCCTCATCGAGCGGACACCTAAAGCCGGGATGACCGCCAATAAAGAACGGCATGTCCTCGGTGCCCTCGTTGGTGACCTCGTAGGAAACGCGCACGGCAGCGTCCTCGAGCGTATAGCGGGCGACAAGCTTAAACGGATACGGATAATCGCTCAGCAGCGCGGCGTTATCCTCCGAAGCCAGGCACATCGCCAGCTCGTTCTCGCTCTGGCTCAGCAGCTTCCACTCCTGTTTGCGCGCAAACCCATGGCGAGCGAGCTTTACATGATGCCCGGCAAACGTCATGGCGTTGTTATCGCGCAAGCCTCCGCAAATCGGGAAGCAAATCGGTGCCTGGCCGGACCACACGGCGGAATCGCCCTGCCACAGATACTCGCGACCTCCGGCCTCGATCGAGGTAAACGAACCACCAGCCGTGGACACCTTAATAGAAATCGAATCGTTGGAGAGAGCGTATTCCATTGCCCATCCTTTCGAACAACTGCTTTTTGCTCGCAAGTACCCGTCTCGGCCCTAACCAAAGGACAAACCCGCACGTTCATCGATGCGTCCGGTATCCCAGCCATGTAACGGGGTACCATACAGACATTGATGCAATTACAGCTGAAAGGCCTTCTTATGCGAACCATCATCCTCTACGCCTCGCGCCATCACGGCAATACGAAAAAGCTCGTGGACGCCATCGTCGAGGCACACCCCGAGATCGATACCCTCGACGTCAAGGCGCTCGGCAAAAACGAGTATCCCAACCTGCACGAATATCATCTGATCGGTGTCGCCACGGGCATCTATTACTCCGAGATCGACAAGGACATGGCACGCGTGCTCACAAACGTGCTGCAGCCGCAGGACAAGGTGTTTGGCCTTATGACCTACGGTGGCAAAAACAAGTGGTACGGCAAGGATATCGATGGCATCTGCCGCATGAGGCAGGCCATCTTTATGGGTGTCTACGGCTGCCCCGGCTTTGATACGTGGGGACCGTTCAAGCTCACCGGCGGTGTCCAAAAGGGACACCCGACCGCTGAGGAAATTAAGGGCGCCGTCGACTTCTTCGACAAGATCGAAGACGAGTATGGCGACATCATCGTCGAGGAGTACGCCAAGCGCGAGAAGCGCCTAGCCTACGAGAAGGAGCATCCTGCAGGAGGCCTGGTGGCCGGCGTTAAGCGCACGGCAAAGAAGATCGCTAACAAGCTGTAACTGTGAAGGTGCTTTTGAGCGTTTAACCCATACGGCGGGTCCGAGCAGATTCGGGCCCGCCGTCTTTTTCTATCGTTACTCGGTAAAGGCGTTGCCGACGCTCTGGCCGCCAACATACGTCTCGACGAGGGTGAGCTCATGGTCGAACACGACAAAGTCGGCGTCGCGACCCGGCATGATGCTGCCGCACTTATCCTCGATGTGCGCGGAGCGTGCCGGCACCTCGGTTGCCATGCGAATGGCGATATCGGCGCTGGCGATGCCCCAGTCGACAATGTTCTTGACGCCCTGGGCAAGCGTGAGCACCGAGCCGGCAATGCTCTTGCCGTCGGCGAGCCAGCACAGGTTGTCCTTCATGATGACGTCCATACCACCACTGGTGTAGCTGCCCTCGGGCATGCCGCCGCAACCCAGGCAGTCGGTGATGAGCACCGTGTGCTGCCAGCCCTTTGCCTGCAGCAGCGCCTTGATGGCGGCAGGGTTTACGTGCTTGCCGTCACAGATGATCTCGGCGTAGGTCTCGGGCGTGGACATGGCAGCACCCACGACACCGGGCTCGCGGTGATGCAACCCGCGCTGGCCGTTATAGGTATGCGTAAAGCAGCTGGCGCCGGCGTTGATGGCGGCGATGCACTCATCGTAGGCGGCGTCGGAGTGACCGATGCTGGTCACCACACCCTTGGCGTTCAGAGCAGCCGCATAAGCAGCGGCACCGTCGCGCTCGGCCGCCATGGCGCTCTTAACGATGCGACCGCCCGCAGCCTCCTGCCACTGATCGAAGACCTCCTCGGAGGGGTCGATCAGATAAGCGGGGTTCTGCGCGCCCACGTGCTTCATGGTAAAGAAAGGGCCTTCCAGGTAGATGCCCTGAATGCGAGCACCGCAGAAGTCGGGGCCGCGACCCTCGTCCGCCTGGGCGATGGCGGCGCAGGCGTCCTTAATCTGCTCGACGCCATCGGTGAACGTCGTGGGCAGCCAGCTGGTGGTGCCGCGACGGGCGAGCTCGGTCGAGCTGATATCGATGCCCTCGGGATCGTTATCGGTAGTCGAGTGGTTATAGAAGCCATGGATGTGGGTGTCGACCATACCCGGTGCGATCCACGATCCCGTGTAATCCTTAATCTCGCAAGAGGGCTCGTCGGCCTGCCAGGCGCCAAAGACGCCATCCTCGACCATAAGATAGCCGCCCAGTTGCGGGCCTGCCGGCAAGAAGAACTTGTCAGCCTTAATTGCGTACGTGCTCATATGCACTCCTTGCTTCTAAAGCAGTTGACTGTGGTGATGCTTATACCCAGCTCACGTAAAACAAAAAGCGCCCGCCCGCCGTTATGAGCGGACGGGCGCCCTTACAGGGGGACGCGATTAAGCGGTGAAGGGGTGAATCGTCACGCCCTTGACCACGCGGTTGACCGTGCCGGTGGGGCTCGGCGTATCGGGCGTGTTGCCCACGCGCACGGAGTTGAGCAGGCTGATTGCCTGGGCAAACATCACGAACGGCAGAGCAAGGTAACCCTCGGGGAGTGCCTCATAGCCCTTAAAGGTGAAGGACTCACCCTCGTAGACAGTAGCGCCATCCTGCTGAACGGCAACGGTGTGCTGAGCAATATCGTCGCCACCGATCTCGTTGAGGATGTCGATGTCGTACTGACGGGTGTAGGCGTCGTTGTTGACGAATACGAAGACGAGCGTCTTATCGTCGACGAAAGACTTGGGTCCGTGACGATAGCCCATGGAGGTGTCGTAGGAAGTAGCAACCAGACCGTGAGCGAGCTCGAGGATCTTGAGCTGGCTCTCCTGAGCAAGGCCGCCAAAGGAGCCGGAGCCCAAGTAGGTCACGCGGTTGAAGTCGCCAGCGAGGTAGTCGGCAACCTCGGACTCGCGAGCGATGACCTCCTCGCCCATCTTGGCGATGGTCTCGACCCACTCGGCCTTCTGCTCGTCGGAAGCCTCGTCAAAGATGAGGGTAGAGAGCAGGGTCATGCAGGTGTAGGAGCCGGTCATGGCGAAGCCCTTGTCGTTGGCGCGCGGAATGAGCAGCGTCAGCGCATTGGGATCATCGGCAGACTCGACGGCGAGCTTGCCCTCGGGAGCGCAGGTGATGTTGAGGAACTTGACGTTGTGGACGAGCTCCTTGGCAACGGCGACGGCAGCAAGGCTCTCGGGGCTGTTGCCAGAGCGGGCAAAGGAAACCACGAGCGTGGGATCCTCGGCGCGCAGGAAGTCGCGCGGGGCGCTCACGATGTCGGTCGTAGCGATGGGCTTAAAGTCGTAGAGATCAGTGTTGCCAGCGTGACGCAGGTACGGGGCGCAGGTATCGCCAACGTAGTCGGACGTACCGGCACCGGTGAAGACAACGGACAGACGGCCCTCGCCCATAGCGCGAGCCTCGGCCAGAAAGGCCTCGATGGCCTCCTTGTTCTCGTGATAGATGTTGAGCGTATCACGCCAAAGCTCGGGCTGCTGAGCAATCTCGGCCGTGGTGATCTGGGCGCCGAGCTCGGTGAGCTCCTCGACACTCTTCTCGAACATTTCTAATACCTCTCTCTAGAAGTAATCCTCTGACGTGCAATTATACACTTCGGTTGGTTATCTGGTAGTAACCAGTTAAATACAAAGAATCATCATATGGAAACGGTGCAAACACTAGTCGCTACGCTGGTGGTAAACCTTGTATTTAAACTGATCGGCACGAGCAACCGAGAGCGTATACTCCACAACCTCGTTTGACTCGTTATACGTAGTCCTAACCAAATCGAGCACAGGCGAGCCCTCGACGATTTCCAAAAGGTGGGCATCGGTGGGACGGGCTATGCTCGCATAGAACTCCTCTTCGGCCACGCGTATTTTTTGCTGAAAGTCTTGCTCAATCACATCGTAAAGCGGCTTACGCTCCAGCAGCGGTCGCTTTAGGGACAAAAATTGACGAACTGGTAGATAGCTGCGTTCGACCATCATGGGCATGTTGTCGGCAGAACGAAGGCGCTTAAGCTTAAAAATGCGATCACCGATACGCAATCCCATATGCTCGGCCAGATTTTTATCGGCCTCCATCTCGCAAAACTCGAGAATCGTGGTCTCGGGGTCGCGACCCATCGCGCGCATCTGCTCGGTAAAGCTGTAGGACTGCATGAGATTGGTTGCCTTTGCCGAACGGTCGGTCACAAAGGTACCGCGACCGTGCTGCCGAACCACCAGTCCTAAACGCTCCAGTTCCTGCAGAGCCAAGCGTACCGTAGTGCGCGAGAGACCATAGCGCTCCGAAAGTTCGCGCTCGGAAGGAATCATGTCACCGGCGCGATATTCATGGTCGATCTTTTCGGTCAGAATATCGACCAGCTGATCGTACAGCGGTTGCTTACGCGCTCCGATCGCCATCCTATCCTCCCTTTTGCTCGAATTCGGCTAACTACCTAGGGTGTTTAGCATTATCTGTCTGCCACACCCGAATCATCAAGAAAACAAAAGCCGCGCGCTCTTTCGAGCACGCGGCTTTTAACATACACATGGCTTAAGGGGTCGGGGTGTGAGCCGCGTAGGGACACACCCCTCAAGCTAGAGCCTTACCAGATGCTCGGCCAGAGACCAAGCGGGCCAGCGCCCAGGATGCCAAGGACGAAGAGCAGGAGAATGCCCTTGGTCGGGGTCCAGCTGTGCTTAGCGAACATGTAGTAAAGCAGCAGCGTAAGCATAAGCGGGACGAGCTTCGGGACGATGGTGTTGAGGGTGTCGGCAACAGAGAAGTTGACCGGATCCTCGGTAACGGTGCCGTAGGTAACGGACTCCATGCCGTTGCCCAGATCGGTGACGCCGCACTCGACAGGGTTGCCGTCGGCATCGGTGGCGGTGAGGGCGTCGCCGTCCTCATTAGTCATGGCGATGGTACCGGCCTCAGCGGTCTCGGTATCGATGCCCTCCATACCAGTGAAGTTCTCGGCCTCCTTCTCGGAGACGATCACGGTAGTGGCGGAGAGGCCACGGGTGGTGCCGTTGGGGATCTCGAGGTTGATCTGGGTGCCACCCATGGTGACGACCAGGCAACCAACGACGAAGACGCCCATGATGGAAGCGGCACGCGTGAAGGCCTGCATGTTGGCGGTCAGAGCGTCAATAGCGCTGGTGCCAAGCTTGTAGGACCAGTTCATGAGCCAGAAGCGCAGAGCGAACTGGACGGCGTTGAAGATCACCAGGAAGATGATCGGCGCAGCGGCGTTGCCGTTGATGGCCATGTTGGAGGTGATGCCGGCCGTGATAGGCACGAGCGTCAGCCAGAACAGGGCGTCACCGATACCACCGAGCGGGCCCATTGCGGCGACGCGGACGGCGCGGATCGTGGGAATGTCAACCTTGTTCTGCTCGAGCGAAAGCACGATGCCCATAACAAAGGTGACGAGGAACGGGTGGGTGTTGAAGAACTCCAGGTTGTGGCTCATGGAAGCCGCGAGGTCGTTCTTGTTGGTGTGGATCTTCTCCAGACCGGGGATGATGGAGTAAAGCCAGCCAGCGGCCTGCATGCGCTCGTAGTTGAACGATGCCTGCAGGAAGCAGGAGCGCCAAGCCATCTTGTTGAGGGTCTTCTGGTCGAGCTGCGGAGCAGGAGTGAGATCCTCGTAGTGCTCCGGGATCACATACTCATTAGATGCCATCTTCGAAGTCACCTCCGTCAGAAACAGCTGCACCCTTCAGCTCGGTCTGCTGCTGGAAGTCCCAGAAAGCGATGCCGAAGCCGATGAGAGCGAGGATGAGCAGAGCAGGGGTTGCCAGCGAATCGTTGGCAACGGTGATGAGCGCGAGGCCAAAGCCCATGAGGAAGAAGCCCCACATATCGCGGTTCATCATAACCTTGAGCAGGACGGCGAAGCCGACGAAGCGCATCATGCCGCCTGCAGCGGACAGACCGGTCTGCAGCCAAGTCGGGATGGCAGAAGCGATGGTCTGACCGATGGTAGCGCCAGCGATGAAGAACAGGGTGACGACGACAGCGAAGATCAGGCCGAGCAGAGCCATGGCGAAGTAGTTCAGGCGCTCGATGCCCTTGGTGTCCGCGTTGTGAGCCATGTTATCGGCCGTGGACATAAGCGGGGACATAAGCGTGAAGACCAGGGTAACGCCAAGCTGGCCAAGCAGAGCGAACGGAATGGCAAGGCCGACTGCCGCGTTGGGCTCGAGACCCGTGGCGATAGCGAGAATGGCTGCCATGATGCCGCCGATGACGGCGTTAGGCGGCTGAGCGCCTCCGATCGGCATGTTGCCGATCGTCATGAGCTGATAGGTACCACCCACGAGAAGACCGGTGTTGAGGTCGCCAAGGATAAGACCGATGACGGCGCCGGTGACGATGGGCTGATAGAGAGACTCGAGGAAGTCAAACTGGTCGATTGCCGCGATGAACGTGACGACGAAGACCAGAGCGATCTGGATGATCGAGTATTCCATCTTGCTCCTCCTTTCAAAATGTATGTACGCACTTTGGATATCACGTACAGAACGTCAGGGTTTCACTCCTGACAACGTGGATCACGAGGATTACGAGAAGAGCTTGCTCGTGTCCTCAACAGGCGTGCTCGGAACGCGCCTGATCTCCAACTCCACCCCCAATTCCTGCAGCTCTTTAAACGCAGCGACATCCTCGTCGTTAACTGCGACGGAGGTGGCGACTTGGCGCTTTCCTTCCGACATGTGCATGTTGCCGATGTTTACCTTCTTTATAGGCACACCGCCCTTGACGAGCGTAAGCACGTCTTCCGGTGTTTCGGCCACGATGAAGATCTTCTGGCGCGGGCTCGCCTTGCCAATGACGTCGATGGTCTTCTGCAGGGAGAAGAAACGCGTAGCAACGCCGGCGGGAGCGGCCATCTTCATGAGGTTCTGGCGCATGGTGTTGGACGCCACGTCGTCGTTGGCGACGAGGATGAGGTTGGAGCCCAGAGTGGAGTTCCACTGGGTGGCAACCTGACCATGAACCAGTCGGTTATCGATGCGGGTAAGAAGAATGTTGGGTTCTGCCATGTTGATCAGCTTCCTTTCGATATTTGCTGACGACAGTTACTTGATCTCCTGAATCGCGTAACGCGAAACATCTACGACGGCTCCGGATCGGACTTTGATCTGGACCTTCTCGCCTTCGATGCCTTTGACGGTTCCGTAGATACCGCCGGCGAAAAGAACCTCCTGACCCGGCTTGAGCTCGGTGTGCAGCTCCTTGAAGTACTTCTGCTTCTTCTTCATGTTGATTTGCGACCAGATGGTGTAAATCAAGCCCATGATGACAAGCAGGCCCAAAAGGGCGACCGAGGAGCTCAGGACGTTGGCTCCGAAATCGGCCATTAGATGCCGTCCTCGTCGCCGAAGATATCCTCTTCCTCGGAGCCGGCAACGGATGCGACCGTCTGGGCGGTGACGCCCGTCTGGCCAACGGTCACGGCCTGCTCGCCAAGCTCGGCGAGCGTGGCATTGCCGCGGAGGAACAGAAGCTCAATAACCATGGGAAGGTTGGTGCCAGTCAGAACCTCGACGTTGTCGACATCCTGGGCAATCATCATCGACTGGTTGAACGGGGTGCCGCCAAGCAGGTCGGTAAAGACGAGCACGCCATCGCACTCCTCGCGCATGGCGGTAATAGCGGCGCGGAGATCCTCACCGTAGGATGCGGCCTGGTCGCCCTCAAAAGGAACGACGGTAAAAGCAGGCTGGTCGCCGGCAACCATAGCGATAGCGCTTGCAAGGCCGGGTGCGAACTGTCCATGACCGGTAAGAATAAAGCCAACCATTCAAATTTCCCTTCCGAAGGTGTGTACGATCTGAGTCCGATGATTTTCGGAAGCCAGCGGGCGCTCGCCCTTAAAGCTTCTTAGAAAGCGTTCTTTGAAGACCAGTGGTTTCTAAACTGGTAGTAACCACGTGACGTGTTGTTGTCACTATATCACCCCAGAAGAGGTCGCTTTCGTTGATTCATACGGTAAAACGTTTTTGCACCGCTCACGGTGATAAATCGACCGTTTACCGGTCGTTAACACTTCTACCTGCGGTTTTGAAACCGTTTCGAAATGCTTTGGCAAAAAATCGGATCTTTCCCGGTGTCTAAACAACGCAGGGCGGCTAAAAATAGCGTGAAGAAAAATTGCAGGTCATTGTGAAGATATGTGAATTGGTCTTTTTGACTTAATACCAGTTAGAACCAGTTTTGAGATTATCGGTGAACGGTAGTTTTCGACCGTTCACCGGTTACTTGCAATCGCTTGCAGTTGTTTTCCCAGATGAATCAGGGAAACCCGATGAAGCATTTGCGCGGGCGCGAGGCCTACCCTAGTGGTTTCGGTAACAAAAAGCCCGCTAGAACGTTGTCGTCCTAGCGGGCTTGACCAGGTAAATCGGTTAGCGCGCAGTAGTGCAGGCAAACCTTACGCAAACAGGCCGTAGATGCTGATGTTGGCCTTGGCGTAGAGGCCGTTAGCATACTCGGTCCACTTGGAGCTGGCGCTCGAAGCCTGCGAGGAATACTGCTGGTAGGCGGTGTAATAGGCGGTCATGGCCTGCTTATAGGTAGCGCTATCGGCCGTAAAGGCATCGTCAGCGAAGGCCTTAGCGTAGGTGCTATCGGCGTCCTTCCAGGTGCCCTTTTCGCTATTCCACTCGTCGCCGGCAAGGTTGATGATGTAGTCGGCGTAGTCCTTGCTCGCGGTCTCCTCGTTGCCATCAGCAGGCTCGGTCGGGGCGGTCGGCATGCTTGCGGAGCTATCGCCGACCTTCTTCTTGTAGAGCTTCTGCAGCGTCGCGGACTGACGGACGATCTGCTTGGCCTGGTCCTTGGACACGCCATACTGCGTGGCCATGGTCTTGTAGTCGGAGGTGCCGATGGAATCCTCGGCGTACTTCTTCATTTCCTTGGAAGAAACGGTAATGCCCTCGTCCTCGGCAGCATCCAGCAGGATCTTGTTGCGCACGTAGGACAGGATGACGTCGGCAGAAGGAGCAGTATAGTTGCCGTCACTATCCTTGACGGTGTCGAGGCTGTACTGGCTCTCGATGGCCTCACGCGCGGTGATGTCGCTCTTCTTGCCGTTGTAGCTATAGCTTGCCACGGTCGAATCGAGCTGGTCCTCGGTGAGGGTCGCCGAGCCGACGCCCTTGCCGCCAAAACCACCGTTGCCGATAAAGAAGCCGACCACAGCAGCGATCACGACTGCAAGCACGAAGGCGGCAATCATCGTCTTCTTGTGCTTGGATGCATGGTCGTCCACGTCGGAGTCGTCCTCGTCCTGCTCCTCGGGCATGAGGTTCTCGTCAGCGGCATCCGCGGCAATCTGAGCCTCCAGGCGGGCGTCCTCCTCCTCGGCCGTCGTACCGGCAGCAATGTGCTCGGCAGACGTACCGGCGACCAAGTCGATCTTCTCGTCCTCGTCACCGTCGGGGCCTTCGCCGCGCTCGATGATCTGGATGCCGTCGATCTCGTCCTTCTCGTCCTTCTTTTGAATCAGACCCATATCAGTTACTCCTTGTTAGGAAACATAGTCCTCAATAGAATACGCCCGACGAGACGCCGGGCGTATTGATTCTTAGGTTATACGCAAACACTTAAGTACTATTTAGGCGTTTGCAGTGTGCCTGCCTTAGGCCAGGTGAGCGATAACGGCGTCGGCAAAGGCCTGCGTGCCCACAGCGCCCTCAACGGAGCCGGTCTGGGCACGACGCACGTCGCCGGTAACCTGCTCGCCTTCGTCGAGCGTGGCGGATACGGCGGCGCGAATGCGATTGGCAGCATCGTTCTCGCCCAGGTGATCGAGCATCATCGCAGCAGAGAGGATCTCGGCCGTGGGGTTGGCGATATCCTGGCCGGCGATATCGGGCGCGGAGCCGTGCGTAGCCTCGAAAATGGCGCAGTCGGCACCGATGTTGGAGCCGGGGGCCATCCCTAAACCGCCCACGAGGCCGGCGCACAGGTCGCTCACGATGTCGCCGTACAGGTTGGGCAGCACCAGGACATCGAAGTCGTTGGGGTT
This sequence comes from Collinsella aerofaciens ATCC 25986, assembly GCF_964259375.1. Taxonomy (GTDB): domain Bacteria; phylum Actinomycetota; class Coriobacteriia; order Coriobacteriales; family Coriobacteriaceae; genus Collinsella; species Collinsella aerofaciens_BO. The sequence continues at coordinate 45,871 of NZ_CAXVJM010000007.1, forward strand.
CTGGACCAGGCCCATGCAGGTGGCGTCGACGATCTTGTCGTTGAACTCGATATCGGGATAGTTGGCGGCCACCTCGCGCGCAACGCGCAGGAACAGGCCATCGGTCGCCTTCATGATGTTGGCCTTATGCACGGCCGTCACCTTTTTGCGACCGCAGCGGCGGGCGTACTCAAAGGCGTACTCCACAATACGGCGGCTCTTGGCGATGGAAATCGGCTTAATTGAGATGGCGGAATCCGCGGCGAAGGTCTTCTGACCCGAGCGCTCGACGAGCTGCGAGAGCTCCTCGACCTCGGCAGCGCCCTCATCGAACTCGATGCCGGCGTAGAGGTCCTCGGTGTTCTCACGCACGATGACCAGGTCGACGTCGCGGAAGCGCGAGCCGTCGCCCGGCTGCGACAGGCAAGGGCGCACGCAGGCATACAGGTCGAAGTGCTTTCGCAGGGCCACATTGACGCTGCGGAAACCCGTACCGACCGGCGTGGTAATGGGGCCCTTGATAGCAACCTTGGTCTCGGCGACCGCGTCGAGCACGTGCTGAGGCAGTGGCGTGCCAAACTCGTCCATGACGCCGGCACCGGCCTCTTGGACGTTCCAATTGATCTGGACACCGGTGGCCTCGACCACGCGGCGCATGGCCTGCGTAATCTCGGGACCGATACCGTCACCGGGAATCAGGACTACATCGTGCGCCATAATCTGTTACTCCTCGTCTTCGGCGGCCTCAGATTTTTTAACGCTAGCACGCTTCTTCTTTTTGGAGAGATCCAGGCCAAAACGTTTAACAAGCATTTCGCAAATCTCGCTCGAACGGGCCTTGAGATAGCTGCCCTTGCCGTTCTCGGCATCGAACTTAAGGCGCAGCGCAAGCTTCTCGGCGACCTCGGCGTCGATCTCGCCCTGGCCAAACTCGTACAGGCAACCGAGCATGTCGCGATACTCGAGGTCGCCGTGGTAGCACTGGATGGCCTCGTCCAGAATGGGCCAAGCCTCGCGCGAACGCTCGACGCTCGTGGCGCCCCACACGCACAGCAGGCGGAAGGCGGCATAGCGCAGCGTGGAGGAAATCTCGTCGAACAGCGCGGTCTCGGCGCCCTCAAAGGCATCGCCCAGCTGCTCGGGGCAGGTGGTGGCAAGCGCCGCCAGGGCATCGAGGGCCTCCCAGCGGGTCTGAGCCTCGGGGCGGTCGAGTGCCTCGATCAGCGCGGGCACGCAGGGCACGACGCGCTGCGGATCGCGCTCGGCAAGCAGGTGCAGCACGCGGGCGGCAAACTGACGGATGCGGCGCGTGGGGCAGCCGAGCTCCTTGACCAGACGGTCGACGGCGTTCTCGTTCTCCTCTGCCAGCTGAAGCTGTGCCAGCTCCTCGTCGGTGAGCTGTTCTTCCTTGTTTTCTGCCATAGTTACCTCTTCTTACTATTTCTTAGCGTGCTTGCCAGCACCCTTGCTGTCATCGGTGACCGAGATGAGCTGTCGGTCGGCCGCGCCATTGCGGCGTGCGCGGCGACGCTCCTCGGCATCGCCCGCGTCGGCGGCGGCGCGGTGAGCCTTGTTGACGTTAAAGACCTCGTCGTGCTTGCGCCACGGACCGACGGACTCGCCAAAGCTCATCTTAAGGCCGGCGATAAAGCCGCCGAGCCAGCCGATCGGCGCAAACTGCACCAGCGGGAACAGCGAGAACACCCAGGTCAGCAGGACGACTGCCGCCGCTCCTGCAAAGTTGGCAATCCAGTAGTCGCGCTTGGTGATGACGCGCTTTTCGCACGCCCACTGGCCGCACAAAAAGCCGATGTAGATCGCAAAGAGAAAAAGCACCAGCGCAAGCACCACGAACGTCCAGCTCATGGGCGCTACTCCTCGTGATGATGGCCGCAGCAGCACTCGTGGCCGTCATCGTGGCCGTAGCCGCCGCAGCACTCGTGGTCCTCGCCGTGATGGTGGCCACAACCGCACTCGTGGTCGTCGCCATGCCCACCGCAACCGCAGCCTTCCTCGTGGGCACCGTGCTCCTCGGGACGATACTGCGACCAGTCCAGACCGGCGGCGATGGCGTCGGCCTCCTCCTTGTAGAGGACCGTGATGGCCTGGGTGCCCAGCTTGGCGCCACCAATGGCGTCGAGCATGTCATAGAGCGTAAAGGCGACGTCGGCGCCGGGCAGCGCGAGCTCGCGGTCATCGGCATAAGCGAGCGCCAAGCGCAGGTCCTTAATGAAGTGCTCGACCATAAAGCCGGGCTTGTAATCGCCGTCGAGCGCCTTGGGTGCCAGGCTCTCCATGGCGCCGGACTTGCCGGTACCGCCCAGGATCATCTCGCGGGTCTTCTCCAGATCAAGGCCGCTCAGCTCGGCAAATGCCATGGCGTCTGCCATGCCGACCATGCAGGCGCCCAGCGACACCTGGTTGGCGAGCTTGGCAGCCTGGCCCTTGCCGGCGCCATCGAAGCAGCAGATGTTGGCCGCAAAGGTGGAAAGGATATCGCGAACCGGGGCAATGTCGTTCTCGGTGGCGCCCACGATAGCCGTGAGCGTACCGGCGATAGCGCCCGACTCGCCGCCGGTGACGGGGCAGTCAAACGCCATGCGACCAGAAACCTGGGCGGCCTCGGCAATGTCACGGGCAAGCTCGGGCGAGCTCGTGGTGAGGTCGATCAAGACCGCACCCGGCTTGGTGCACGCGAGCAGGCCGTCGCCCGCCAGGTAGAGCTCCTCGACCTCGGAGGGATAGCCCACCATGGTAAAGACGACGTCGGCGTTCGCCACGGCATCTGCCGGCGTATCGGCCCAGACAGCGCCGCGCTCGATAAGCGCGGCGGCCTTGGACTTGGTGCGGTTGTTGACCGTGACGGGATAGCCGGCATCCAGGATGTGGCCGGCGATGGGGGCACCCATGATTCCGGTGCCGATAAATGCGACGGAGAGCTTGTTTGCCATGAAACCTTTCCTTTTGGGTTGGGTGTTGTTACCAGGTTAAATACTCGGTGCCAGCGTTTCGGCCGTGACTTGAGGGCACTTGCAGCCGCAGCGCCTGTCTACTCACCGCGCACACGGCGTGCGATGCGGTCGGAAAGCGAGGCTTTCTCGGCGCGGTTCTTGCCCCAAAACGCGCAAGCCACCATGCCGGGGCCCACATGCGAGCCGATGGTGGGACCGACGGAACTACGGATGATGGTGACGTCGGCGCAGCCTTCCTCCTTGCGGATGGCGGCCTCGAGCCAATCACCGTCCTTCTCGGCATCGGCCGTCATGATGGCGATGGGCATGGTGCGGTCGGGCACGTAGTTCTCGCGGAACGACTTGAGGATGGACTTGAGCGCCTTCTTGCGGCCGCGGTTGACGCCGATCAGCGAAAGCGAGCCGGCAAGGTCGTAGGAGAGCTCGGGCTTGACGTCGAGCTTTGCCGTGAGCTGTGCCGCCGCGGGCGGAATGCGGCCGCCGGCAGCCAGCGCGTCAAAGCTCTCGAGCGTAAAGTAGCCGTGGACGTAGGTCTTTGCCTCGTTTGCCCAATCGACCAGCTGCTTGGCGGTCAGTCCCGCTGAGCGCTGGCGCACGGCCTCGAGCGCCAAGAGCGCACCGGTCGCGCAGGGCAGAGCGTTGTCGACCACGTAGAGCTCAAAGTTGGGATACTCGGCGCGCACGGCATCTGCCGCCTGGCACGCGGAGTTGTAGCTCGACGACAGCGCCGAGGTAAAGCACAGGTAGACCGTGGGCGTGCCCTCTTTGGCGCACTCGGTAAAGAACTCGATATAGCGACCGAGCGACACGGCGGAGGTAGACACGCGAGCGCCGGCGCGCATGCGGTCGTAGAACTCCTTAGGACTCATGCTCGACCAGATATCGTCCGTGCGCTCCTCGCCATCGATAATGAAGGGGAAACCCAGGATATCGACATCGAGGTTCGCGGCGACCTCGGGGCTAAAGTCGCAGCAGGTATCGACGACGATGCGGCAGCGGTCAGAATGGCCGGTAGATGCAGCCTTGTCCATCAAAGCGACTCCTTACGTAAAAAGGCGGCCACCCGCATGGGATGGCCGCCAACCGTTAACTCATGCAAGTTAACGTATTTTACTCGTCAAGTGTTTCGATGCGGGGCTTGATGATGCCATATCCACCATTCTTACGGTGATACACCACATTGATGAGGCCAGTCGTCGCGTTCTCGAACACGTAGAAGTCGTGGCCGAGCAGATCGGTCTGCACCAGTGCCTGCTCCTCAGTCATCGGGGTGACATCGATGACCTTCTCGCGGACGAGCAGGTCGTCCTCCTCCTCGGGCAGCAGCAGGTCGGCCAGATCCTCGACGCGCTCGACCGGTGCGACATCCGCCGCGCTAGCACCGCCCTGGCGGTTGTCCACGACCTTGGTCTTGAACTTGCGCAGCTGGCGGGTGACCTTATCGGCGGAGAGGTCGATGGCGGCGTACATATCTGCACCGTGCTCGGCAACGCGGATCACCGAACCGCGGGCACGAACCGTAACCTCGACGATTGCCGGGTTGGGGTTCGAGGGGTTCTTCTCATAGCGAAGTACAACGTCGACCGTCATGGGCTCGATATCGAAAACCTTGAGCGCCTCGCCGATCTTCTCATCCACATGCGCACGCAGAGCATCGGTTACCGTCGTCTTGCGTCCAGAAACCTTGATATCCATACGTGGCTCCAATCTGCCTCGGGGACTTACTGTACTGGCTATGTACCCATTGCCGTGCATTTAATCACGCGGATTCCCAAAGACCCGAATAACGATTGCTTGATACCGCATACCGAAGTCTCGCACTTTTCTGTGGCAAAGTGCGCTATAGGAGGGCGACGGCGACTTTGGCTTTGCACCTAAAAAATGTCTTTGACCTGCTGGTTTTATGGAAACAAAAAAGCCGGGCTCCCCTGTTGGGAAAGCCCGGCAATGCGTGTTGAAACCGTGAAGAGGCCTCTCTCCTAGCGCATGGGAGACGCCACCCCTAGCAATAACTAGCTATTGAGCTTGTTAATGTCGTCGTCGGTGATAATGCCCTCCTGGCTGGACGATTTATCCTCGGAGGTTGCACCCTCGCTGCTCGAGTCGGAGGATGCGGACTCGCTGGATCCGGTGTCGGTCGACTGCACGTCGGCGCCCGAGACCGTCTTGGTGGTGAGGTCATAGGGCATCGTGCCGTACCAGACGGAGTGGACCGCCTCGAGCGTGCCATCGACCGTGATACCGTCGAGGGCATCGCTCACGGCACGGCATAGCTCATCGTTGGCCGCGAGGCCCGCGACGCCGAGCGTCGAGGGCGTCTCGAGCGCGCCGACGTAAGAGACCTGGCTCATCAGGCGCGCAAGGTAGCCGCCGGCCGTGGAGTCGCAAATCACGTAGTCGATCTCGCCGGACTCGAGCGCCTCAAAGCACTCGTTGATGTTGGAGAAGGTCTTTTGGTTGGCCGTGATGCTCTGCTTGGCGAGCGCTTCCTGCGAGGCCGAAGAGGTCTGAACGCCCAGGGTAGCGGTGTTAAGCGTTTCGGTGGAAACGCTCAGCGACTCGCCGTCGCTCGTCTTTCCGAACACTGCCGCAGCGTCGTACAGGCAAGTACCAAGCGTGCTGATGTCACCATCCGTGGAATTGATGTCGCCAATGAAGATGTCGGCCTTTTTGTCGCCAAGCGCGGAATCGGCAGAAGACGCATCGACGAAGGCAACCTTGAGGCCCATGCGACTTGCAAGGGCGCGGGCAGCATCGACCGCGTAGCCCGTGAGGTTACCATCGGCGCCCTGCATGGCCTGCGGAGCATCGGAGGTATCGAGGGCAACCGTCAGGGTACCGGGAGTGACCAGGGCATCGTCCGACACCGTAGGGGTAACGGTCTCGCGCTCGATCTGGTCAATCGTGGGCGTCGTGAACGTGGACAGTGGGTTGAACGCGCATCCGCTCAAGCCCAATACGGCAATGACCGCCGCGGTCCCAGCACCTAACCGAGCCGCGTGCATCAAGCTGCCCCTCACCATGTCCACTACCCTGCCTTCTGTGTCGTATACAATCCGTGCGTTGCGCGGAATAACGGGTGTTCCCACCAGCTGACCTGGTATTTGACCCCACACTTGCGCACCGGGGTGTTTGCTCGGGAGGCCATAGCCACCTTCACGACTGGCCCGCTCGCCCGCGAGGCGGTATTGCCCCAAAGAAAGTAGAACGGACGGTGCGGCTTACATCTAGGACGCGCCATGATCGCGCCGCGCGCACGCGGTCGCTTACGTGGATCCCTTTGACCGCGTCTGTCTTGGACTAGGATGGACATTTCGTCCGTCCGCAACCACAGCCTGGCAGGAACGTAGCGCATTATAGCTAAGTTCAAGCTAAAGTTTAAGGTTAGGGGCGTCATTCGCACCGTGAGCACAGATTTTGCAGGTCGGAGCGGACCATTCGTGTCCCCATGAAGCCCGGAGCTCCCCTACGGGGAGCCCCGAGGCACCCGTTTGGGAGCGCCGCGTACAATATATGGCGCTCTTCATCGGGCTTAAGGTCCTTCCAGCCGATGTAGCCCATCTGCCGGCGCTCGGCGCGCATCATGCGTAGCGCCGAGGCGCCTGTTAGGATTATGGAAGCCGCTAGCTGTTCGCCTGTCGGCTCGTTGCACCGCTCAATCTTTACCGCCACACGAATCACCCCTACCAAACGCGTGCGATAGCGAGGCCATCAACGGCCGCGGCACCGGCGCGCTTGAGTTCCGCCGAAGCCGCTGCCATCGTCGCACCCGTGGTGATAACGTCGTCGATAAGCAGCAGGCGGCGGCCCCGCACGTCCTCAACGGTCTCGTACATGCCTCGGGCGCGTTCACGGCGTTCTTCACGACCGAGTTCACGCTGGTCGCCATGGCCGTACTTAACGAGGGCGTCGAGCAGCGGAACACCAGACAGCTCGCAAAATGGGCGCGCGATGGCTTCCATATGATCGAAACCGCGTCGCCGAAACGCCGCCGCCGTCGCGGGCACAAACACCACGGCATCGGCGCCGGACAACACACCGCCGTAGCGTTCGGGTGCCGCGACCTGGGCATGTAAGGCGGTGTCGTATAGCAGCTCTGCCAGATACGGCGCCAGACGTCGCTCGCCCGCGTCTTTGTACGCTTTAATGATCCGCGGCAGCGGATGCGTGTAAACGGCACATGCCAGGCACCGGTCGAGCGCTTCGGCCATCGCCGAAGACGCACCCTCGACCGAGCACTCGGTGCACAGCAAGTCTCCAAACGGGGCTCCGCATCGGGTGCAGCTATAACGTGGGTCAATGAGCGCGAGCGCGGCCAGGCAGTCTTGGCAAATAAGCGCGCCGGCGCGCTCGCAGCCAGCACATCGCGTGGGCGACAACGCCTCAAGCGCCTCGTGCGCCGCCTGCTCGGCAAACGGTAACAATTCGTCCGCAAACGGTAGGATGCCGGCACCTTGCAGGCATCCCAACACATTCAAATGTCTCTTCACGACACAACCCTCCCTACGCTCGGTCGCAGGGAGGGTTGTTGATTCAGCGCTATGGTACCCCGACGCGTTTGGGGTCAGGCAGGTTAAATCCGTTTGCGGGCACTATTCGCCGGTGGGCGGTTGCGATGCGGACGGGTTTTGGGTCGAGCCCTCACCGCCATCTTGACGCGGCTTGCGGGAACGACGACGGCGACGGCGCTTCTGGCCCTGGTCGGCCGAACCCTCGCCACCACGATCTTCGCGCGACTCGTGTTCGTCGCGAGCAGCGCCGCGCGCGGCCTTGGCGGCCGCCCCTCCGCCATCTCCGGGGCGACGGCGCGTGACCTTGACCTCGCCATCCGAGACCTGATCGGCCACGGAGGGCACCGAGGGCTTTTGCTGCGTGCCCGAGGAATGGCGACGACGCGGACGCGGGGTGCGCTCGTCATCGTTGCGCTGCTTGCCGCCCTTGTCGGCAGGCGCATCGGAACCCGAACCACCCTTGGGGGCGGCACCGGCTTCGCGAGCGGCTGCGGCGCGGAAGGCGTCCTCGCGCTCCTCGCTCGACAAATGGCGGCGGCGACGGCGCGTGGGATTCATGCCACCGCCGCGGTTTTGCTGCTGGGGCTGCTGAGCCTCGCGCTCGCGGGGGGAATTCTTGCCTGCGGGAGCGGCCTCGCCGGCATCGCCCGAACCCGAGCGCTTGCGGCGGCGACGTCCACCGGCAGTCTCCTCGGCCTCGGGTGCCTCGGCCTTGCCGCGACCCTTACCGCGGCCGCGACCCTCGCCCTGGCTCTGACCGGTACGGGTATCGGCGTCCGCATCGCGACGGCGGCGCTTGGGCATCGTCGTCCCCGCCAGACGGTCGGCGCTCGACAGGCCATCGCCCACGTCGACGCCGTTCTCGCGGTCGAGCTCCATAAGCGCCAGGCGCATCTCGGGCGACTCGATACGCTCGAGCACATCGCGCGTCACGCAGTCGGGGCGGCAGTTGCAGCCCTGCTCGGCGGCCTTCTTTTTGCAGCCCTCAGAGCAGGTCATATCGGCCAGGTTGACCTTAAAGACTTTGCCGTTCTCCAGGCGCAACACCAGCTGCTCGCGCGGCGTGTCATATTCCTGGATACGCGCCTTGCCAAGCGGCGTATCGATAAGCGTCTTCTTTTTGGGCGCGCGGCTCTTAAAGTCCTTGTACGCCTCGAACTCGTAGCGCAGGCAGCACATCAGGCGGCCGCAGACGCCGCTAATTTTGGACGAGTTGAGCGGCAGGTCCTGCTCTTTTGCCATGCGGATCGAAACCGGCTCAAACTGTCCGCCAAAGCGCGTGCAGCAGAGCTCCTGGCCGCACTGGGCATAGCCGCCCACCAGGCGGGTCTCGTCACGCACGCCAATCTGGCGCATGTCGACGCGAATGTGCAGCGTCGAGGACAGGTCCTTGACCAGCTGACGAAAATCGACGCGCTCCTCGGCCGCAAAGTAGAACACGGCCTTCTCGCCGCCAAACAGGTACTCGACGCCGACCGGCTTCATCTCGAGGTCGAGCTCTTTGACCAGGCGGCGGAAGTCGACCATGGCCTCGTCACCCTGGATAGCCAGGTCATCGGCAAGCTGCAGGTCGATGTCGCTCGCTACGCGCAACACGGGCTTGAGCGGCTGACCGATTTCGTCGAGCGGCACCTCGAAGGGATCGGCCGTAACCAGGCCGATCTCGGTTCCGCGCTCGGTGGAGCAAATGGCATAATCGGCCTCGAGGATATCCAGATCCTGTGGGTCGAACCACAGGTCGCGCGAGGCGTAGGTAAACTTAACGGGTACGACTAACGGCATTTCAGTGCCTTCCTGATATCGAACAGCATGACCTCGATGGCCAGCTGGGGAGTAACGTTTCTGGCGATGTTGCGCTCAGCGGTGGCAACCGCCTCGAGCGCCTGGGTGGCACCCGCAACATTCGTCGCCGCGGCAAGCCGGGCGATCGTGTCGCGCACGTCTTCGTTCACCACGTCGGCCGCCTCGTCCTGAAGCGTCAGCAGCACGTCGCGCATGAGCGTCCGCGCGCTCGCCAGCGCTTCCATGATACCCGAACGCTCGCGCGCGTTGAGTTCGCGCTTGTTGCGGTCCTCAAGCTGCTTCAATGCTCCACGCGACAGGTAGTCGGCGTTTTGTTCGAGCACCTTTTCCTGCGTGGACTTGACCTCGGCGAGCGGAGCCTTGACGGCGACGATCAGCGACTTGGCGCGGCTGAGCACGTCGGCCTCGTCGGCGGCGACGAGCGAATCGATGGCGCGAACCATCTGGCGGCGGGCGTCCTGGCGCTCGGCGCTCCTAAGGAACTCGATGCCGCGCGTAGGGCTCCCCGCCACGGCGACCGCCATGCGACAACGCGCGAGGTCCTGGCCGGTGGCGCGGCTCACAGCCTGCGCGGCCACGGCGGGCGACACCAGCCGAAACGGCACGCACTGGCAGCGGCTCACGATGGTGGGCAGCATCACGTCTGCCGAGGTGCCCAGCAAGATGAACATAACGCCCTCGGGCGGCTCCTCGAGTGTTTTGAGCAGCGCGTTGGCGGTGTTGGCGCGCAGCTGCTCGGCACGGTCGATGATGTAGACCTTTGCCTTGGCGCGGATGGGTGCCAGGGGCACGTCGTCGAGCAGCTCGCGGGTCTGCGCGATGAGGTAGCCCGTAGCACTTTCGGGCGTGTAATAGTGCACGTCGGGATGCGTATGGCGGGCGACGCGTACGCAGCTGTCGCACGAGCCACAGCCGCCCTGCTCGCACAGGAATGCCTGGGCAAGCGCCCATGCGGCGTCGAGCTTACCGGCGCCGGGCGCGCCCAAAAACAGGTAGGCGTGCGATGCGCGGCCGCTTGCGATGGCGTTGGTCAAGAAGTCGCGCACGCGCTGTTGGGTGTCGAGCTTGGCCAGCAGACTTGCCTGAGCGGGGGCCATGTTACTCGGCCTCCTTGGCAAGCGCGGCGGTGACAGCGTCCTGGGAAATGTCGAGGCCGTAGACGCGAACCTGCTCAACCGTCTGCGCGAAGACGTCTGCGATCGACGCAGTGGCGTCGATGAGCTTTACGCGGGCGGGTTCCTCGGCAGCGATAGCGCAAAATCCCTGGTAGACGCGCTCCTGGAAGGCCATGCCCTTGGCCTCCATGCGATCGGCCGCACCGCGGGCTGCCATGCGCAGTGCCGCCTGCTCGGGCGTGATGTGATAGACGAGCGTGAGCGCCGGATGCGTACCGGCGACAGCCAGGTTGTTGGCATCGCGCACCATCTGGCGGTCGAGGCCGTCGGCAAACGCCTGGTAGCAGGTCGTGGAATCGTAGAAGCGGTCGCACAGGACTACCTTGCCGACAGCGAGGGCGGGAGCTATGACCTCGTGCACCAACTGGGCGCGCGCCGCCTCGTAGAGCAACAACTCGCAGGTGTCGCCCATCGCCGTATTGGCGGGGTCGAGCAGCAGGGCGCGGATCTTTTCGCTGATGGCAGTGCCGCCCGGCTCGCGCAGGCTCACAACCTGGTAGCCAGCGAGCTCGAGCGCACGGGCAAGCAGGCGCGCCTGCGTGGACTTGCCGGCGCCGTCGACGCCCTCGAGCGTGATAAAGCTATGTTGAGCGGGCTCAAAAGCCATGGGCGCAGCCCCTTCCTACAAGGCGCGTAAATGCAGATATATCAACCAAGCCATGATACCCCAGGGGCAGGGGCTAGGTGGCAGTTAGGAACGTTCCCAAAGTGCCGGCAGAAAAGGAACGTCCCCAACTGCCGACCCTCTAAGTTGCGGTGAAATAGGGACTAAATACGCCTTCTAGCAGCAAATACAATCCCTATTTCACCGCAAGTTAGGAGTGGGCGCGGGCGTTGATGGCGAAGGAAATGTCGCGCTCGAGGGCTAGGGCCTGCTCGCGTTCGAGGTCCTGGGTGAGGATTGCCAGCACGTAAGGGCGCTCGGCGTAGACGATTGCGGCATCGTGCTGAGCATTCGCCAGGCTGCCCGTTTTGTGCGCGACCAAAACGCCGCCGGGAACGCCTTCGACAATACCGCGCGCGTCTTCCTGCGCCAGCAGATATCCGCGTGCTCGCTCGCACAGCTCGGGCGTCGCGATTGTCCCCGCCGCCAGCCGCTGCAACACGGCCGCAGCATCACGGGCGCTCGTATAGTTCTCGCGACCTTGTGCCTGGGCCTCGGTGTCCATCATCAGACGAGCGAGCACGGTCTGGGTCAGCCCCAATGCGGCACACGTTTCGTTGACCGTATCCATGCCAAGCCTGCCGATAACAAGGTTCGCTGCCACGTTATCGCTCTGGGCGATCATAGCGTGCAGCAGCTCGTCAATACTGTACGACACACCCGCGCCGCGCGACTGAATGTTGCCGCTGCCACCCACGATATCCTGTTGCGTTACCGTTATCTGTTCGTCGAGGGACAGCTCGCCCGCCGTCACGGTCTCGAGCGCACAAGCGAGAATGGGAAGCTTGATGATGCTTGCCGCCACACGTCGCGCGTCCGGCGCCACAGCGACTTCACCATCGAGCGACGCGAACGTTTGTGGATCAAGCGCCACAGCATAGACCGAGGTAGACCCACTATACGGCTCGGCAAGGGCTTCGATATCTTGCTGAAGGCCGGCAATCCAAGAGGTCTGGGAGACAGCTTCCGTCTTTTGAGCGGACGGATGATTCGCTTTTTGTTTGGCAGGGACAGCGGAGCCCTCAGCCTCGTTGCGGCGCGCGGCACAACCGCCGAGACTCATCACCGAGGCAAGCGCTCCGGTCAACATCCCGGCACAAAACACTCGACGCGAGCAATCGCGCGCAGCGAAGGGCGCATCCCCCGGCGGGAACCGGAACGCCTCCACGTTGTCGCCGCCACCCCGACCTTGCTCGCCGCAGTACACAGACTCACTCCCCACCATCGCATTCTACCGAGCCGTCGATAAACGGCCGCGCCGGACACCCAGCACGCCGCACTCATTGTGACGCATGCGACAGGGCTTGCGCGACATGACCATCCTCACATAACCAGTTGGGTCGGCGCGGCCCAACCGCACCTGAACCACCTTATAATCTAGCCAACACATCGAATGGAAGGAACCATCATGCCCCGGTTTTGTACCCATTGCGGCAAGCTTCTGAAAGACGACGAGCGTTTTTGCACCAGCTGCGGAACGCCGGTAACCGATGATGGCCAGGCCTCTCAGTCGCAAGAGAATGCGCAGGCAGCCGAACATGTCGCCGCGTCCGATGCCGCCTTCGACACCGCCGCGACCACGGTTCAGTCTGCGCAGCAGCCCGCGGCGACTCAGTCCCAGCAGGCGGACGTGACCGTGCAGTCCGCTCATCAGCCCGCGCCCGCTCCCCAGCCCGAAGTTGGCACGACGCAGCAATGGGCGGCGCCAGCCGGCTCCGCGCCGCAGCAGCCCATACCGACCGCCGCTCCGCAGGCCGGCGCCCCCGCTGCTCCCAAAAACAACAACGCCCTGCTCATCGGCATCATCGCCGCGCTAATCGTCGTGATTATCGCGCTCGTCGTGTTCTTTATGATCAAGCCTTTCGACAAGGGCGCCGATGATACCAAGGGCACGACGATCGAGAAGGTCAAGATCGACCACGATAACGACGATGCGTCCGTCAAGGGCGACCCCAACAAGCTTGACGATGATGATGACGATGACGTCCACGATGCCGCCACCATCAGCGAGCAGAACGTCTACGACCAGCTGAGCTCCTACTACAGCAGGCTCTCCGATCTTGATCAGCAGGTTCGCGACTGCGCCACCACGTTTAACACGTATTACCTTAAGGATGACCGAAGCTCGCGTCAGTCGGCCAGCGATGCCGCCGAGGCGCTCGAGGATCAGATCGACGACCTCAAGGACGAGGTCGAGGACCTGGACGTTCCCATCGACTCGCAGAACTACAGCTCGTGGAAAGACATCATCGCGCTCTACGACGACCTGGAGAATCGCATTGACGTCATTTGCGATGCCTGGGAGATCAGCCTTGAGTACTCCAGCCCCGCCAACCACAAGGACGAGATCGTGGCACCGCTGGCGCGCGACAACGTAGCGGGCACCAACGACAACAAATACCGTCTGGACTTTGAGGACCGCTACCCCGGCGCCGCACCCGTCGAGGTGAAGTAATCCCAACAACTGATCAAAACTTGCGGTGAAATAGGGATTAATTAGGCCTTTTGCCAGCAAAAACAGTCCCTATTTCACCGCAACTTAGAAGTGGGGCCGGGCGCGCATTTGCATTTGCGCGCCCGGCCCCGCCGTGTCTATATGTGCTCGGATATGTGCTCGGTTACTTGTCGGCAGCGGTCTTTTTGGTAGTCGACTTCTTGGCCGTCGTCTTTTTTGCCGCCGTGGCCTTCTTTGCCGCCGTCGTCTTTTTGGCCGCGGTCGTCTTCTTCGCCGTGCTCGCCTTGGTTGTGGTCTTGCGGCCGCGGGCGGGCTTCTTCTCCTTGGTCGGGCAGTCCATGTTCACGCAGATGCGCCACGGACCGCGCGCCGTGTTGACCACCACGATGGGGGCGCCGCACTCGGGGCAGGTCTCGCCCGTCGCCTCGAGCTTACCGCGCGCCGGCAGAGGATAGCTCACGCCGCAGTCATCGTAGTTGGTGCAGCGGATAAAGCGCTTGCCGCTCTTCTCGCTCTTGTGCGCGATCAGGTCGCCATGGCGTCCGGCCTCGGCGCACACCTTGCACTCGCCCACCTTAAGGTCAGGCTCGTAGTTGGTGGGGCACGTGGGGTTCACGCAAATCTCGAAGGCCTTCTGGCGGAACGGCTGGCACTTAATGCGCGGCGCGCCGCACTCGGGGCACACGGCCGCCTCGCCCTCGAGCGGGCTCACCTTGACGCCGCTCGGCACCGGATAGGTCACATCGCAGTCGGGCCAGCCCATGCAGCCGATAAAGCTGCCGCGGGTCTTGGCGCTCGTCTTCATAACCAGGTCCTTGCCGCACTTGGGGCAAGCGCCCACGCGCGCATCGGCCGTGACGGCGTCGCTGATGGCGTCGCCCAGTTCCTGCGTATGTTTGAGCAGCTCGTCGAGCACGCCGGCCAGCAGCGCGCGCGAGTGCGTCACGACATGTTCTTCGGTGTCCTCGCCGCGCTCCACGCGGGTCATGTCGCCGTCGAGCTCGCTGGTCATATCGGGGCTCGTGATGCGCGGGGCAAACTGCGACAGTGCATCGATAATGGCGATGCCCAGCTGGCTCGGCTCCACGGGATCATTTTTGAGATAGCGCACGGCGTACAGACGCTCGATGATGCTCGCGCGCGTGGACTTGGTACCCAGGCCGCGCTTTTCCATCTCCTGAACGAGCTTGCCCTGGCTATAGCGCGCGGGCGGCTCGGTCTGCTTGGCCTCGAGCTTAATGTCGAACACGTCGACCGTATCGCCCTGCTCCAGCGGCGGCATCTGCTCGTCGCGCTTAAGGCCGTACGGATAGGCCTCGCGGAAGCCAGGGGTCACGAGCACGTCGCCCGAGGCCACGAACGGCTCGCCGTTGACGTCGAGCTCGAGCTTGGTGTTCTCGATGGTCGCGGGACCCATAAGCGTTGCCAGGAAGCGACGGGCGATGAGATCGTAGAGCTTGCGCTGACCGCCATCGAGCGTGGACGGATCGCCCTCGCCCGTGGGATAGATAGGCGGGTGGTCGGTGGTCTCGACCTTGCCGCGCGTGGGCTTCATGGGACCGGCGAGCACCTTTTTGCACACGGGCGCCAGCGCCGGGTTGATCTTTGCCAGGTCGCTCACCACGGCGCCCAGATCGAGCGTCGCAGGGTACACGGTATTGTCGACACGCGGGTAGCTGATGAGACCGGCCATGTAGAGGGACTCGGCGATGCGCATCGTACGCGCAGGCGAGATACCCTCGGCCGCGGCGGCAGCCTGCAGCGAGGTCGTCGCAAACGGCGTGGGCGGCTGTTGCTTGCGCGAGCGCTTGGTCACCGCGGCAACGGTCGCCGTCGCGACGCCGTCGACATGGCCGTACGCCGTCTCGGCAGCATCCTTGTCGGTAAAACGCGCCGTCTTGTGCGCGATCTTAAAGCGGTCGTCCTCGGCAGCGCCCTGCGCGGCACCCATGCCGCGAATCTGCCAATAGTCCTCGGGCACAAACGCCATGCGCTCGCGCTCGCGCTCAACCACCAGGGCGAGCGTCGGCGTCTGCACGCGGCCGGCAGAGCGCACGTTACCAAAGCCACCGAACTTGGCGAGCGTCAGATAGCGCGTGAGCACCGCGCCCCAGATGAGGTCGATGTGCTGACGGCTCTCGCCGGCGTCGGCCAGATTCTGGTCGAGCGTGACGAGGTTATCGAAGGCCTGCGTGATCTCGGCCTTGGTAAACGAAGAGTACTGGGCGCGGGCGACCGGCAAGTCCGGCGCAACCTCGCGCACCTTGTTGAGAGCATCCGAGCCAATCAGCTCGCCCTCGCGGTCGAAGTCCGTGGCGATGATGACGCTGTCAGACTTCTTGGCAAGGTTCTTGAGCGAGCGAATGAGCTCCTTCTCGGCCGGTAGCTTAATGACGGGCGCCCAGGTGAGGTAAGGCAGGCTCTCGAGTTTCCAGCCCTTGATTGAGATGCCATCGGCAAGAAACGGCTTGCGCTTGGTGTCGTAGGGCGGACGCGCCAGGCCATCGGGCATGTCGGCCGGCAGCATCTCGCCGTCCTCGGTGACCGAATACCAGCCCAGCTTTTTATCGAACAGCACGCTGTCGCAAAAATCGGGCGCAAGGATGTGACCGGCAAGACCGATCGTCACGCACTCCTCGCCCTTCCACTCAAAACGGTAGATGGCGGTGTTGTACACCTTGTCCTTTTTGGGCTTGCCCGTGGACAGCCGCTCGGCGATCTGACGCGCGGCGTCGTTTTTCTCGGCGATGATGAGCTTCAAAAGAGGCTCCTATCTCGTATCTCTGCGGCTACGCCCGCCCGTATGGCGGCCGACTTACGCCCTTGCTTGCTCAATCTGCCCGATGAGCCAATCACACCAGGCATCCATGCCCTCGCCCTTGCGCGCGCTCACGGCAAACCGCGGCGACTGCGGATTGAGGTCATCGAGTGTCTTAGTATACCTATCCATGTCAAAATCGAAAGCCGGAGCCACGTCGACCTTGTTGAGCAGCTGCGCGCCGGCGTGTTGGAAGATGCCCGGGTACTTGATGGGCTTGTCGTCGCCCTCGGGCACCGAGAGGATCATGATGGACAGGTTCTCGCCCAGGTCAAAGTCGACCGGGCAGACCAAATTGCCCACGTTTTCGATAAAGATGACGTCAATATTTTCCAGACCCACAGCCTGATCGAAGGCGTCGACGGCCTCCATAATCATGTTGCCCTCGAGGTGGCACAGGCCGCCCGTGTTGATCTGGATGGCGGGCATGCCGGCTTCCTTCATGGTGATGGCATCGACGTCCGAGGCGATATCGCCCTCGATGACGGCGCAACGCAGGCCCGCCTTGTCGCGCAGGCGCTCGTTGGTGCCCAGAATCGTAGTGGTCTTGCCCGAGCCAGGGCTCGACAGCACATTGATCACATAGGTGCCCGTCTCTTTAAATCGCTGACGCAGCTGATCTGCCAGGCGCTCATTGCGCGACAGAATCGGCGACGCGATATCAATCGTTTTCTCGGCCATATTCGGCACTCCTTAACTTCTAACCATTTATACCCCGTCCCCAGGTGGCTGGCGGGCTAATCGTCGGGGGTTTCGATTTCTATACTGGCGATGTCGAGCTCGCGGCCGTGCAGTAGGCGCACGTTGGCACCACCACACTGGGGACAGCGACAGTGGAAGCGATCGTGGTCGAAAACCTCGCCGCAGTCCAGACACTCGCTTTGTGGATGGACTTCCTCCACGGCAAGCTCGCAGCCGCGCGTGAGCGGATCCTCGTCGCGAAACGTCTCCCACGCAAAGTCGAGCGCCTCGCGCACCACCTCGGTCATATCCCCGATACGCAGCGTTACCAAAACGGCGCGCGAGGCCCCCGCCCCACGCGCCGCGCGAATCACTGTATCGAGTATGCCGTTGACAATGCCAACCTCGTGCATACCGATTTACTCCTCGTCATCCTCATCGTCCGAGAACAGGTCCAGACGGCTCACAAACAAGCCCTCCTTGCCCTCGCGCGCAGTAATGACCACGCGGGCGATGGCAAGGGAAATTTCGTAGAGCGAGAGCAGGGCGCCATACATGAGGCCCAGCGTAACGGGCGAGCCGTCGGGCGTAATCACAGCCGAGCCCACAAGCAGGCCAACGTATACGTAACGCCAGGCGCCGCGGAAGGCCGCGTAGGACACGATATGGAAAACGGACAGGTAAAAGATGATGAGCGGCAGCTCAAACGCCACACCAAAGCCGATCATAAAGAGCAGCTCCATGTTGACGTAATTCTCCAGGTCGGGCAGCGCCGTAGCGACGGCCGAGGTCTCGCCGATGAGCCACTCAAAGCCCGCAGGAATGATGATGAAGTAGCAAAAGATGGCACCCAGGAAGAACAGCACCGTCGAGGCGAGCACCGTGGGCACGACCCATTTGCGCTCGTTGGGGCGAAGCGCCGGCAGGAAAAACGCCAGAATCTGCCAGATGATCATGGGCGTGCACATGACCACGGCCATCTTGATGGCAAGCGAGAATCGCAAGCCAAAGCCGCCGAGCGTGGTGGTGATGTAGAACTTACCGTCCGGCACAAACGAGCGGATGGGGTCTTCCAAAATGTCGAGCACAACAGGTGTGGCGAAATACAGCACGATGGCTGCGGCAAACACCGAGACGACCACGATGGTCAGGCGGCGACGGAGCTCTCCCAGGTGATCGAAGAGCGGCATGCGCGCAGGTCCGATAGGCATTACTCATCGCCTCCCTTCGGGGCGTCGGCGGCAGCGGCCTCGTCCTCGGCCTCGAGTTCGCGGGCGAGCTGGTCGACGACGGCTTTGCGCTTGCGGGGACGACGGGCGTAGAGGTCGGCCGTCGTGGGCTCTGCCGGCTCCGGCTCGGGCTCCGGCTCTGCAGCAGGTTCGGGCTCGGCGGCGGCAGCGGCAGGCTCGGCCTCGGCGGGCTCGGCACCCTCGGCCTCATCAGCAGCACCTTCGCCCTCAGCAGCACCCTCGCTTGCAGCCTTCTCGGCAGCAAGACGGGCACGGCGCTCGGCAAAGGTCTCCTTCTTGGCAGGCGCAGCCGTCTCGGCGGCATCCTCGTCCGCATCGGAATCGTCATCGACGGCAGCCTTCTTGGGCTTAACCGGGGCCGAGGCGGCCTCGCTTACCGGGTCGATGATCTCGGACTGAACAACGGCCGTCATCTTTTCCTGCGTCTCGCGGAACTGACGGATGGCACGGCCGATCGTGCGGCCCATCTGCGGGAGCTTATCCGGGCCAAACAGCAAAAAGCCGAAGACCACGATGATCGCGAGCTCACCCTCTCCAATACCAAACACACATACCTCCAAGGCTCGATGTGAGTCGAGCCCGCACCGCGCCATTCGGCCGGAACTCGTCTATTCATTCGGTCAAGTATAGCGCCCGGACGCCAAAACGTCCGAGCGCATCACAAACATATGCCAAACGGCACGCCCTTTTGGGGACAAAGATTATGCAGCGGTGATCGAAATCTCCTGGTCGACACCCAACAGCTGAACTACGCGCATCACCGGGGGCTGCACATTGGTACAGCTAAAGCGCTTGCCGTGGTCGACCGCGTGGTGCGCGGCTCCCACGAGCACGCCAATGCCCGTCGAATCGATGTAGCTCACCTGGGCAAAATCGAGCTCAACGGCCTCAGTGGGCTGCTCGAGCGCCAGGTCGATGGCGTTGCGCAGGCTATCGGCGTTAGAGATATCGATCTCGCCGGTTACCTTAATGGTGTAGAGCTCTGGCGTGGGGTTGGTGGTAATACCCAAATCCATGTATACGCTCCTTTACGTATCGAAAGTGCGGATAGTACGGGAAGCCGCGCGTTAGGCGCGCTCGGCACGCGCAAGCTCGGCAGCGACAAGCTTCACAGCCAGCACCAGCACGTCGAGCGCGGCCTCCAGGTCCTCGACCGTGGGATAGCTCGGCGCGATGCGGATGTTGGTGTCGCGCGGATCCTTGCCATAAGGCCAGGTAGCACCGGCCGGCGTGAGCTTGACGCCCAGGTCGGCGCAGAGCGCGGCGACCTTCTGGGCCGAGCCCTCGGGACCATCGAAGCTCACAAAGTAGCCGCCGCGGGGGTGCGTCCAGGTGGCGCAGCCCGTATCGCCCAAGCCCTCGGTGAGCTTGCGCTCGACGGCCTCAAAGCGCGGACGCAAGAACTCGGCATGCTTTTTCATGTGCTCCTTGACCGCCTCGATGGTGGGAAGGAAGCGCACGTGACGCAGCTGGTTGAGCTTGTCGGCGCTGATGAGGCCGGCCTTCAGGCACTTGGAGAACTCGGCGATGACCGCGGGGCTCGCACCGATAAAGCCGATGCCGGCGCCCGGGAAGGTGATCTTGGACGTCGAGGCAAAGGCCACCACGCGGTCCTCGGTGCCCGCCGCGCGAGCGAGGTCAAAGATGTTTGCGAGCTCGTCGGTCTCGTCGTACAGGTCGTGCACGCAGTAGGCGTTGTCCCAGAAGATGCGGAAATCGGGCGCGGCCGTGGGCATCTCGACCAAGCGGCGCACAGTGTCCTCGCTAAAGGTGATGCCCGTGGGGTTGGAATACTTGGGCACGCACCAGATGCCCTTGATGGAATCGTCGGCGGCAACCAGGCGCTCGACCTCGTCCATGTCGGGGCCGTTGTCGGTCATCGCGACGGGGACGTTCTCGATGCCCAAGTCGGCGGTGATGCCAAAGTGGCGATCGTAGCCGGGAACGGGGCACAGGAACTTGACCTTCTTGCCGTCATGCGCGGCCTCGTAGGTGTCCCAGGGCTCGCTGCCGCACGAGCCGCAGCGCCAGAACATGCCGGCGATGTCATGCTCGATCAAAAGGCTCGACGAGCCCAGCACGAGCGTCTGCTCGGCAGGGCAACCCAGAAACTCCCCCGCCAGCTTGCGCGCCGAGGGAATGCCCTCAAAGCAGCCGTAGTTGGAGCAGTCGACGTTGCCGTCGTGCAGGTCGGCGTCGGCATTGAGGATATCGAGCATGGGTCGAGAGATGTCCACCTGAGAGGGCGACGGCTTGCCGCGGGCCATATCGAGCGCCAGGCCCTTGGCCTTGACCTCGGCGACCTCGGCTTTGAGCGCCTCGATGGCGGCGTCGAGTTCGGTGGTTTCCATCTTCTGGTAGATCGTCTGCATGGGTGCGACCTTTCGCGAAGCGGTACGTTGCAGTTCGTCTAAGTATAGACCGCCACCGCCGCAACGTTATGAAGCCGTGATAGATTAAGTCCATCGCAATAAATTACGAATCGCCGCGCATGCCGGCGTGGGGCGCCCAAGGAGGCACTATGGAGTATGGATCGTTCCAGGCCGAGGAATTCGGCGACCTGCAGCGCCTGGTCGACGGACTGTTTTACGACCGCCACGCCATCGACCGTTTGGATCTGATCGTACAGGCCGAAATCTTGGACCTGGCGCCCGACCTCATGGAAATAGTCAACCTGCTACCGCCCGGCTATTACGACCGCCAGTCACTTTGCGACCAGCTCAACTCCGCCTTGGCCGCCCACGGCTGGGGCGCCGTCTACGGCACGGTGGAATAAACCTCGTCATTTAAGAACGTCCCCAATGACTAAAACGCCGCCTGTGATGGTGTTCACAGGCGGCGTTTTCAAACTTGTATGTGCTCTTACTCGCCCTTGGGCGCGGGGTGTTTGCAGACCACGCTCATGTAAATCATGCCGAGCACGGCAGCGGTGACCGAACCGGCAAGAATGGCAGCCTTGGCAGCCAGAACCTCAAACTGGGCCGTCGGGAAGGCGAGACCGCTGATGAGAATCGACATGGTAAAGCCGATACCGCCCAGAATGCCCACGCCGGCAATCATGTGCCAGTTGACATTGTGCGGCAGCTCGCAGGCCTTGAGCTTGACCAAGGCGAACGTCATGCCAAAGATGCCGATCGGCTTGCCCAGCAGCATGCCAAAGTACACGCCGAGCGTCACCGGGTCGGTGAGCAGCGTGCTCATGTCCACGCCCACCAGGCGAACCTGTGCGTTGACGAACGCGAAGATCGGCAGAATCACAAAGTTGACCGGCGTGGAGATCAGACGCTCCATGCGGATGAGCGGCGGGGTCACGCGGTGCATGACGCGCTCGACCTTGGTGGTCGAGACGGTAAAGTCATGCTGGCCCAGGATGTGTGCCTCGTCGTCATAGCGGTCGTCGAGCAGCGGCAGGCACTCGCCCAACCAATCGGTGAGGCTATCGAGCTTAACGCCGCACTTGGCCGGGATGGTAAAGGCCAAGATGACGCCAGCAAGCGTGGCATGTACGCCACTCTTGAACATGCAGAACCACAACAGCAGACCCAGTACCGAATACGGGGCAAGGCGGTAATGTTGCGTCTTGTTGAGCCACACGAGCGCGCAGGTCACAAGCGCGGCGGCGCCCAACCAAAACGGATTGGGGCTCTGGCCGTAAAAGATGGCGATGGCGGCGATGGAGATGAGGTCGTCGGCGATGGCGAGCGTCGAGAAGAACACGCGCACGCCGTTGGGCACGCGATTGCCCAAAAGCGACAGCACGCCCAGTGCGAAGGCAATATCGGTTGCCATGGGGATGGCCCAACCGTTGTGGGCGCCGGCATGGTTAAAGATCAGGTAGATGCAGGCGGGAACGACGACGCCGCCCACGGCCGCCAGCATGGGAAGCATGGCCTGACGCGGATTCTTGAGCTCGCCGACCGTCATCTCGTACTTAAGCTCAATGCCCACCAGCAAAAAGAAAATCGCCATGAGGAAGTCGTTGACGAAAAGCTCAACGGTGAGACCGGCCGTAAGGTTGCCCAGACCCACATACAGCGGGGTCTCCAAAAAGTGATGGATGACCTCGTAGGCATCGGTGTTGGCGCAAACGACGGCGGCGATGGCGGCGAAGACCATGACGGCGGCGGAAATCGTGCCGTTCTCGGCGATGCGCTCCCAAATGTCGTGGCGCTCAAAACGCTTGCGCTCACGAACGTTGAACAGCTGCTCGGGTGCTGCCATGGGCGGCTCCTTTCACGGGAAGGCTCCCGTCTTAAAAAAGCACGGCCCGCCCAAGTGGCGGCGCCGCGCTCTAACGTATTACGCTTGCATCTAGCCTACCCTGCACGACAAGCACGCAGGCGTGGCCGAAAAGCGGAACCACAGGTTGAACATTATTTGCTCAACGGCGCGGGCACGCCTGTCCAAGAGACGACGCGGCGCCGCGCACAAAAAACGACCGGAGCGCGGGGCGTCCGCGATCCGGTCGTGGCATTTGGTCAACTAAACCTAGCAGGCGGCCATGATGGGGGCAGCGACCTGCTTCTTACGGGAGAGGACGCCCGGCATCCAGACGCCGTCGTGCTCGTCGGCAATGCCCAGGCCCTTCTGAGCAGCCTCGGTCTCGCCCTCGAGCAGGACCTGCGAGCCCTCCTCCATGATGTCAGTGATGCACAGGACAATGCCGTCAGCGCCCTTCTCGGCGGCGTAGGCGCGCATGGCCTCGCGAATCTCGTCGATCATACCGAGCGCACGGCTCTTGTCGACGGTCTCGTACTGGCCGATGAGCAGCTTCTTGCCAGCGGGCTCGAACATCTTGATGTCGTTGCCGACCATCTCGGATGCGGTGAAGGAGCCGGACGGACGGGTGAGGAAGACCTCCATGCCAAACTTGACCGGGTCGACGCCCACCTGCTCGCCGAGCTTGGCGGCGACGGCACGGTCGACATCGGTGGTGGTGGGGCTCTTGAGCATGAGCGTATCGGTCATCATGGCCGAGAGCAGCAGCTTGGCCTGGACGTCGGAAAGCTCAACGCCGAGCACGCCGGCGAGCTTGGTGACGATGGTGCAGCTGGAGCCCCAGGGCAGGCAGATGTAGTGCAGCGGGCCGGCGGTCTCGAAGTCGCCGATGCGGTGATGATCGACGACGCCAAAGACCGTGGCGTCCTTAAGGCCGGCGACGGACTGGGCTGACTCGTTGTGGTCGGTGAGGACGACGAGCTGACCGGCCTCGACGGACTCAATCACGCGGGGCTCGGCGATGCCGGCGTCGGCAAGCAGCTTGGCGGACTCGGCCGGAAGCTGACCAAGGGCGCAGGCCTCGTAGGTGTTGCCGGCATACTCAACCTGGTTGAGCAGCTGGGACAGGACGACGGCGCTCATGATGGCGTCGTTATCGGGGTTCTGGTGACCAAAGACAAGAACGTTTGCCATGGATATCCTCCACTTGATATGTGTACTTGGACGTAGCTATGGTAGCACGCCGATGCCGAGCCTTCGCAGACGGAAGGGCCACGGCATATTTTGGGGCAGGCATGGGGGCCAAGGCTGTCCCTTTTGCACCATGTTGGTGCAAAGTAACCTGACCCCTTTGCACCAGCTATTTACCGGCGGCGCGCAGGGCTACGTAGGCGGCACCGATGATGCCGGCGTCGTTTCCGAGCGAAGCGACCTTGATGGGCGTCTCGCGCGAGGCAGAAAGCGCGTACTGCTTAAAGTGCTCGCGGACTTTGTCGAGGTAGACATCGGCCGAAGCGGACGCGCCGCCGCCAATCAGGAACATCTCGGGGTCGACCACGTTGGCAATGAGCGCCAGGGCGCGGCCGAGATAGTCGGCCATGGTATCGGCCGCGGCCAGCGCGAGCTTGTCGCCCTCGCGGCAGGCCTGGAACACGTCCTTGGAATCGGAGGGGCCGGTGAGCTCGATGGGCTCGACACCCGCCTTCTTGCACTCGGCAAGGTAGTTGCTCACCACGCCGGTGGCGCTGGAATACTGCTCCAGGTGGCCATGGCCGCCGCAGCCGCAGACGCGCTCCTCAGCCGGGTTCAGGCACATGTGGCCAATCTCGCCGCCGGCGCCCACAACGCCCGACACCACGTCGCCGTTAACGATAACGCCGCCGCCCACGCCGGTACCAATGGTGACCATCACCACGTTCTGCACGCCCTTGGCGGAACCGAGCCAAGCCTCGCCCATGGCGGCGGCGTTGGCATCGTTCTCGTACTTAACAACCGCGTCGGGGCAGTGCTCCTGAATGGCGACTCTTAGCTCGGGCAGGTTAATGGCAATGTTGGCCTTGACCTTGGCATCGCCCGATGCCGGGATGGGGCACGGAACGGCCAGGCCAATACCCGCCACAAAGGCGCGCGGAATCTGGGCCTTGGCGACCACCTGGTCGATAGCCTCGGTCACCGCGGCAAAGCCCGCGGCGTCAACGATGGGCGGCGTGGGCACGCTGGCCTTGGCCAGCAGGTTGCCGTCCTCGTCGAACAGGCCCTCCTTAACCGAAGTGCCGCCGACGTCGATGCCGATGTAATACTGCTTAGGTTCCATGGGAGCCCACCTTTCTCGTTTAAACATTGCCTGTATGGTACCGCTCCCAAGGCAAAAACCTACCAAAAAGGGACAGGTTTGTTTTGGCAGGTTTTATCTGGGAAAACGCAAATGGCTGCTCAACAGGCCGCGCAAGACCATCCCCAAAAATAAAGGCGCCGGGAGGCGGAGACTCCCGGCGCCCGTCAAAGGGACCATGTTGTCTGTTGGACCGCACGGTCCTTCGCGGCGATAACGCCGACTAGGCCTTAAGTGCCTGCAGCTGCTTGTGGATTTCGATGAGCTCCGTCGCCATGACGCGCATGGTCTCGGTGCCGGCCATCTGGTCCTCGGCATGCAGCAGAATCAACGGGGCCTCGCCGTTACGCTCGCCGTTGGCCTCTTTCTTCAGAAGCCCCATGTGAACATCGTGGCCACCGTTATAGGCCTCGTCGCCCTGCTTGATAAGCTCCTCGGCGGCGTCAAAATCGCCCTCCTTGGCCTTTTGCACGGCATTGATGTACATGCTCTTGGCGGTACCGACGTAGCTGATAATCTCAAAGCAGGTCATCTGCAGTTCGTTCATATCCTCCATGCGGAGCACCTAGCCCATCACGCTGACGCAGTGGTCGATGATGCCGGCAGCGTTCATGCGGCCGTAGTCGACCATGTTGATGACCTCGACCGGGAAACGACCGGCGGCCTCCTTCTCAAAATCGCCCTTGGTATAGCCGATCTGCGGACCAAGCAGCAACATGTCGCACTCGTCCAGGTGATCGTGGGCCTCGTTCATGGGACGAGCCTCGACCTCAATATCCAGACCACGGTTTGCAACCTCGGCCTGCATCTTCTGGACCAGCAGGCTCGTGGACATACCGGCATTGCAGCAGAGCATGATCTTCTTCATGGTTTCCTCCTTATAACTGCGCGGCGCGCAGACGACAACTGGTTTTATTCCTTGCGGCTATTGTGCCCTCTTTCTGCGCCCTTACGCAGAAGAGAGATGCGGGCACTGGCACCACGTACCGGTGCCCGCAAAGGTGAAAGGGACGAACGTTAGGCGTTCTACTCGGCAAGAGCCTCCTGCTTGGCGATTGCCTTCTCGGAAATCTTCATAAAGGGCAGGTAGACGGCCATGCCAATGACAATCTCGAGAGCCTGCCACACGCCGGCGCGCCAGTCAAAGCCCGTAGCGAGCAGGGCATTGATGACGGGAGGCATGGTCCAGGGCACCTGGGCGATGCAGGGGCTGATGATGCCTGCGCAGGTAAGGCCATAGGTGATGCCGATGAACAGGTCGGGAAGAAGAACGAACGGGATCATGAGCGGCAGGTTGTACACGATGGGGTAACCGTAGATAACCGGCTCGTTGATGTTGAACAGACCAGGCAGGATAGCCATCTTGGAAACGGTCTCGGAAGCCTTGTTCTTGGAGAACAGGAGCGTGTCGAGCAGAAGCATGAGGGTGCAGCCCGAGCCGCCGATGAGGGCGAAGCTGTTAACGATCTGCATGTTCATGTAGTGATCGGGCTGGATGGTGCCACCGGCGGCAAAGGTAGCCATGTTGTCGACGATGAGCATGGTCAGGATCGGCTCGACGGTAGCGCCAGAGATGGTGGACTGGTGAATACCGACGCAGAACAGCAGGTTAGCAAGGGTGTAGATGAGGATAACAGCCCACGGACCGGCGTTCATGATGTTCTTGAGCGGGTTGGAGATGCACGTGGAGATGATGGCGCACAGATCGGTGCCGGCGCACACGGCGAGCAGGGCTGCGGCAAGAGCGAAGATTGCGAGGTTGAGCAGCATCGGGATCATGACGTTGAAGGAGTTGGAGACCGCGGGGGGCACACCCTCGCCCAGCTTAACCTTGAGCTTCTCGACGCCAGAAATCTTGATGAAGAGCGAGACGGAGAGCAGAGCGATGATAATGGCCGAGAACAGACCGTTGGTGCCGGTGTTGGCAGTCGAAAGGGCGCCCGTGACCTCAGCGGAGGTGATCTTGTCGGTGAGCAGCGGGCTCGTGGCGGCAAGCGAGGCGGTGATCTGCTGCGGCATCATGATGACGAAGGCAGAGATGGCGACGACCACGCAAGCGAGCGGGTTATCGAAACGCTTGTTCTTGGCGAGGCTGTAGCCAATCAATCCGGCCAAGATAATGGCAGAGACGTTGAGGGTGCCCAGCGTAATTGCCGAGCCCCACGTCTGAAGGTTGGCAAGGCCCGCCGCGTCGAGCGGGAACAGAGGGAACACGACGTTGTTAATAAGAACCGCGATACCCGCAAGGATATAGAGCGGCGTGATGGTCGCGAAGGCGTCACGCAAGGAACGCAGGTGAACCTGGTTTCCCACCTTCGCAGAGACCTCGGCAAACTTGTCGAGGAAGCTCTTTCCGTTGTCACTGGCCATGATTGCTCCTAACTTTCAAATCCGGCCTTTTCCTATGCGCACGGTGGTCTGTCGCCCTCTGCCACCAGATGTGCCATGTGTTGCGCGCGGCGGCGCGCGGTCTGGGCGTTCGCCCGGTCGCTAATCAACCACGTGGGTCGTGGCGACCTGTTTGAGCCAGGCTGCCGACTTCTTAAGGCGGCGCTTGTAGCCGTCCATGAGATCGACCTCGACAAAGCCATAGCGATTCTTAAAGGCATTGGCCCAAGACCAGTTATCGATGACGGCCCAATAGTGATAGCCCCGGCATTTGGCGCCCTCGGAGATTGCCTTGGCAACCCACTCCAGGTGTTGGCGCACAAAGTCGACTCGGTAGTCATCCTGGATGGTTCCTTCGGCGTCACGGTTCTTGTATTCGTCCATGATGCCGATGCCGTTCTCGGAAACGAACCACTCAAGATCGGGGTAGTTCTTAGCGCAGTCCATGCCAAAGTCGTAGAGGCCCTGCGGGTAGATCTCCCAGCCGCGGCTCTCGTTCATAACGGCGTCGGGCCACACGTACTCGTCGGCAAAGTGCGGCAGACCGTACTGGTCGATCTTGCTCGCCGGCGCCTGAACGCGCGTGGGGTGGTAGTAGTTGCAGCCGAGCCAGTCGACAACACCCTGTTTGAGAATCTCTTGGTCGCCGGCACGGAACGGGAGCTTAACGCCGCCCTCGGCCAGGCTGTCGAGCACATCGGCAGGAAGCTCGCCCTTGGTAATGAGGTCGAGCCACCAGCGATTGTTGATGCCGCTGGTCATACGCACGGCCTCGAGGTCTGCCTCGCTGGGATTTTCCTTGGTATAGACCGGGGTAAAGCAGTTGATCATGCCAATCTTGGCATCGGCGCGAATAGCGCCCTCGTCATAGGCCTTACGATAGTTGGCCACGGCCAGCGCATGTGCCAGCGAGATGTGATACTGCACGGTGCGGGCGCGGTTGAAGTCGTGGAGCTGCGGGAACCACACGCCCTCCTGATAGCGCTGCTCGGGCTCGACGATGGGCTCGTTAAAGGTGAACCAGTACTTAATCTCCTGGCCAAACTCGTGGAAGGCGACGTCGGCGTAATGCGCGTAAGCCTCGACGACCTCACGGCTCTCCCAGCCGCCACGGTTAAAGAGGTAGGTGGGCATGTCAAAGTGGTACAAGTTGACAAACGGCTCCAGGCCGGCCTCGCGAGAAGCGCGGAACAACTCGTGATACCACGCAGCGCCTTCCTCGTTGAGGTTGCCATCGGCATCGAGCAGACGGCTCCACTGGATGGAAGTGCGATAGGTATCCAGGCCCAAGTCCTTCAAAATGCGAAGGTCTTCCTGGTACTTGGTCATAAAGTCATTGCCGGCGTAAGAGCCAACGCGGTTGTAGAACGAACCCAGATCCTGGATGGACCAGGTGTCCCACAGGTTCTCGAGCTTGCCGCCCTGGTTCCACTGACCCTCAGTCTGCGGGCCGGACATAGCAGCGCCAAAGAAGAAGTCGTTGGGCAGCTGATACTGTGCCATCAAAGTCCTCGCTTTCGTGTTCTAGAGCTTCCGGTTGGAGACGGGTTTGCTTTGGCAGGTTATCCGGCGCGGGCGCGCACCGGTCATACCGATATCCAACCCGCCAAAACAAAACCGTCCCCAAACGGTCGATCCTGTTGTGCGGAAGGATTCCGTTCGTTGCTTAAACTATAGCGCTCTAATTTTAAAAGTAAAGCGTCTTTTTCTTTTTTCTTTCTCGAACTTCTCAGATAAAAGTAATATGGGTGCCCTGTTGAGGGTTATACTTACTTTTGTATTCATATATGTCGGAAAGGAGGTTCCATGATTCCCAAATACGAGGCGATAGCTGCAGATATTCGTCGAAGTATCGAGGATGGCGCTCTTAAACCGGGCGACAAGCTTCCCACCGTCGTTGAGTTCTGCGAGCTCTATAGCGTTTCCAAAAT
The DNA here is from genome assembly GCF_964259375.1 of Collinsella aerofaciens ATCC 25986. Lineage (GTDB taxonomy): Bacteria > Actinomycetota > Coriobacteriia > Coriobacteriales > Coriobacteriaceae > Collinsella > Collinsella aerofaciens_BO. The sequence continues at coordinate 75,048 of NZ_CAXVJM010000007.1, forward strand.
CACCGTCAAACGAGCTATTGAACAAATCACCGAGGAAGGTCTTATTACCAGCCGACGCGGATCGGGTACCTACGTTAAGGACACGGCAGGGCTTCCCGGCCAGGCGTTTTTCCAGGGCAAAAACGACCGTGCCCAGGGCTTTTCGTATGAGCACCGCGGGGAGAAGGTGACCTCGGTGGTCTACGATTTCTCGATTGTTAATCCACCAGCGGACATCGCAGCCCAGCTGGGAATTGCCGAGGATGACTTTGCCTATCACGTCGTGCGCGTGCGTCAGGCCGATGAGAAGCCTATCGTTATCGAGTACACCTACATGCCCCTCGAGCTGATTCCGGGGCTGAAAAAGAAGGACCTGTACGGATCGCTCTACCGCTTCATCCGAGAGCAATGCGGGCTGAAGATTTCGAGCTTTCACCGTACCATTCGCGCCGTGGCAGCAACCGAGGAAGAAGCCGAGCGTCTGGACACCAAACCTGGCTCTCCCCTGCTCGAGCTCACCCAGATTGGCTTTTTGGACAGCGGTGCCGCCTTTGAGTATTCGGTCTCGCGCAACGTTGGCGACCGCTTTGAGTTGCACAACGTAACGTTGGCATAGGTTTTATGGTCATACGGGCGCTCGTTTTGAGCAGTTTTACGCGGCGCCCGCGCAGCACAATGGGAGTATGAACATGTCCGATTTAATTAAACTGACGCCGATCTTCCACGAGAAGATCTGGGGCGGCCGTCAACTCAAAACCGTATTTGGTTACGACATTCCCGATGGTCCCATCGGTGAGTGTTGGGCCATCTCGGCCCACCCCAACGGTGACTGCCAGATTGCGGAGGGCCCGTATGCAGGCCACACGCTTTCGTGGCTGTGGGCCGAGCACCGCGAGCTCTTTGGCAACTGCGAGGGCAAGGAGTTCCCGCTGCTCATTAAGATTCTGGACGCCAAGGACGACCTTTCGATCCAGATTCATCCCAACGACGAGTACGCCGCCAAGCACGAGAACGGCAGCCTGGGCAAAACCGAGTGCTGGTATGTGCTGGATTGCGAGCCCGGCGCCACAATCATCGTCGGCCAGCGCGCGCAAGACCGCGCCGAGGCCGCACAGATGATCGAGGACGGCCGCTGGGACGATATGCTCAACGTACTGCCGATCCACAAGGGCGACTTTTTCCAGATTGATTCCGGTACCGTGCACGCCATCAAGACCGGCACGCTCATTTTGGAGACGCAGCAGTCGAGCGACGTGACGTATCGCCTGTACGACTACGACCGTCCCGGCACCGACGGCAAGCTGCGCCCGCTGCACATTGAACAGAGCCTCGACTGCATCGACTTTGATGCCCAGGCTCCGACCGACGGCACGGTGACCGCGCCCGAGGTGGACGGCGTGACCGAGCTCGAGTCCAACCCCTGCTACACCGTCGATCGCGTGCGCGTCGACGGCAGCAAAACCCTCGACCAGCGTTGGCCTTTCATGTGCCTGTCGGTCATCGACGGCGAAGGCACCATCTGCGGCGACCCCGTCCACAAGGGAAGCCACCTGCTGGCCCCCAGCACCGTGGACAAGATCGAGCTCGAGGGCAATATGGAACTGATCGTCAGCCACCTCTAGGTCGCAACAACAACCAAAACGAAACAAGGGGCTCCCCCGTTCTTCAACGGGGGAGCCCCTTGCCATGTCTAAGTATTCAGCCCACCCGGCTCTCCAGATCAAAAAGCGAACGAGCAGAGCGACGTTTGCAAGCAACGTTATCTAAGGACCTGGGCGGGCGTATGGGGCAACATCGATCGCGAGTTCCGCACGCAAAGGAGGCCACTTAATGTGGCCTCCGTCTTGCGCAGGACTGCCCGAGCAGGCGATGTTGCCCCATACGCCCGCCCGGGTCCGCCGAGACTACGACAGCTTGACGATCGGTGCAAAACCTTTCATTAGCTTTTTGGTCTGGCCGGTCTTTTCGAATTGAACCTCGATCATGTCTCCGACAACCGAGATCACGGTACCTGTGCCAAAGGTCTTGTGGCTCACGGTATCGCCTGCGGCAAAGTCCTGCGACGCGCTAGCGCGATCGACCTTGCGCTCCACCGTCGGGGACACCTTGGACGAGGGCTTTTTGGCCCGCGGCGCACCCGAGCCAAAGGTCGAGGCAACACGGCCGGCGTCAGGCGAGACCCCACGATGGCGCTCGGTCCCGTAACTGCTGCCGCCAAAGAAGTCGTCAAAGCTCGATCCACCGCGCGAAGCGGAACCGCCGGTCGAGCGCGTATGCGAACCGAATACCTTGCCGCCATACATATCCGAGCCCATGCCCGAGCCAAAGGTGCCGTGACGGTCGCCGCGCTTCTCCCAGCCCGTGCCTTCGAATCCGGCAGAACCGATGCCGCTAAATTCAATGTCCTCAAACGGAATCTCGTTGAGGAAGCGCGAGCGCGGGTTGGCAGAGGTCGAGCCGTAGGTGCGACGCGTTGCCGCATAGGTCAAGAACAGGCGCTTGCGAGCACGCGTGATGGCAACGTAGGCCAGGCGACGCTCCTCCTCGAGCTTGCCCGGATCATCGCTGCCGCCAAAATCGTGCACGTGCGGGAAGATGCCCTCCTCCATGCCGGCCACGAACACCGCCGGGAACTCCAGGCCCTTGGCGGAGTGGATGGTCATCATGGTGATGGCATGCGTCTCGCCTGCCAAAGAATCCAAGTCGGAGCGCAGGGCAAGCCACTCCATGAGAGCGGGCAGCGCCTTACAGGTGAGCGGACCGTAGGTGCGCTCGATCTCGTCGGCATGCACGGCGCCCGCCGGCATCTCCGTCGGCGCGGCATAGGCGTTACCCGCGATGGCAGCAGCCAGGGCATCCTGCGGCGAGAGCGCCGGGGCGGCCAGGCTATCGAGCGGGTTGGAACCAGCGGCGTCGCGAGCGCCGACCAGCGCCTCAAACGAGGATGCTGGGGCGGACGGTCCCGGCTCGGGCGCGGGCGCACTCACCACGACGGGCTCGGGCTCGGCACCGGCAGGCACGTCGGCGACACCGGCTGCGCGCAGCTCTTCCAAGCTCTCGAGCGTACCCTCGATATCCTCGTGCGTCTCCTCAAATTCGGCGGCGACGCCCAAGAATTCCTGGATGTTCTCGGCGCGGCTCTCGGATTCCATGGTGCCCTCGGCACGAAAAGCCTGCAGCAGGCCCGTCTTATCGACGATCATCTCGACGACGTCCTTGAGCTCGCCGTCCATGCGACGGCCCTCGCGCACCAGCGATACAAAGCTCGACAGGCCATTACGCACCTTGGCGCTAAACATGCCCGTCTCGGCCGTGGCGATCTCGCAAGCCTGGAAGAACGAACAGCGGTTGTCGCGCGCCAGCTGCTCGATCTTTTGAATCGAGGTGGAGCCGATGCCGCGGCGCGGCGTGTTGATGACGCGCTTGACGCTCATCTCGTCGGCCGGGTTCACGATCATCTTGAGGTAGGCCATGACGTCGCGGATCTCGGCACGGTCGAAGAATCGCGTGCCGCCCACGATCTTGTAGGGCACGCCCGCACGCAGGAACATATCTTCGAGAATACGCGACTGGGCGTTGGTGCGGTAGAACACGGCGATATCGTCGTAGCTCGTACCCTTGGCGTGCAGCTTTTCGATCTCGCCGGCAATCCAGCGGCCCTCATCGCGCTCGTCGCTCGCCTGGAAGGCTTGGATCTTCTCGCCATCGCCCTCGGCCGTAAACAGGCGCTTGTCCTTGCGCTGCGAGTTGTGGCGCACCACGGCGTTGGCAGCGCTCAGAATATGGCCCGTAGAGCGGTAGTTTTGCTCCAGCTTGACGGTCTTGCAGTTTTTAAAGTCCTTCTCAAAGTCCAGGATATTGGTGATGTCAGCACCACGCCAGCTATAAATGGACTGGTCGTCGTCGCCCACAACCATGAGGTTTTGGTACTTGGCGGCCAGCAGGTTGGCGATCTCGTACTGGACGTGGTTGGTGTCCTGGTACTCGTCGACGCTAATGTAGCGGAAGCGCTCCTGATACTTGTCGAGCACCTCGGGGCGGGTGCGCAGCAGCTCGAGCGTGCGCACGAGCAGGTCGTCGAAGTCCATCGCGTTGGCGGCGCGCAGGCGGCGCTCCAGCTCCAGGTAGACTTGCGCGGCCTTTTTGTCATTAGGGCTGTCGGCGGATTTGAGCATGTCCTCGGGCCCGATCATGGCGTTTTTAGCCGAGCTGATCTTGCTGCGGATCATGTTGATGGGGAACTGCTTTTGCTCGATGCCGAGCGTCTGCATAATGTCGCGCACCATGCGCTTTGAGTCGTCATCGTCGTAGATGGTGAACTGCCCGGTGTAGCCCAGCAGGTCGGCGTCCTCGCGCAGCATGCGCACACACATAGCGTGGAAGGTGCACACCCACATGCCGCGGGTGCCGCTGGGGATGAGCGCTGCCAGACGCTCGCGCATCTCGGCCGCGGCCTTGTTGGTAAACGTGATGGCCAGGACCTGCCAGGGCTTAACGCCCAGGTCGCCAAGCATATGCGCGATGCGGAAGGTCAGGACGCGGGTCTTGCCCGAGCCGGCGCCGGCAAGGACCAGCAGCGGGCCCTCGGTGGTCAGGACCGCCTCGCGCTGGGCGGGGTTCAGACTATCGATATCGACGAGCGGCTTGGCTGGTTTGGGCGCCGGAGCCGGGGCGTCGTAGATGTCGAGCGGAACGAGCTCGGGTTCCGGCGCGGCGGGGGCGGTGTACGCATCGAGCGGCACGGGTTCCGGCGCGGGCGGCACGGGTACCGCAGTGTTCTTTTCCCAGGGCAGGGGCTGGGTCATGGGCGACTCCTCATCTGACGGACGGCGCGCCTGCGGGCAGCGCCATAGTTTGAGCCGTACCAGTATACCGAGCCGCGCGGACACCGACGCAAATCACACCACGACTCCGTGCGCCGCCATCAGGCACGCCCCAGCGGATTTGGCGCAATGGGGTCAAGTTAGTCTGTACCACGTTGGTGCAAAGAAACCTGACCCCCGATGCACCAATCACGGAGCCACCGATGTCATGGTAACGGCAGCGAGCGGCGGCCAGAGCGAACAAATTGGCATGAAAAGAGGGCGGCATAGACCTTTTGGTCACGCCACCCTCTTTGAATGACAAGTTGTCGCTCTGGCCGCCGCGCAGCGTCAACCAAGTTACAGGCCGAGCATAGGCTCCAGGACGAAGAAGTACGCAAGCACCACGATACCCAGGACAATGCGGTAGACGCCGAAACATTTAAAGTCGTGACGGCGGACGAAGCCCATGAGCCACTTGATGGCGATAAGCGAAACCACGAAGGCGACGATGCAGCCCACGCCCAGGATGGCGATCTCGTTGGTGCCGAAGGTACCGCCCTTAACGAAGTACTTGACCAGCTTGAGCGCGCTCGCGCCAAACATGACGGGAATGGCCAGGAAGAACGTGAACTTAGACGCCACCGAGCGTGTGCAGCCCAGCAGCAGGCCGCCGATGATGGTGGAGCCGGAACGCGATGTGCCCGGCACCAGCGACAGAACCTGGAAGCAGCCAATACCCAGCGCAGTCTTCCAGCTTAGGTCCTCAAGCGTCGCAATGGAGCCAAAGTCGAGGTCTTCGTCATCGTTGCCCGAATCCTCAGCGGTAGCCGCGGCGGGTGCCGCAAAGTGCGCACCGGCGGGACGTCCGCCCGCCACCACAGCACGAGAACCAAGCGAACCGGCAAGAGCGGCCTGGTCGCGCTTGCTCGCGCGCCAGTTCTCAATCACGATAAACAGCACGCCGTACACAATGAGCGCCAACGCCACGACGGGAGCATTGTAGAAATGCTCCTCCATCCAGTCGTTGAGCGGCAGACCGATCGCCGCGGCGGGAATGCAGCCGAGCACAATCTTGCCCCACAGCACCCAGGTGTCGCGACGGCCCTCCTTGCCCTTGCTGGGCGAGAACGGGTTAAGGTCGTAGAAGAACAGGACGCAGACGGCCAAAATGGCGCCAAGCTGAATCACGACCAGGAACATATTCCAGAACGTCTCGCTCACGTTCATCTTGACGAACTCGTCCACCAAGATCATGTGACCCGTCGACGAAACGGGCAGCCATTCGGTGATGCCCTCGACCAGGCCCATGAAGGCAGATTTTAGAAGCTCGATAATATCCAAAGGGACCCCCTCGTTAGACACCCGCCGATATTGTTCTGCGGACGGTGCGGGCGATGTCCCATTATCAACCGTTGGCGGCGCGCCTGCGCCTACCCTTACCAAAAAACTCGCCCGTTCACAGAATTGCGAGCGGTCAAACCGAAATCCTTGGGTATAACTGCAACAAGATAAAGTGTCCGGCGGCCAACGCGCCCGCGCCCGCCCGACGCACGAGCCCCGCGCCCGTGCGATAGACCAAGGAGGAAACCATGAACGAGGGCTACACCAAGGTATTTGTTTCACTCGACGGTACTGAGCAGCAGGATTTTGTGCTCGCACGCGCCATCAAGGTCGCCGCGAACAACGGCGCTAAGCTGATCATCGGCCACGTTATCGACTCCACCGCGCTCGAGAGCGCCGGTTCCTATCCGGTCGACCTGGTCAACGGCTTGGAGGAGGCCTTTAACAACTCCATCGCCAAGCAGCTCGAGGAGGCCAAAGCCAATCCCGACATTCCCGAGGTCGAGGTCATGATTCGCACCGGCCGCATTCGTGAGACGCTCAAGGATGAGATGCTCGACGTGGTCAAGCCCGATCTGGTACTCTGCGGTGCCCGCGGCCTGTCCTCAATTAAGTACGCGCTACTGGGCTCGATTTCGACGTTCCTGCTACGCAATACGGACTGCGACATTCTGGTCGTGAAGTAGGTTCCTTCCCGTCGGCGCAAGGCCTGCGGGGTTATCACGCCGACGTCCTCGCCGCTTCGCGGCTGCGGGATGTCGGCTTAGATAACCCCTCCCGGCCTTGCGCCTTCGTCACCGTACTTCAACGAGTTGTCTGAATAGAGGAATGGTGTGCCGCCCCGTTTGGGGCGGCACGTTTTGTTTGGGGCGGCACGTTTTTGTTATAAGGCGATCCTGCTTAGACGAGCTTGCACTTCTGGAATGATCTTCTCGAACATTACCTCCGCCTCGGGAAAACCCTCTTCTTTGAGACCGCGCGCCGCGTCTCTTAGCGCGTCTGGAACCTCATTGCAGGTATCAGCAATCATTCCGGCGACAATTCCCCCGGGCAAACCCGCCTCAATCATTTGGCTCATCACCGACCCACGCGTTACGTCGTCAATCTTGCGGCTCCCACCAAACGAGACGCCCATCTCACGAACGAGACTGGGGTAAACCGTTGTGCACAGCACGTCATAGAGCGGCGCCAACCTCACCTGCTTCCAACTTTCGTCCCATACGAGCGACCAGTTCTTTAGATGGTTATCGCAGTTACCTACGGCATAGTCGAACAGCTGGTTATAGCCGACAAGGAACCTGTCCTCCATTTGATTCGTCGACGCCCTTCGCACCGCATCGACGATAAGCCCCAGGTAATTGACACCCGTCGGCTCATATTTAAGCTCACGCGAGATACCCTTGGCCTGACAAACATCTTCCTGGTGCAAACGGTACGGAATTGGCAATCCGTCAACCGAGCGTCCAGCATCAGGCGTTACTCGGTCAAATCGCTTCACGGCGATAATTGGCTCGGCATCCTCAACTCGGACAAGAAAACACTCTTCGGCCGATAGGTCCATCAGAGAGGCGGCTCTCACGCACATCGCTTCGCACACCGTCTCACCCGGGAACGTTTTCGATCCCGCCTTGAGAATGTGCGTGGATGGGGCCGCTCCATGAGGCAGGTACCATCCGCCACATGGGTCATCGCCCGTATGGTAGAGACCGACCTTCGCCTGAGCACCTGCAAGGGAGATTCGACTCTCTAGCGCTAAATCAAAAGCAACCTCCGCCGGCGCGTATGCCAGCCCGCTTAGCCGTTTCTCACCTATCTCTTCATAGCCCATTTCGAGACTGTCGGCCGAAGGCTCTCGCGTCAAAACCAGAGCGCCGACAGGTTCATCGCGGACTAAATCGAGCACCTTGAAGTAATCTCCGCGTTCCGCTCGCGCCCTTTTCTCAAGGTCCCTGTTGAGCTGCCCCTCCGGAATGATGCCAGAGAAAAAAGAGCCCGTTGCGTCCGGACTAAATGTCTCGGCCGACAACGGCAGCGAGATCGAAATCGGCGCCGCATCACCGCTCTGGAGATATTTGGGGCTATAGGTGAATGCCGGAAACCCCGCATGTTCCTCCAATATGCCAACCAGCTGGTAAGACCCATTAAACTCACGGTGAACGAACAGCGTGCCATCCATTACTTCCCCCTCACCTTCAGAATAAAATCAATATCCACGATGGAGGCGTAATCGAAAATGACACCAATTTCGACCGTTGTCCGCCCCCGTTCGATATCACCAATCACACGAAGGCTGCGACCCGTCATAGTCGCGACGTCACGTTGAGTCAAACCGAGCTCACGCCTTCTGAGCCTAAGGGCCTTCCCTATCTCGGCGGGATCGAAAACCGTGCGCTCCGAGAAAGCGACTTCCGACGGTTTGAGCCTGATGCGGCCATCCAGCTTTTTAATCGTTGTCACCGTTCTCATGACGCCTCCGGCTATATTCCTGTCCGTGAACATAGTATAAAACTGTAGCACTATGTTCATGTACGGGAATATAGTGTTGACTACATTAGCAATGTTCCCGTTCAGGAATATAGCTGCCGAAAAGCCTGATTTCTTCTTAAATGGGAAGATCCTGAACGGCTACGCCATACGACCTGACTACTCAAAGTATTGGAACTTGTTGGTCGAGAAGGCAAATGTTACGACAAAGCCTTCGCCGGAGTCGGATGCCGCGGTGACGTCGATGCCCATCTTGGAGCACAGGCGTGCCACCAGATAGAGGCCGATGCCCGTTGCGCGCTTGGTGGTGCGGCCGTTGTCGCCAGTAAAACCCTTCTCGAACACACGGGGCAGGTCGGCCGCGCTCACGCCACAGCCGTTGTCGGCAACGGTGAGCTCAATGCGCTCGCTCGCCAAGCCCTCGTCCAGCAACGCGCCCGAAAAAGCGATCTTCGCGCCGTCCTCACGCGCGTATTTAATGCTGTTCTGAATGAGCTGGCCCAGAATAAACTCGAGCCATTTCTCGTCGGTAAAGACCTCAAAGTCGAGGTTCTCGCACACCGGCGCCACGTGCGCCGCGATAAGCTCACGCGCATTGGCCTTGATTGCGCCCGTCACCAAGGTCTTGAGATCCCAGCGGCGAATCAGGTAGTCACGCTCCACGACTTCCGAGCGCGCATAGTACAGCGCCTGGTCGATATAGCGCTCCACGCGAGCCAGCTCACGGCCCAGGTCATCCACACGTGACAGGTCGTCTTCGCTGCCATCCAGGTTTTCCAAAATTAAATGGGCCGCCGCCAGGGGCAGCTTGGCCTCATGGACCCAGCTCTCGATATAGTCGCGATAGTCATCGGTCTGACGCCGGCCTTCGGCAACCTCGTCGCAGGCAGCCTTGCCCACCCGGCGCAAGACCTCGTACTCAAGCTCGCCCTCGGCATAGGTCGGGCATTGCACCATCTCCTGCACCCATGCGGGACTCTCGAGCTCCTCTGCCGCGCGCTCCAGCTGGCGCAGAAAACGACGGCGACGCGCGTACTCGATCACGATGCCGAGCATACCGAAGATAAAGGACACGCCAACCGCCACGACCACGATAGAAACGGGTGCGCCGGCGACCGTCAGCACAAAGCAGCTCAGCAGCACGCCGCACGTCCACACGGCGACGGGAAGCAGCGCATCTTTAAAGAACTTGGCAAACGACATAGCCGGCCCCTAGACCGAATAGCCTTGGCCGCGGTGCGTCGTCAAATACCCCTTGATGCCGATTTTTTCGAGCGTGGTGCGCAGGCGGTTGATGTTAACGGTAAGCGTGTTGTCGTCTACGAAGGCGTCGGAGTCCCACAGGTCCTGCATGATGGCCGAGCGCGAAACGATCTTGCCCGCGCGGCTCAGAAGCAGCGAGAGGATACGCAGTTCATTTTTGGTGAGCTCGGTGCTAGTGCCGGTTTGCGTATTGGTAACCATGGAGCGGGCGAGGTCAAGCTCCAGTCCCTTGTGGACGAGCGTACTGCGCTCGCCTGACGCCGCGGTGCGACGCAGCAAGGCATTGATGCGCGCCACGAGCACACGGGCGCTGTAGGGCTTGGGAACAAAGTCGTCCGCGCCGAGCGTCATGGCCATGACCTCGTCGATCTCGGTCGTGCGCGACGTGAGGACGATGATGGGAACCTCGGATTCGCGGCGAACCTCGTGGCAGATATGCTGGCCGTCCTCGACGGGAAGCGTGAGGTCGAGCAGCACCAGGTCGGGCGCGGCGGCGAGAATATCGCGCGAGACATGCTCGAACGATTCGCAGGTCTCGATTTCAAACCCGGCGCGGTCAAGGATGTCAACAAGCTCGCGACGAATGGGTTCATCGTCCTCAACGATATAGATTAGCGCCATGGATTCCGCTCCCCTCTTGGTTGTCTTGCCCCATTATGACCGCGGAGCCGCAGGTACGCGCCTCGCGTGTCACCAAGGTGACAGAACTGTTCGCGAACGAAAACGCTTGGCTCGTCCCTCGCTCGCAACTGGCGCGGGAATCAAATGATTATTAAATCCCCGTCCCAGAAAAATCATTTAGCGGCGGGCGCGGAGCTTTTCGTAGCCGTCGGCGAAGAAGGCGACCGTCGCGGCGTCGGCCTCGGCAGCGTCCGTCTCGGTTGCGGGAACCACGCCGTGCTCGTCACTCACCAGGAACAGCGCGCCCTTGAGCTGCGCGGGAATGTCCACGCGCGTGACCGGGATGCCCTTGGTCTGGGCCAGCTGCCCGATGAGCGTCGCCGTGCCGCACAGACACTCGTCCGCCGGTGCCACAAAGGCCAGCTCGCCGTTGTTGACGGCGGCGAGCAGCTCGGGCGCCACGCCGGTCTCGTCGGCCTCGGAGCGGGCCTCGGCGGAGCGGGCACGCAGCGCCTTGGCCGACGTATCGGCCAGCGGCTCGTACTCCCCCACCGTCATGGCGGCGTTGCCGTTGACGTCAATCACCAGCATGAGTACGCCGTCGCGCGCGGTGTAATCGCCCTCGGCAAGCGACCACTCAACGTGCTGTTTGGCCCAGCTGAGCATGTTATGGGTAAGTGGCTCGCCCTGCACCAGACGCTCGGACAGCGCGCGGATGTGACGGTTGAGCATGGGCACCTTTTTGTTGGACATGCGCCAACGGCAGATGAGCGCGGGCTTGTCGAGCGTGAACTTCTCGACCGCCTCCTGATTGGCGCAAAAGTCCTCGTACGCACGCTGATCCTCGGCATTGCCAAACAGCTCGGCATCATCAATCTGGGGCATGGTTGTACCTTTCGTGTTAGTCATTCCGTCCTCTTATACCAAAAAGACGGCCCTCCAAACGGAGCGACCGTCTTTTGCGGAGATTATTTTGTCCCGGAGCAAAACTTAGTGGCGGAAATGCCTGGCACCGGTGAAGACCATCGCGATGCCATGCTCATTGCAGGCCTGGATGCTCTCGTCGTCGCGCTTGGAGCCGCCGGGCTGGATGATGCAGGTCACGCCATGTGCAGCAAGCACGTCGACGTTGTCGCGGAACGGGAAGAATGCGTCGCTTGCGCAGGCAAAGCCGCCCTTCTCCACGCCCTCGCGCTCGCAGAAGTCCTCGGCACGCTCGCAGGCCAGCAGCGCAGAATCCACGCGGTTGGGCTGACCCGGACCCATGCCAATGCCGGCCTTACCCTTGGAGACCAGGATGGCGTTGGACTTAACGCCCTTGCAGACCTTCCAGGCAAACTCGAGCTCGGCCATCTCGGCGTCGGTGGGCTTGCGGTCGGTGGGGAACGTAAAGGTCGCGGGATCCTCGGTCACGTGGTCGACTTCCTGCACCAGCATGCCGCCATCGATGGAGCGCAGCTCCACCTGGGCGCCGTGGTCCACGCCGCCGGTCGCCAGCACGCGCAGGTTGGGGCGCTTGGCCATGCGCTCGAGCGCCTCGGCAGTGTAGCTCGGGGCGATGATGACCTCGACGAACTGCTTGTTCTGGTCGGCGAAATGCTCAACCAGCTCATAGGGAACCTCGCGGTTGCAGGCGATGATGCCGCCAAAGGCGCTCTTGGGATCGCAGGCGAAGGCGCGGTCGTAGGCTGCCGTGATGTCCTCGGCAACGGCGGAACCGCAGGGGTTCTGATGCTTGAGAATCACGCAGGCCGGCTCATCGAACTCGCGGACCAAGTTCCAGGCGGCATCGGCATCCAGATAGTTGTTGTAGCTGAGCGGCTTGCCCTGGATCTGCTCGGAGCCCACGAGCGGGAACTGCGAGCTCGCGGTGTTCTCGCAGCCCTCGGCAAAGCGATAGACCGTAGCCTTCTGCTGCGGGTTCTCGCCATAGCGCAGGTCGTCGACCTTCTCCAGTGAGATCTCGAGCTTGGCAGAGGTGTCCGCCACGTCGCTTGCCTGGGCGGCAAGCCAACGGGAGATGGCCGTGTCGTAGGCGGCGGTAGTCTGGTAGACCTTCACCTGCAGGCGACGACGGGTGGAAAGCGTGGTGCAGCCACCGGTCTCGCGCATCTCGGCCAGGACGGCATCATAGTCGGCCGGGTCGGAAATGACGGTAACGCTCGCGGCGTTCTTAGCGGCAGAGCGCAGCATGGAGGGACCACCGATATCGATGTGCTCGATGGCATCCGCGAAGGTGACCTCGGGGTTGGCGACGGTCTTCTCAAACTCGTACAGGTTGACGACGACCAGGTCGATCAGCTTAATGCCGTGCTGAGCGGCCTCCTGCATGTGCTGCTCGGAATCACGACGGGCAAGCAGCGCGCCGTGAACCTTGGGATGCAGCGTCTTGACGCGGCCGTCCATCATCTCGGGATAGCCCGTAAACTCCTCGATGGGGGTTACGGGAACGCCCGCGTCCTCGATGGCACGAGCCGTGCCGCCCGTAGAGATGATCTCGACGCCAAAGTCGTCAACCAGCGTCCGTGCGAAATCGACGACGCCCGTCTTATCGGTAACCGAGATCAACGCGCGTGCGATCTTCACATCAGATCCCATGCAGTCCTCCTGTCTGGTACGCCGCCGTGCTCTGTGAGTCGGTGATACGTCGATCTGCAGCGCTCGCGCAGCGGCATTGAAAATACTGATTTAATGTAGCGCATCGAGCGCGACGATGCACCCCGCAACGCACGGCTGTGCAGAAAAAGCTTCGAGCGGGGGGTTGCAGGAGCGCCACTGGGCACGGTGAGTTGATGGAACACAGGGGCACCATAATTAGATGCCAACGGCGTGGTAGAACTGTGCTCGATATGCATCCGCAATAGAAAGAGGCACCATGGTCTCGCGGGTTCTCTACCGACCGTTTGATACCGAAGATTTCGACGCCATCGCGCTGATCTTGCAGCAGCTTTGGCACAACAACTCGGATAACGATGAGTACAACCGCCTCGAAGCTGCGTGCGATCTTGCCTACTGCCTTTCTTCCTCGACGTTTTCGCAGGTTGCCGTAATCGACGGTCAGGCGCGTGGCATTGCGCTCGCGCGTGCGGGACAGAGCTCCGGCGCCACCGTCAAGGAACATTGGATGGACACCGAACGCGCGCTGCTTTCGCAGATGCGCGAGCTGGAGCCCGATGCCTGCGCCGAGTATCTCTCGTTTGTGCGCGCAACCATCCGAACCAACAACCGCCTGCTCGAGAGCAGCCCGTTGCCGCACGACAACGAGGTCACACTGCTTGCCGTGGATCGCGACGTCCACGGCCTGGGCGTCGGCACGGTTCTGCTCGACGCCGCAATCTCGCATCTGTCCTCGCTTGGAGCGACGAGGGCGCACCTGTACACCGACTCCAACTGCTCGTGGAAGTTCTACGAGCTGCACGGCTTTAAGCGCACGGCCACGCACCGCGCCAACCGCGAGGAACGCCGCCACGCCATGCCGCGCGAAAGCTTCCTCTACGAGCTGGACCTAACCGTCTAGGCCCAGCAGCCGCACCTAGTCGTTGGGGACGTTCTTAAATGACTAGTCGCTGGGGACAGTCTTCGTAGGTAGCGCAAAAAAGGGGATGGACTTTCCCCGACGGCTGTCGAGAAAAACCCATCCCATAGCTTACGACCGCTAGAACGTTCCGCCGCCGCCTCCGCCGACGCCGCCGCCTCCGCCGCCCGAGAAGCCGCCGCCTCCGCCGCCACCCGAACTGTCCGAGCTCGATGCGAGCTCACGGATGCTCTCGTGATACACGCCGTCGAACGAATCCATCGGCGACTCGTTACCGTAATGATGGTAGTACCACCAGTAACAGGGGTAATTGTCGTAGAAGCCGTCGGCCTCGCGCACCTCGGGCGGCACGGCCTCGGCAAGCTGACGCAGGACTTCCTTCGAAACGCCCAGCGCCGCACCCATCACCAGAAGTTTATTCCACAGGACCAGATCGCCGGGGACGGCTTCCTTTAAGCGCGTGAAGTCCTCGAGCCAATGCTTAAGTGCCTTGCAGCGAGCCGCCACCTCGGCGCCCTCCGGCGTGTAACGGCGGAAGGTGCAGCTCAGGACAAAGCCCACGATCGTGACGGGAATCGAGATCATAGCGGCGCCGACGTTGGCGTCCGCAAAGTCGGTATAGATCAGAGAGCCCAGAATGCCAAAGACAATGATGATGCCGAGAACCAGGCCGGCCACCATCGCGATAGTGCCATCCGATGCGATAAACTCGCGCGCCTCCAGCTTGCCCTTAACCGTGCTCTGATAGTCCTCGAGCTTGTCGCCAACAGATGTGGTGCGCTCGCTAGCGTACTCCTCCAGCTCGCTAAACGTGCGCGAACGGACTCCGTCCTTATCGGGCTTAACGCCGGCGAAGAAGACCTTGAGCACATCGCGATCGATGCCGTCCTTCTTGGCAGCCTTCCAGGCCTCGTCGGTCACCGTGATGCGATACGTCTGCTCCTCTTTTTCGCGACGGAGCAGGCCCTTCTTCTTGGCCTCGGTCGCTTCTTCCAGCTTGATCACGCGGTCGTCGGTCAGCTTCATCAGCGTGGCGATATATGCCTGATCGGGCACGTTGTTCCAGCTCATAAGAGCTGCAAGCACCGCGGGATGGTCGGCGGAGGGCACATCGCGGAAGTACTCGTCTTGGAAGAGCGGCTTGGGCTTGGGCCTGCGTAGCTTGAGCACAACGATTGTGCCGGTAAAGGCCACCGCCGCGACAACACTTAGCACGGCAAGCGCATTGGCAATCATGCGAGCGTGAGCGCGACGGGCGTTAGCTTCGTCGGCCCATTCCTTCTCTTCGCTCAGGATCGTTGACATGCGCTCTTCGCCCGAAGCGGCAAGCTGCGGTACCCAGTCGCTGGGGAAGGCGATGCGTGCCTCGGCGAATTCGCCCTGATGCACGCAGGGAATGGTATAGGTGACCATGGGCTCGTCCGCATCGAGCGACACGTCGCCCGTCAGCGGGCCGTGGCCCCATGCACGGAAGTTATCGCCCTTGACGGCCGCCGTCCCGGCAGCGGCATTTGCGAAGTACACTTCCATCTCGACATCATCGGAATCCGCGGACCAGCCGTCGCCCACAAACTTCCAGTAGAGCTCGGCGGTATCGGACCAGTTCATAACCGCACCGGTCATGGTGTAGCTCACGTAATAGATCGCGCTGTCACCGCTCTCGTGGGGGCTGAACACCTTGATTCTTACACCGTCACCAGTCTGCTCGACCGTGTAGACGCCAGAGTCACCCTTGTTCGCGCTATCGACTTTGTTGAACGCGGTGTCGTCTTCCTCGACGCTCAGCACATCGACGCCCGCCGCGGCGCTCTGCTGGTTAGAGCCTGTATTGATCTCCCAAAACACGCCGTTGATGTCGTCATCGAAATCAAACTGGCGTCCCTCGACAACGGTCAGCGAGCCGTCGGCCTCGACCGTGGCGCCGATATAGGTTTGGGTCATGGAGTAGCCGTCGGCGCACGCGGCGGCGGGAAGCAGCAGCAACGCAAACGCGACAAACGCGCAGACGGAAACGAATCGCGCAAACAAGCGGCGCTGCCGGCAGGCATTGGCAACGGGGGCGTTCATAGGCACATCCTTTGTCTGTAAAACCAACATCGCCATTGTCCCACGTTTGCGGGCGCACATGACGAATATCTGGGCCAACGGAACGTCAAATGGGACAAAAGTCCCACCCGAGTCTGGCACTTAGGGACGTTCCTTATCTGCCGGCAGTTTGGAACAGTCCTTGGCATGGCCTGCGCCAACGATAGATACCACTTCACAGCTCCGTCACAGGTGTAGCGGCTTTGTGTGGGCGCGGCATACGCTGATTGAGCCGCTAGCCGAGGGGCATAAAGCAATTGAGCGAAAACGGTTTGCCCCTTTGCCGTTCGCTCGAGGATCATGTCCCCCTTTTCCGCGGAAACCCCGGCAGTTGCGAAGAGCTGCCGGGGTTTCTGTCGTCTAAGGTGCCGAGTTGATGGACAGGAATCAAAGCGTCGAGTCTGCGGACTGCCATACGCAATGCGGGGCCTCGACAACTTGCGAGCCACAGAATCGCCTTCTCTACCGTGCCCCGCGCTATACTCGTCCGCATGGATATCAACGCACGCAACATAGCAACGCCCGCCGCGGACGCGCCAACTACGCGGCCCGCCTCCGTTCCCGCGCCCGTCGTGGGGCGCTTTGCCCCGTCGCCATCGGGCCGCATGCACCTGGGCAACGTGTTCAGTTGCCTGTGCGCGTGGCTTTCGGCCCGCAGCCAAGGCGGCAGCATCGTGTTGCGCATCGAGGACCTGGACGATCGCTGTAAGCGCCCGGAACTTGCCGCCCAGCTCATCGACGACCTAGCCTGGCTGGGGCTGGAGTGGGACGAAGGCCCCTACTACCAGCACGATCGCCTCGACCTGTACGAGAGCGCCTTGCGCCAGCTGCAAGACGCCGGCCTCACCTACCCCTGCTTTTGCACGCGCGCCGAGCTCCACGCCGCGAGCGCGCCGCACGCCAGCGACGGCACGCCCATCTACCGCGGCGCCTGCCGAGGCCTTTCGGCCGAAGAGGTCGCCCGCCGCAGTGCCCTGCGTGCTCCGGCCACGCGCCTGCGCGTGCCCGCCGTCGACGACCTCGCGGGCGACGTAATCGAATTCG
This sequence comes from Collinsella aerofaciens ATCC 25986, assembly GCF_964259375.1. GTDB lineage: Bacteria > Actinomycetota > Coriobacteriia > Coriobacteriales > Coriobacteriaceae > Collinsella > Collinsella aerofaciens_BO. Next base: position 92,205 of record NZ_CAXVJM010000007.1, read on the forward strand.
TTGACCGCACGTACGGGGCCCAATGCGAGGCGCTCGCCACCGAGTGCGGCGACTTTTTGGTGCGCCGCAGCGACGGCGTGTTTGCCTATCAGCTAGCCGTGGTGGTCGACGACGCCGCCATGGGCGTCACCGAGGTCGTGCGCGGATGTGACCTGCTGGGCTCCACGCCGCGCCAAATCTACCTGCAGCATCTGCTGGGACTTCCCACGCCGCACTACGCGCACATTCCGCTGCTCATGTCGCCGGACGGCCGCCGCCTTTCCAAGCGCGATCGCGATCTGGACCTGGGCGAGCTCCGCGCCCGCTTTGGCACACCCGAGGCACTACTGGGCTGGCTCGCTGGGCAAACGGGCATCGCACCGGACACCACACCGCGCTCTGCCGAGCAGCTGGTCGAGCACTTTAGCTGGGACGTCATCCGCGCGCACCGGGAAAACATCACTGTAACGGTCGAGTAGTCAGCCACCCCGCCCCTACGCAACATCCCAGGGCTGGAGTTCGTCGCCCAGGCGAACGATGCAGTCGTAGAGCACGGTATGGCGCTCGGCAGGGTTGGCATCCCGATGAAAATGCCCGTAGTACCAGCGCTTGTAATCCAAGCGGTCCTCCAGCTCATCGAAAAATGCCGTAAGTCGATCGACGGCGGGGCAATTCCAGCCGGGCGCCGGATAGAGCGTGGGCGAAAGCATGCGCGTAGAGCAGGTGTGGGTGACCACGTAGTCGACCTTCCAGCCCACGCTGTCGAGTTTTGCCCGTGCCTCCTCAAAGTTGCGCTCGTCCGGCAGCTCCTGCGGCCACCAGCTTGAATACGGAATGCGGTATTCCTTGTCCACGCTCGTGGCGCCGCCCATGGTAAAGACCGTTGAGCCGTCGAGGTCAAAAACCTCGCCGCGCGTCAGGCGCCGTATGGGAGAGGTATCCGACAGGCGCTGCGTCAGCCCACCGTGCCACAGCTCCATGGGGCGTTCCGCCCAGTGATCGAAACGCTCGTGGTTGCCGTCGACGAACAGCACGGTATAGGGGCGCGATTCCAGCCAAGCGATGTCGGCACATTCCTCGGCAGAGAAATCCCACGGAAAGCCAAGGTCGCCCGCGACAATCAGATAGTCGTCGCTCGTCAGGCTATCCCCAAGGTCCCAATCGCGCAGCTTTTGCATATCGAGGCCGCCGTGAATATCGCCCGTCACATAGACCGTCATCGGATCACCACTTCCCTGTAAGTCGCTCGCCCACATTCTGCACGATCGCTAAGCCAACCGTTCCAGCCCTTCCGTCCCTTAGGGCTTACCCCTCGTTCTTCCATCCAAACGGATCAAGCACCCAAAAAATCAGATCGAGCATGCCGCCGGTCATCATGGCGCCGGCAAGGGCCATGCAAACGTGCAGAGAACTGGCACTTCGGAGCACGTCGAATGGCCCCAGAACAGCCAGCAGCGCGACCGCTGCGCCGGCAAGGCACAGCGCGAGGCACGGCCCCGCGTCCTTGACGCACTTCTTTGCGAGATGCTTGGTGTTGTCACTCATCAAAATCGAACTCCTTAGAGGATCGTTGTTCAGATGCATGCCGCCGCGACGAAGCATGGCGGCAGGGTAAGTGTCACATGTCGTGCGGACATCAATGGAGAAACCGCCTGCTCGACCAACCCATGACGCCGTTTTGCACCGGTACCCCATCCCCGTTATCGAGGTCTAATACTTTTCCCACTGCCACCCAAAAACTCATCCAACATTAATCTTGGCTCAAGAATCGCTTAATCTATAACCTGCACTATAGAGTTCGACCAAGGGCGGGGCGGCACCGCGCAACGCAGACCGCCGAACGCAACGCTCGCGCCCGGGCAAATCGCCTGGCGTCGCGCCCATCGAACGAAAGGACAGGTCATGGACGACCTCGAAAAAGTTGAAACCATCCGCACCAAGTGCAACGTGAGCTACACCGATGCCAAGGCTGCGCTCGACGCCGCCGACGGCAACGTCCTGGACGCCATCATTTGGCTCGAGTCGCAGGGCAAGACGCAGACCACGTCGGCGCACGCCGCCACCGAGTCCGCGCCGGCCGATGAGCCCTCGGCCGAGATGGTCGCCGCGCAGGCAGCCTACGAAAAGTCGAGCGAAAAGACCGACTTCTCCAAGAAGATGGACAGCGTGTGGGAGTACCTCAAAAAGCTCTTCCGCCTGAGCCTGGACACCAAGTTTATCGCCACGCGCCGCGATGCGATCATCCTCAACATTCCCATCCTGATTCCCATCGTCGCGCTGTTTGCCTGGGGCGCCACGATTTGGCTGATGCTGCTTGGCCTGTTCTTTGGCATGCGCTACCGCATCGATAGCGACGGCGACGTACCCGGCAGCATCAACAACCTGATGGACAGCGCTGCCAATGCCGCGGACGACATCAAGCAAAATCTGAACGACGACAAGTAATCGCAGATGGGGGCACGCATGGCACGGATCCTGATCGTAGAGGACGAGGAGAAAATCGCCCGCTTTGTGACACTCGAGCTGGAGCACGAAGGCTACCAGGTGGAACACGCCGCCGACGGCCGCACCGCTGTGGACCTGGCGTTGGAGCGCGACTACGATCTGATTCTGCTCGATGTGCTGCTGCCGCAGCTCAACGGCATGGAGGTGCTGCGGCGCGTACGCAAGCACAAGGATGTGCCGGTGATCATGGTCACCGCGCGCGATGCCGTGATGGACAAGGTGGCCGGGCTCGATGCCGGCGCCGACGATTACTTGACCAAGCCGTTTGCGATTGAGGAGCTGTTCGCACGGATCCGCGTGGCGTTGAAGCGCGCGGAGGCCGTGCGGGCGGCTTCGGGCGTTGGCGGCGTTGGGGCCGGGGAGGGTGCTACGGGTGCCGCCGCGATGCCCCCGGTCGGCGACTCGGCCAAGACCTCTGCCGCGCCCTCCCCCGCCACGCTCGCCGTGGGCTCGGTCGCACTCGATCCCGACCGCCGCGAGGTTATGGTCGGCGGCTCACCCATCGTGCTGACCGCCCGCGAGTTCGACGTCCTCGCCCTGCTTATGACGCGCGCCGGCACCGTGCTCACGCGCGAGCGTATCGCGCACGAGGCGCTGGGCTACGAATACGTAGGAGACACCAACAACGTCGACGTGCACATCGCGCACCTGCGCGCCAAGATCGAGGACGCCGGCGGTGCCCGCATCATCCAGACCGTGCGCGGGGTGGGCTATGTCTGCCGCGCGTAACGCCGAGGCCAAGCGCGTCACCTCCATCGCCCGCGCCATCAACTGGGGCTATATGTGGCGCCGCTTGGTGAGCTACGTCTGGCTCGATCTGTTGCTGGTGGTGATTGCGGCGGCGATTCTCGTCTATGGCTACAACCAAACGCTGCCCGAAGGCGCGTTTACTGCAGGCTGGATTCCCGGCGCCACCGTTCACGGCATGTCGCTGACGCCCGCGCGCGGCTGGGACCTGGCAACGCTCGCCTATACCGTCGAGCTTGCGCACACCAGCAAGACCTTCCCGCTCGCGCAGGACCTCGTCGCGCTATGGCCTCTCTACCTTGTCGTTGTGGGTTGGCAGGTCATCAGCGTGCTCAACATGCTCGGCGGCGCCCGCCGCGTGCGCCGTACCATGGCACCACTCAACGACCTGGCCTTACGCGTGGACGAGCTCGGCCGCATGCAGCTCTCCGGCGGCAAGATGGAAACGCTGGAGCAGGCCATCGAGCGCGCAAGCGTCGACTCGCCGAGCGTCACCACCGGCGACGCCGACCTGGCGAGCATCGAGGTCGCGCTCAACCGCCTGCTGCGCCAGATGCAAGAGGCCAAGCTGCAGCAGATGCGCTTTGTCAACGACGCGAGTCACGAACTGCGCACGCCCATCGCGGTGATTCAGGGCTACGTAAACATGCTCGACCGCTGGGGCAAAGACGACCCAGACGTGCTGGCAGAGTCCATCGCCTCGCTCAAGGCCGAAAGCGAGCATATGCAGGAGCTCGTGGAACAACTGCTGTTTTTGGCACGCGGAGATGCCGGCCGCACCGTGCTGCGGCGCGTGAATACCAACCTGGCTGCACTGGTCGGCGAGGTATGCGAAGAATCGCAGATGATTGATGCCGCGCACGCGTATCGACTGGCTTTTGATACTGCGTTTGCCAGTGACCCGCGCTGCGACGCATCCGTCGATGTCGCGCTCGTGAAGCAGGCTCTGCGCGTGATCGTGCAAAACGCCGCCAAGTACTCGAGTGCGGGAACGACCGTCACATTTGGCATAACACCCGATGCGGGCATGGGCACGATCGACATAAGTGTTGAGGACGAGGGTATCGGCATGAACCAGGGATCCGCAGCTCACGCGTTCGAGCGGTTCTACCGTGCCGACAACGCGCGCGATGTCGGTGCACAGGGTTCGGGCCTGGGGCTCGCTATCGCCAAGTGGATCGTCGACAGCCACGGCGGCGTCATCGGTGTGACCTCGGTCGAGGGCGTCGGCAGCCGCTTTACGATTCGCCTGCCGCGGTAGGGATGTCCCTCGGCATAAAAAAGGGATAAGGCCATGCGGCCCTATCCCTTTTTGCTAGCTATAAGCAGCTTGTGCGCTACTCGCGGCACAGATGCACAGCAAAGCCGGCGAACTCGCGCTTAAAGTACACGAGCTTGGTGCCGCCGTCGGGCAGCAACACGCGCGACTCCTCGTTGACCTCGAGCCCGCGCTCGGCAAACCACTTCTCGGCCGCATCGATGTCGTTGACGGCAAAGCCGATGTGGCCCTTGGTGCCACGACCGTTCTGCTTCATGATCTCGACCAGCGAATCGTTAAAGTACGAAACCGGGGTCTCGATGACGGGCAGGCCCATCATCGTCGAGAACAGCTCCGCGATCTCCAGGGCGTCTGCCGGGTCGGTGGCGTTAATGCCCACATGGGCAACGCGCATGCCAAAGAGCTCGACCGGATTGGCGTTCTGCTCACTCATACAGTCAGCGCCTACTGAGCCATTACGTCGAGGACGGCCTTCTCGGCGGCGACGCGGTTCATGCCGGTCATGAAGGGCACGCCGCTCACGTACGGGCAGGTGAGGCCCTCGGGGGCAACGGTGGTGGCGATCAGCAGGTCGGCGCCCTCGTCGCAGTAATCCTTGGCCTCGGAGATGGCGCACTGCACGATCTCGTACTTGTCGGCGTAACCGTTGGCGTCGAGCAGGGTAGCGACCTTCTGGGCAACGAGCGTGGAAGTAGCAGCGCCAGCACCGCAAGCCAAAACGATCTTCTTCATAGGTAATGTCTCCCTTCGTGGTTTACTTTAGGTAAGTGTACCGCAGCGAGCGATGGCACTCAGCCTCGATGAGCTTTTATGCCAGTTTGCTTGCGCGCTGCGTATAATACATCTAGTACGTGTTGTCATACCGCTCGCTTTATGAGCGACTAAGGACCCTAATATGCCCGATTCCCGCACACTCTGGACCACCGTCGTTATCATCTGTATCGCCGTGTCGGTGTTCTTTAGCGTCAAAAAACGCACCACGTTTAAGCGCCTGCAACAGCTTATGGCTGCCAAGCAGTGGGACGAGTTCGATCGCCTGCTCGACGCCAAGCTCACCAGTATGCTGTACCCGCGCTATAACCGCGACTACCTGCGCCTGAACTCATATCTGCTGCGCGAGGACCACAAGCGCGCCGACGAGATGTTCGACCTGCTGCTGGGGCTCAACCTGCCCAAAATGCAGCGCGTCGACCTGGTGATCAAGGCTTTTAACTACTACGTTGGCCAGGAGGACCGCAAAAAGTCCAAGGAGCTGCTGCACGAAATCAAGGGCTTTGAGGGCGGTCAGGCCGAGGCAGTCGCACACGAATGCCAGCTGATGTACGACACGATGATCTTGAAGCGCCATAACGACATTCCCGAGCTGGAGCGCATGCTCAAGGAGGCCGGTGACGACAAGGTCAAGAGCTGCCGCCTGGAATACCTGCTGGCCCTGCAGTACAAGAACAAGGGCGACGAAGCCAAGTTCCAGGAGTTCCTGGAGAAGTCGGGCCAACACTCGATGGCCGTCAACGCGTAACGGACGGCTTGTGCTAGACTTCTAGTCTCACGGGGGCGTGGCGGAATTGGCATACGCAGGAGACTTAAAATCTCTCGCCGCAAGGATTGTGGGTTCGAGTCCCACCGCCCCTACCACGTATTGTTTACGAGCCCGTGTTCCCCAGGGATGCGGGCTCGTTTCTTTTGGATGCCGGTGGGGCTTTAAGTTGCGGTGGAATAGTTCCTGTTTTGGCCGTTTACCGGCCCATTTAGGAACTATTCCACCGCAACTTATTTAGAGGGTACTGAGCTCTGGGGTCCAGCCGATGGTGGGGGCGGCGCCGTCGAGGGTCTCGTTGATGGTGGCGGCCATGCCGGCGAGCAGACTGTTCTCACTCACGGTAAGCGCCCTGTAGCCGCCGGCTCGCATGAGCTCGCGAATTACCACGGCACCTGCCAAGATCACGCCCGCGCGTTTGGGCTGCACGCCTGGCAGCGCGGCAATGCCTGCAACATCCAGCGTGGACATGCGCTCGATGGCGGCCGAAACCTGATCCAGCGAAAGCTCGCGCAGGTGCACAAAGCTCGAATCGTACGGTTCCAGCTCATGAACGAGCGCCACGAGCGTGGTGACGGTGCCACCCACCGCGACCAGGCGCTCGGCACGCTCAAAATTGCTCGGCAGGCCTTCAAAATAGGCAGCGAACTGCTCGCCCGCCCAGTTGGCGGCGGCAGCAAGCTCGCCGTCCGCAGGCGGCAGCACCGAGAAAAACCGCTCCGTCACGCGGCGGCAGCCAATGTCCAGCGAACGCGTGCCATCCAGCGCAAAGACCCCACGCTCCGGTGCGTACACGCCCGTCGCGAGCTCCGTGGATCCGCCTCCCGAATCCGCGACAATAATGCGCTCGCCAGCAAAGTCGTGCGCCACGCCAAAAAACGTCAGGCGTGCCTCGACCTCACCCGGAATCACCTGCGGTTCGAGCCCCAGCTCGCGCAGGCCGTCCAGCAGCAGGGCGGCATTGGACGCATCACGCGCGGCACTCGTGCACGTGGTGCAGATGCACACGGCCCCAAAGGCACGCGCCTCGTCCACAAACATGCGGCATGCGGCAAGCACGCGTTCGACCGCCGCCTCGCAAAAGCGGCCCGTCGCGTCGACGCCCTCGCCCAGATCGGTAATCTCGGTATGCTTGGACGATTCCACGATCGCCCCGGCCTCGACCTGCGCCAGCACCAGTCGCGACGACACCGTTCCCAGGTCGATCGCCGCCACCTTATATCGTTTGCAATCTGCCATTGCGGGCTCCCCTCCGGGCGCTATTTGCCGTTGGACACGACCGTCTGGCCCTCGACGCCGTTAAACCCAAACAGCATATCGAGCGTCTGAATGTACCACGGCGCGTCCTTGCCGACCTCTTCGATCTCCTTGGCGACTTCGCTGGCCTTCTTGGCGTTCGAGGACTTCTTGCTCGAAGACGAATCCGAATCGTCATCCAAGCCCAGCACGTCAATCTTGGTCTCGCCGGGCATCACCAGGCCCAGATCCTCGGTCGCCGCGTCCTTAATGCCCTCCTCCGAGAGCAGTTTGTCGACGCTTTTCTGCAGCTCGTCGTTGTATTGCTGGCGAATCTCGACCTGCTTGGCCAAAATGTCGCTCGAGCGCTTGGCCACATACAGATCGCGCACGGGAAAGTACAGGCTCACGAGCACCAGGACGACGACAATACCGATAAACAGCCCACGCTGGGGTCCATGGGTAAAGTCGTAGATCGCCTTGACCACCGCATTGTCGTTGGCGTAGTGCATAAAGTCCGAACCCGAAAGACGGCTCGAGGGCCTGGACGACTTGTCGTGCGCTTGAGCAGACGGGCGCGATTCGTTCGTCGCGCGTGACGAACGGTCCAGGCGATGCGTCGACAGATTCATTTGAGCATGGGAGTGCGAAGTGCCTGCCGTGCGATGCGTGGGACGGGCGGCACCCGTGTAATCGGGCCCGCCGAGCGGCACCGTACGCGCACGGCGAGGTGACGGCTCACGCGAACCGGCGGAATAGTACCTGTTGTCGTAAATCTGATCCATGTGCGCCTTGTGCGGTTGAGGTTTGTTTGCGCTAAGTCCTTTAGTTATAGCACGAGCATGCGCAACGCCTTCGGCAGCCTTTGCTCGACATAAAAAAGGCGCTGAGCCACACGGCCCAGCGCCCAATGGCGGCCATCAGAAGTGGAGCGAAGCCGAGTCAACCCCGCCCCCGCGGGCACCACTTGTTTAGCGAATGTTGTAGAACGCAGACTTGCCGGCGTAGCGCGCGCTGCCCTCGAGCTCGTCCTCGATGCGGATGAGCTGGTTGTACTTGGCAATGCGGTCGCTGCGGCACGGAGCGCCCGACTTAATCTGGCCGGCGTTGATACCCACGACCAGGTCGGCGATCGTGGAATCCTCGGTCTCGCCGGAGCGGTGGCTCACGATGCAAGCATAGCCGGCCTCCTTGGCGGTTTCGATGGCCTCGAGCGACTCGGTGAGCGTACCAATCTGGTTGACCTTGACCAGGATCGCGTTGGCGGCACCCAGCTCGATGCCCTTCTTGAGGCGCTCGGTGTTGGTGACGAACAGGTCGTCGCCCACCAGCTGCACCTTGTTGCCAATGCGCTGGGTGAGCTCGACCCAGCCGTCCCAGTCTTCCTCGGCCATGCCGTCCTCGATGGAGATGATGGGATAGGTGTCGACGAGCTTCTCCCAGTAATCGACCATCTGGGCGCTCGTGTACTCCACGCCCTCGCCCTTGAGCTCGTACATGCCGGTCTCGGCGTTGTAGAACTCGGTCGAGGCCGGATCCATGGCGTACATGAAGTCGACGCCAGGCTTAAAGCCAGCCTTCTCGACGGCCTTGGTAATGTACTCGAACGGCTCGGCATTGGTCTTGAGGTTGGGAGCGAAGCCGCCCTCGTCACCCACGCCACCGCCAAGGCCGGCCTCGTGCAGCACGCCCTTGAGGGTGTGGTAGACCTCGGCGCACCAACGCAGGCCCTCGGCAAAGCTCGGGGCGCCCACCGGCATGATCATGAACTCCTGGAAGTCGACGTTGTTGTCGGCATGCACGCCGCCGTTGAGGATGTTCATCATGGGCGTGGGCAGCAGGTGGGCGTTGACGCCACCCAGGTACTGGTACAGCGACAGGCCCGCCGACTCTGCCGCAGCGCGGGCAACGGCCAGCGACACGCCCAGAATGGCGTTGGCGCCGAGCTTGGTCTTGTTGGGTGTACCGTCCGCAGCGATCAACGCGGCATCGACGGCGCGCTGATCGAAGGCATCGAGGCCCACGACGGCGTTAGCGCACTCGTTGTTGACGTGCTCGACGGCCTGAGAGACGCCCTTGCCCAGATAACGGCCCTTGTCGCCATCGCGCAGCTCACATGCCTCAAAGGCGCCGGTTGAAGCGCCCGAAGGCACCATTGCGCGGCCGAAGCTGCCGTCCTCGAGCACAACCTCGACCTCGACGGTGGGGTTGCCGCGGCTGTCGAGCACCTCGCGACCGTAGACGTCCATAATATCGCTCATGTTGTCTCCCTCTCACTTGGAAACGAGTTGAATGCTTGGCGACCGACTGACCGTGCACCGTCGGTGCGCCTCCGTAAGTTAGCCATGTCGCACTTTTTGCATTATGCCCTAAGTTAGCTGAGGGATACACTTGTTTTTCGAAAAATTTAGCGGGAACGATGAGGCGTGTCAGCTCGTCGTTCCCGCAGTTTTACTCCTCCGCCTTTGCGGCATCCCACAGGTCGTTGAGGCCATGGGTCGAAAGCTCAGCCAGATCCACATGGGCGTTGGCCGCCATCTGCTCCATCGCGGCCCAGCGGCGGCGGAACTTGGCCGTGCTCGCGCGCAGGGCGCTCTCGGCGTCGATGCCCTCCTTGCGTGCAACGTTGACCAGGGCAAAGAGCAGGTCGCCAAACTCCATCTCGCGCTCGGACGAGCCGGGAGCCTCGGCCTCAAACTCGGCACGCTCCTCGGCAACCTCGTCCCACACATCCTGGACCGTCTCCCACTCAAAGCCCACGGCAGCCGCCTTGCGCGACACCTTCTGGGCCTGCATCAGCGCCGGCAGATGCGTGGGCACGCCGTCGAGCAAGCCCTCGGGCGCAGCCTCGCCTGCTGCCACGGCCTTGTCCTTGGCAGCCTTCTCGGCAAGCTTAACCTCGTCCCAGATCTTGAGCACCTCATCGGAGCTCTCGGCATCCGCATCGCCAAACACGTGCGGGTGGCGGCGGATGAGCTTGGCGTCGATATCGCGTGCCACATCGGCAAGCGTAAACTCGCCGGCGTCCGCCGCAATCTGCGCATGCAGTACCACCTGCATGAGCACGTCGCCCAGCTCCTCGCGCAGATGCGCCACGTCGTCCGCCTCGATGCAATCGAGCGCCTCGTAGGCCTCCTCGATCATATTCTTGCCAATGCTGCGGTGCGTCTGTTCGCGGTCCCACGGGCAGCCATCGGGCTGACGCAGACGCCAGATGGTCTGCACCAGATGCTGCAGCTCGGCCGACGCGTCGACCAGCGTGGACAGGTCGCGCGAGCCCTCGGCATTTTGCTGGGCCATGTGCTGCGCCATGGTTATTCCTCCTCCATGATCACGTGGCGGAACGCGCCGCCCTCGTAGATGCCGTAGCTGTGCGTGCCGTCCTTGGGGATGCTCACGCTGCCGGGGTTGAAGAGCCATAGGCCCGGGTGCGCCTCGCTTGCCTCGTTAACCTTGATATGCGTGTGGCCGTAGACGAGCGCGGAGCCCTCGGGCAGCGCGGGCGCGTGGTCGACGCTGTTGTGCATGCCGGCGCCAAAGACGTGGCCGTGCGTCAGGAACAGCTCGCGGCCGGCCTCATCGAACAGCGTGGCGTAGTCGGCCATGACGGGGAAGTCGAGCACCATCTGGTCGACCTCGGCGTCGCAGTTGCCGCGCACCGCGATGATGCGGTCGGCCAGGGCGTTGAGCAGCGGAATCACACGCTTGGGGGCGTAGTCGCGCGGCAGGTCATTGCGCGGGCCGTGGTAGAGCAGGTCTCCCAGCAGCACGATGCGGTCGGGCTGCTCGGATTCGATGGCGGCGACCAGGCGCTCGGTCCAATATGCCGAGCCGTGAACGTCGGAAGCGATGAGGTATTTCATGGTGGTCCTTTCGGGTGGGGCTGATGTGGCCGGGCGCGAGATGTCGCCGGCCGCGCTATTCAAATCGCAGTGCCGAGGCTTGTGCCGCCTGCATCACGCGCTGGAGCGGCACGTTATGCTCGCGGGCAAGACGGGCGCAGTCCTCGTACTCGGGCGCCGCACGCTCACTGCCGTCGGGCAGGGTGGCTATTTTGACGGCCACCTCGCCCCAAGGCGTCGCTACCTGCTCAAAACGACGCGGCAGGCAGACGCGTTCCATCACCTGGCGACGAACGGCGTTGGTCGTGGTCTCCAAAAAGATAATCGTCTGTAGGCGCTCGATATCCTCGTGCGAGCAGATCACCTGCAGCTGCCAGCCGGGGCGGCCCTTCTTGCAGTAAAGGGGCAGCCAGTGCACCTCGCGCGCGCCCGCCTCGCGCAGGCAGTCGGCGGCATAGGCGAGTACCTCGGGCGACGCATCGTCGATGTCGCATTCCAGCTTGACGATGGTTTCGGGCGCATCGGTCTCGCGGGACAGCGGAGATGTACTTCCACGTTGCATACGATCCGAATCCTTTCCGCACAGGCTCGTTTTATTCACCCAAACGCTAGCACATCGGACGTGGCACAGGCGTGACTTTCGTCCGTCGCCGCCCTCGCCCCTATCCAAACATGTACGTCAGCCTCCAAACATGTCATTTTTTGCAGCTTTTGGAGGCTGATGTACATGATTTGGAGCGGGGCTGCACCGCGCAGCCTTTCCAATCGATTTCGAGCTCCAGCGCGCGCGGCGTGTTAAGAGCTGCACCATTACAATGGAGCGGATTCACCAAATGCAAAGGAGTCGCCATGCCCGCCTGCCCGCTGGTCGATTGCCACACCCATACTTCGTTTTCGGATGGCCACGCCTCGTTTGAGGACAACGTCCGTGCCGCTGCTGCCGCCGGCTGCCGTGTCATGGTCTCGACCGACCACCTCACCCTGCCCGCCAGCATGGATGCCAACTGCGAGGTGCAGGTCGTCGAGGGCGACTTGCCGGCACATCGCCTGGCCTTTGAGGACGCCCGCAAACTCGCCGCGCAGATTGCGCCGGAGCTCACCTTTATCTATGGCTTTGAATGCGATTGGTACGAGGGCTGCGAGCCCTTGGTAGAGCGCTGGTCCCAGGGCGCCGTGGTACGCCTGGGCAGTGTGCACTGGATTGGTAACCCGGGCGATATTGCGGCAGGCGCTGCGGGTACGGCGGGAACGGAAAACGTTGCTCGCCCCGATACACCCGATTCCCTTTGCGGTTGGATCGACGACGACACTAACCTGCACGTTTGGGAAAACCTGGGCGTGCGCGGCGTGTGGGAGCGCTACGTCGACGACTGGTGCCGTGCTTGCGAAAGCTCGCTTAACTTTGACGTGATGGCCCACCCCGACCTGGTCATGCGCTTTTCGAAGGACGGCTTTGCACCCGATTTTGACCCGGTGCCGTTTTGGGAGCAGATGGCCGAATGCGCCCACGATACGGGTCGCCGCGTTGAGGTCTCGACAGCCGCACCACGCAAGGGCCTCGACGATTACTACCCCGCGACCGGCCTTTTGCGCTGCTTCGCCCATGCCGAGGTGCCCATCACCTTTGGCTCGGACGCGCACCGCGCTTGCGATATCTGCTGGAACATCCGCGAGGCCCAGGCACACGCCTACGACTGCGGCTACCGAACCTTCGACATCCCCCACCTCACCGGCGAATGGGAATCCACATCCCTCGCCTAACTAGTCATTGGGGACGTTCTTAGATGACTAGTCATTGGGGACACTCTTCGCAAATGGCCCCTTTGAGACAGAGGAAAACAGATCGTTTTGCTCGCCACCGACGCCCGTGCAACACCGCCCGCCAAAAAGAACGCCCAATTACTACGACAAACCGCGAACCTCCGACCATCGGCTCAATGTGGAAAATAAAACCGCAGGTAGAAGCGTTGACGATTTACTCAAAACCGCTGTGTGGTAGGCAAGTTCGATTTCATCGTAGTAATTGGGCGTGTTATTTGGCAGCGTGGCAAAGACTGTCCCAAACGACTAGTCGTTTAAGAACGTCCCCAATGACTAGTGGCGGCGAGCGTTGAGTTCGCCGGCCAGTTCGTCGAGGGTGATGCCGTAACGCTCAAGGGTTACGAGCAGGTGGTAGATCAGGTCGCCGGCCTCGTAGCGGATGTGATCATGGTCGTTATCCTTGCAGGCCATGATTACCTCGCTCGCCTCCTCGGCAAGTTTTTTGAGCAGCTCGTCCTCGACGTCGGTCAGCAGGCGGGCGGTATAGCTCTCCTCCGGCGACGCATCGCGACGACCGTGAATCACCTCGGCCAGTCCTGTCAGCGTCTCGCCGATATTTCCCGGCTGCACGTTAGCTGTTCTGACTCCCATGGTTATTTCCTCTCGTTACTGCAGCGTAAAGTAGGCACCGGTCTCATCGAACCGAGGCTTTGCGCCCTTTTTCTCAAAGAACTCGACGATGACAGCATGGGCCTCATCGAGCCTTTCCTTCTCGGCCTCGAGCCAGAGCGACTGCGCCCCGCAGGCATCAGTCAGGTGCACGCGGCATGGCACGCCCGCGCGGAGGAGCTCGGTGTTGCAGTCGGCGACCTCGAACGGCGTCACGACTTTCATTGCACTCCCCCTTCCACGCGCTTAAAGAAGCAGGTACGGTTGCCGGTGTGGCAAGCCGGGCCCGGCGAGTCGACCTTGACCAGTAGCGTATCGCTATCGCAATCGGCCCAGAGTTCCTTGACCTCCTGCATATTGCCGCTCGTCGCGCCCTTGTTCCAGAGCTCCTGGCGGCTGCGACTCCAAAACCACGTGGTCCCGGTCTTGAGCGTCAGTCCCACCGATTCCTCGTTCATCCAAGCAACCATAAGCACCTCACCGGTGTCATACTGCTGAACCACACAAGGAATCAGCCCCTTGGCGTCATATTTAAGATCCGCTGGAGTAGTAATTTCTTTCATTTCAATTCCCCAATTTAAACATCGCCGGTCGGCGAGGGTTGTCCAGGTGCCGCAGGTTGCCGCGAAAGAGGAGCGACGCGTACTTTGACGCGAGCGACGGTTTGAGCGGCAAGATGCGGTGCCTGGGCAAGCCGCAGCGCTAGAAGTCCAACCTGACAGGGATGCCCTGCGACGCCATATACTCTTTGACTTCGCGAATGCTGAAGGTTCCAAAGTGAAAGACGCTCGCCGCCAGCACGGCATCGGCCTCGCCCTCGATCACGCCCTCGGCAAAATGCTCGAGCGTGCCCACGCCGCCGCTCGCGATGACGGGAATCGGCACCGCGTGCGCCACGGCACGGGTGAGTGCCAGGTCGAAGCCAGCCTTGGTGCCGTCGCGGTCCATGCTGGTCAGCAAGATCTCGCCGGCGCCGCGGCGAGCCGCCTCCTCGGCCCACGCCACCGCATCGATACCCGTGGCGTTGCGACCGCCCGCCGTGAAGACCTCCCACTTGTCGGCACCTGGCTCGCCGGGCAGGCCGACGCGTTTGGCATCAATCGCCACGACCACGGCCTGGCTGCCAAACGCCGCGGCAGCCTGGCTAATCAGCGACGGGTCGCGCACGGCCGCCGAGTTGAGCGACACCTTGTCGGCACCGGCCGCAACCATGGTGCGCATGCCCGCCAGGTCGCGAAAGCCACCGCCCACGGTATAGGGAATAGCGAGCTCCTCGGCCGCGTGCGCCGCCATCTCGATAGTCGTCGCACGGTTGTCGCTCGTGGCGGTAATGTCCAGGAAGACGACCTCGTCCGCACCCTCGCGGTCGTAGGCGCGCGCCAGCTCCACCGGGTCGCCAGCATCGCGCAGGCTCACAAAGTTGACGCCCTTGACCACGCGGCCGTCCTTAACATCCAGACAGGGAATCACGCGTTTGGTAAGCATGGGCTACTCCTCCCCTCGGGCGGCGGCCAACGCCTGGGCCAGCGTAAAGTTGCCCTCGTAGAGCGCACGACCGGTAATGGCGCCCTCGATGGCATCCTCGCCCACCGCGGCCAGTGCACGGATATCGTCGAGCGTCGAGATACCGCCCGAAGCCACGACGGGAAAGCCCGCGACCTCGGCCACGTGGCGATACGCCGCCACATCGATGCCCGTCTGCATGCCGTCGCGCGCGATATCGGTATAGACCAGGTGTTTAAAGCCCAGCTCGGAAAGCTGCGCCACGGCGTCGTCGAGTGACACACCCGCGCCGTCACGCCAGCCGTTCACCTTGACCTGACCATCACGCGCGGCGATATCTGCCACCAGCAGCTCGCCAAAGCCTTGCGCCGCCACCTCGGCAAAACCCGGCTCGGTCACGAGCACCGTGCCCAGTGCGATGCGACGCGCGCCGTAGCCGGCCAGCTCGTCGATGCGCGCGAGCGAGCGAACACCGCCGCCCGCGTCCACGGACAGGCCGTCGACGCCGCAGATGGCCTCGATCGCTGCCGAGTTGGCAGCGCACGCGTCCTCGTCCTCACCGAAGGCAGCGGACAGGTCGACGACGTGCACCCAGCTCGCACCCTGCTCGGCAAAGGAGCGGGCGACGGCGACGGGGTCGTCGGAATATACCTTGCAGCGGCCGCGGTCGCCGCGCTCTAGGCGCACGACCTTGCCGCCGATCAAATCGATTGCGGGAAACAGGATCATCTGCCAACCTCCTCGACGATGCTCACGAAGTTCTTAAGGATGCGCTGACCCAGCGCAGAGGATTTCTCGGGATGGAACTGGCAGCCCCACACGTTGCCGTGGCGCACGATGCACGGGAAGCTCCGCGTGTAATGCGTGCGCGCCAGGACGTCGGCGGCATCGGCATCGTCGGCCACCGAATAGCTGTGGGTGAAGTACATATTGGCGCCCTCGGCAAAACCGGCGAGCAGCGGATCGGCCGCGCCGGCAGGCGTCATGTGCACCTGGTCCCAGCCCACATGCGGCACCTTCAGGCGGCTCGACTTCAGGCGCGTGCACGAGCCGCGCATGATACCCAGGCCATCAACCCAAGGGCCACCGGCCTGCTCGGAGGCGTCACCGTCCGCAACCGCGCCCTCGTTCGCCGGCACGCCCTCGTTACCGCGCTCAAAAAACAGCTGAAGGCCCAGGCAGATGCCGAGCAGCGGAGTTCCCGCGGCGACGGCATCGAGCACCGCGTCTGCCTCACCGCTCTCGCGCATAAAGGCGATCGCGTCATAGAACGCACCCACGCCCGGGATGACCAAGCCGTCGGCGTTACGGATCTGCTCCGGGTCGTCCGACGTGCAGGCAACGGCACCGGCGCGCGCAAGCCCGCGCACGACGCTCGACAAGTTACCCTTGTGGTAGTCGACCACCACGATCTTCGGTTCGCCCACGCGACCCTCCCTTTTCCTCATCCAAAACCTGCCAAAAAGGGACAGGTTTATTTTGGTCGGTTAAACGTTCACCCACCACATGAGACAGCATTTCCGCAGATAAAACCTGCCAAAATAAACCTGTCCCTTTTTGGCAGGTTACAGCGAGCCCTTGGTGCTGGGGATGCCCTGCACGCGAGGGTCCAACTCGCAGGCGTGACGTATCGTGCGGCCCGCGGCCTTAAAGGCGGCCTCGATAATGTGGTGCGAGTTGCCACCCGCCAGCTCGCGCACGTGCAGCGTGAGCTTGGCATCGCGCGCAAAGGCGTAGAAGAACTCGACGGCAAGCTCGGTATCGAAGCTGCCCACGCGCTCGGTCGGCACAGGCAGCTCGCAGTAGGCCTGCCCGCGGCCCGAGATGTCCACGGCGGCCATCACGAGCGTCTCGTCCATGGCAATCGCCGCGTCGGCAAAGCGCGTGATGCCCGCCTTGTCGCCCAGCGCCTGGCAAAACGCCTCGCCCAGCACAATACCCGTGTCCTCAACGGTGTGATGCGCGTCGACCTCCACGTCTCCCACCGCATGCACCGTCAAATCAAACAGACCGTGGCGGCCAAAGGCGTTGAGCATGTGGTCGAAAAACGGCACGCCGGTCGAGATATCGCACATGCCGGTTCCGTCCAGGTCGAGCTTGACGACAATATCGGTCTCCCCCGTCTTGCGGGTCACCTCGGCATAACGGCCCATCTACATCTCCTCCTTCACCAGCGCGGCAAACGCGTCCAGCACCTCGTCGTTTTCCTGCGGGGTACCCACGGTAATGCGCAGGCAGTCCGCGAGCCCCGGCGCGTAGCTAAAGTCGCGCACCAGGATGGAATACTCGTCGCGCAGACGCTCGCGCACGCGCGTGGCATGCGGCGTGCGCACGAGTATAAAGTTCGCTGCACTGGGCCATGCTTCCACGGGCAGACCCGCGGCGCCTATCGCATGCAGGGCCGCCAGCTCGCGCTCGCGCTCGAATGCGACCTGCGCCACCACGGGCGCATAGGCATCGCGAGCACGCACGCAGGCAAGCGCCGCCGCCTGGCTCAGCACGTTGACCGAGTAAATCTGGCGAATCGCCGCAAACACCTCGATAACCTCGGGCGCCGCGATCACATAGCCCAAGCGCGTGCCGGCAGCGCCAAACGCCTTGGACAGCGTGTGCAGAATCACCAGGTTGGGGTGCTCGGCGATAAGTCCCTGTGCCGTAGTTGCCGCGCCAAACGAATCGTCGGCAAACTCAACGTAGGCCTCATCGACCATCACCATGCCGGGGCAGGCATCGCACAGCGCCGCGACAAAGTCGAGCGGAGCCACGTCGCCCGTAGGATTGTTGGGCGAGGTTACGATAGCCAGGTTGCACTCCGGTGCCGCGGCGAGCACCGCTGCCTGGTCGAGCTCAAAGCTCGCCGGGTCGCGCCACACGTCGCGAACCTCGGTCTGACACAGCGACGCAAAGAACGCGTACTCGCTAAAGCACGGCGGGCAGTTGAGCAGGGTCCGCCCCGTACCGCCAAATGCCAGCAGGTAGTTATAGAGCAGCTCATCGCCGCCGTTGCCCACGCAGACATTCTCGCGCGCCACACCATGCCAAGCGGCAAGCTCGTCGCGCAGATCGTTGGACATGGGATCGGGATAGCGGTTGAGCGGCGTGGCAGCCAGGGCGGCGTCGACCGCCTCGCGCACACCGGCCGGCACGGGATAGGTGTTCTCGTTGGCCGAAAGGTTGATGCGCGTGGGCGTAAAGTTGGGATCATAGGGTTCGATACCAGCCAAGTAAGGCTGGACGAGCCCCTTCATGCGGGGTGAAAGCTCGGCCATATTAGGCCTCCTCGCCGGTCGCGCCAGCGCCATCCGAGCCTGCAGCCGCCAGGTCCACGCCCTCGGCGACCGTCGCGGTCGTATCACCCGGCCAGGCGACCTTGGTCAGGTCGGCCGCGGCCAGTGACTCGGCACTCACAGAGTCCTCGCCCTGCTCCAGCACGCGACGGCGCAATGCGGCTGAAAGCGCGTGCGCCCACAGGCCCTCGGCCTCGGCCAGGCGCTGCGTAGCGGGAGCGTCGGAGAGCAGGCCCTCGGGCGTATAGCAAATGACACTCGAGCGCTTAACAAACTCTTCGACCGAAAGCGGGTTGGAGAACATGGCCGTGCCGCCGGTCGGCAGCGTGTGATTGGGGCCGGCAACATAATCGCCGAGCGGCTCGGAGCTCCAGGCGCCCACAAAGATGGCGCCGGCGTTGCGAATACCGCCAAGCAGGCCCATCGCATCCTTGCAGTGCAGCTCCAGGTGCTCGGGCGCCACGGTGTTCACCGCCTCGACGGCAGCAGCCATATCGGCGGCCACTACGATGGTGCCCTCGTTATCGAGCGAGGCGCGCGTGATCTCGGCACGCGGGGACTGCGCCACCAGAATATCGATGCCGGCCTCGACCTCGCGCGCAAACTGCTCGTCGCAGGTCACCAGATAGCAGGCTGCCAGCGGATCGTGCTCGGCCTGGGCCATCAGGTCGGCCGCGACCACCATGGGCTTGGCCGTGGCATCGGCCAGCACGCAGACCTCGGACGGGCCAGCGACCATGTCGATTCCCACATCGCCCGAGACAATCTGCTTGGCCGCGGCGACAAAGGCGTTGCCCGGGCCGGTGATTTTATCGACGCGCGGAATGGTCTCGGTACCGTACGCCAGCGCGGCCACGGCCTGGGCGCCGCCCACCATATAGATTTCGTCCACGCCGCCGAGCTTTGCCGCGGCAAGCGTGTAGGGGCTGATCAGGCCGTCTTTTTGCGGCGGGGTCACCATGACCACGCGCTTGACGCCGGCGACCTTGGCGGGAATGGCATTCATGAGCACCGTGGAGGGATACTGCGCGCGACCGCCCGGCACGTAGATGCCGGCCGCCGCGAGCGGGGTCACCTTAACGCCGAGCATCGTGCCGTCCGCACGCGTGGTAAACCAGCTCTGCTCGACCTCGCGCTGGTGGAACTCACGAATCTGGCGTGCAGCTTTCTCCAACGCGGCGACAAAGGCAGGATCGAGGCCTTCGAGTGCAGCATCAATCTGCTTCTGCGGCAGGCGAAAACTCTGCAGCTCAACACCATCAAAACGCTGGCAATAATCGCGCACCGCGGCATCGCCGTTGGCACGCACGTTGGCCACGATATCGCGGGCGGCGTCGACGATGTTTTGCGGCAGCACGCCCTTGCGGTTGAGCTGGTTGGTAACGAGGCGCTCGCCGGGAGCAAGCTTGATGGTCTTCATATCGGTATCCCCTATCGGTTGAGGTTGCGTTTGAAAAACGAGATGCCGGGCAGCGGCGCCAATCGGTCCGCAACCCGAATATGGGGGCGCCCGTGCGCGCTCGCGCTATTGTGCCGAACCCGCGACGGGCTCAAAATGCTTGTCCTTCACGGCAGCCACCAGGCGATCGGCCAGGTTGCGAACGCGCAGATCCAGGCGCGCGGCACCCGGGTTGACGAAGAAGCGGGCCGTGCAGTCCATAATGCGGCCGGTGATGACCAAGTCGTTGTCGCGCAGCGTGGCACCCGTGGCGGTAATGTCCACGATGCGGTCGGTCATGCCGACGATAGGGCCCAACTCGATATTGCCGTGCAGTGAAACGATATCGGCATTCACGCCGCGCCCGGCATACCAGGCGCTCGCGATGCGCGGATACTTGGTGGCCACGCGAAGCGAGCCGCGACGGGCATAGTTGCGTTCGGCCTGACCGGCGCGCCATGCGGGCTCCGCCTCGATAAACGTGCACAGGCCGTAGCCCAGATCGACCAGCTGCAGCAAGTTGAGGTCGGCCTCGATAAGCGAGTCCCAACCGCAGATGCCGCAGTCGGCACCGCCGCAGCCCACAAAGGCGGGCGCGTCGCTGGGTCGCACGATGACAAACTCGATATCGCCGACCGCGCCCTCGCTGGCGCGCGTGTCGCGACCGCGCACGATCAGGTGACGGCCGGGGTCGCGAAGCTCAGAGACGTCCAGGCCCGCAGCTTCGAGCACGTCGAGGGTATCGGCCTTGAGCGAGCCCTTGGGCACGGCGATACGCAGCGGGCCCTCGGCGCCACGGCCCACGGCATGATCGCCGTCGGAAGCGGCGTCCTCGGCCGAGGTGCGCGCGGCCTCCAGACGCTCGAGCGAAAAGGCGAAGCCCGCCGCCGGCACCTCGATACCATCGCCAAACGCGCCAGTAAAGATGGAGTCGTAGCGTCCGCCCGAACCGACCGGATCGGGCAGGCCGCCGGCATAAGCCTTAAAGACCAGGCCCGTGTAGTAATCAAAAGAGTTCATGATGGAGAAGTCGAACGACAGCACCTGGGCGTCCTCGGGAGCCAGGCCCTCGACCAGGGCACGCAGCTCGCGCGTGAGCGGCGCGACAATGCCCGCCGCCGCCAGAAGCGCATCGACGCGGTCGAGCACCTCGGCGCCGCCGTGCAAGCGCGGCAGCTCGCTGATGGCAGCTTTGACGGCCTCGGGCTCGGCGCTTGCCGCCACGCGGGCATCGAGACCCACAAAGTCGTTGGCGTGCACACAACGCAGGGCCTCGGCAGCCAGCTCGCGATCATCGCACGCCGCGAGCAGCTCCTTAAACGGACGCACGCTACCTGCGATGACGCGCGCATCGGGCAGCGCCAGCTTGCGCACCGCCTCGGCCACGAGCGAGACAATCTCGACATCGCCCGCGGTATCGCCCGCACCGATAAGCTCAAAGCCCAGCTGTGTAAACTGGCGCGAACCGCCGGCATTGCGCCGGCACTCACGAACCACCGGCGCCTCGTAGCGAAGGCGCAGCGGCAGATCGGCCGCGCGCATGCGGGTCGAAACCAAGCGCACGATCGGCAGCGTGTTATCGGGACGGACAACCAGCAGGCGACCGTCATCATCAAAGAGCTTAAACGGCGTGTCCGCAATGCGGCCGCCTTCCTCGAGCGACCCCTTGTCCTCGAGCAGCGGCGTCTCGACCGGCAGGTAATGATGCTCCCTGAAGCAGCCCTTCACCGTCAGCGCAATCTCCTCGCGCGCCTGAGCCTCCTCGGGCAATATGTCCCGGAATCCCCACGGTGTGGCCGTCATCTGGTGAGCCTCCTCATGCTGTGTTTCATATAGAACAGAAGACCGGCATAGCTCCGCCGGTCTTCTGGGTACTTTAGCATACTAGAGTGCTTGCGGGGAAAATCGTCCTCCTCGGCTCACACCGTATTCATTTGGAAACATAGGAGCGGATTGTCGCAACCCAACCCCACCTAGACGCCAATCGCACGACGATACTCTGCCATTACCTGCGCATCGGCAGCTGCGGGGTCGGCAAAATAGCGCCAGTCATAGGTCTCGGCCGAAACAACTCCGCGATAGCCGCGCGCCACCAGCCTATCCAGGTCGGCGCGCATATCGCGGTCGCCGTCACCCCAGGCAAGATGCGTCGTGCTATCTGCCGCAACATCGACAAAATGCACGTGGGCGACATCATCGCCAAGCAGATCGAAATAATCGTCGATGGTATCCCCCGCCACCGCCATAGCGCCCAAATCCAGACACGCCTTAAGTGCCGGATGATCAACTGCCTCGATCATGCGCTTCGTATCGGCCGCCGAGTTCACGATCATCGACTCAACCGGCTGTAGGGCCTCGAGCACCAGTCGCACGCCGCGCTCTCCCGCATGCTCGGCAATCGCACGCAGCATCGAGGCGCTGCGACCCCACGCGTCCTCGATCGGCTCGTTCAAAAATGCCCAGCCGCTCGAGACCATGACCTGCTCGGCTCCAAGTTCCGCCGCGATATCTACAACGTTCTTAAAGTACGCGAGCGTGCGGGTACGCGCCTCATTCCCGCGCGCCGCGATATTCCACGGCTTGGGGTTGTTCTGTTCGGGACAAAGCCCCACAATCCGAACCCCATACCGCTGCGACAGCTCCCGTACCCGCTCGAGCGAATCGTATCCATGGCAATCGACATACAGATGCATCGCCCCGGTCCAAAGCTCGCAACACGTGTAGCCCGAGGCCGCTGCCGAAGAAAAGAATTCCTCAAGGTCAAAATAACGATGGCTGATATTTATAACGGCAAGCTGGGGGTAGCTCATAATTACTCTCCAACCCAAACGGGGCCCCGTTCCATATAGGAGCGGGGCCCAATTACACAAACGATATTTGCTCTTAGTAATCGAACTGGTGATAGTAACGACGATAGTTCAGGTTGTGCTTGGTGACCGTCTCGTAGTAAGTGGCAAGGCGATCGGTGATCAGCGAGGAGAGGATCCACGGGGAGACGATGACGCGGAACTCGTCGTCAAGGCCGGGGATCGCGAACTCGGCGGTGTCGATGATGTTGATGTCGGTGTCGCCGGTCACGCCGCGGGTCAGGAACGCGCGGGCGCGCTCGTCGAGCTTGCGGTTCTCGTCCTCGCCCATGAACAGGAACACGGGGACGCCGGGCTCCACGAGCTCGAGGGTGCCGTGGAAGAAGTCGGCCGAGGTGATGTATCGGGTGCGCTTCCACTGCATCTCCTCGAGGATGCACATCGAGAACAGGATGGTCTCGCCCCACAGGGCGCCGGAGCCGATGAACATGGTGTAGGGGGCCAGGGCGTACTTCTTGGCGAGCTCCTCGGCGCGCGGCTCGAAGCTCTTGCGGATGTCGACCAGGTGGGTCCAAACATCCTTGGTCTGCTCGATGAACTTATCGAACTGCGGGAAGCAGCCGCGGCGGTTGAGCAGGCGCAGGCCGAAGCAGTCGGCGAGGTAGTAGCCCATCTCGCAGCCACCGTTACCATGATCGGAAGCCATCTTGACGCAATTCTCGGCGCCGACAGCCTGGCCGATGGGGCCCTCGGGCTTGGTCATGGCGTAGACACGAATGCCCTTTTCCTTCATCTTCTTGACGGCCTCGAGGACCTCGGGGGTGGTGCCGGACTCGGAGGCGGTGAGCACGACGGACTTCTCGGTCATGCGCTTGTGGCCCATGACGTTCCACTCGGCGGCGTGGATCAGGTAGACCTCGAGGTCGCGGTCGCCGAACTTGTTCATGAGGTACTCGAGCTGCATGAGCTCGTCCCAGGTGCCGCCGACGCCCATCAGGAACACGGCGTCGTAGCCCTCGTCGGCGACCTTGTCGGCGAGCTCAATCATCTTCTTGCCGGTCTCGTAGACGTTCTTGCCGTCCTCGACGTAGCCCTCCTGGCTAAAGTGCATGATCTCGATCTTCTCGGTTTCCTTCATGGCTTTTCCTTTCTGTCCTGCACGCAACTCTATACATCGCGTTTCTTTTCGATACCAATTATAGACATACACCTAATGTGTTTTTAATACCACTTATCAATCTGCTCCAATCCTCGGTGAACGGTCGAAATTCTCTGGTGAGTGGTATTAAATTAGAATTGAATGTATAGCTAACGCCTCTGGCGCCTCCCTTGTGTGACAAAGAACAGCGTTCCTACCAGCGCAATAATGGTCGATGCCCCAAACAGTACCGTCTGGACACCCAAAGCCTCCGCCAAAAACGGAGCCGCCAGCAGCGGCAGCACGCCGGCGCTCATCAGGCCAAAACGCACAAAGCCGGTAATGCGCCCCAGGTATTTGATGTCAGCGCGCTCCTGAATCAAGATCATCTGCAGCGGTTCCAGGAATCCCCAGGCCAGACCGTTAATCGCCTGACCGATAATCGCGACCCCCAGCATATCGGTGCCCACGTACACCATGGACCCAATGCCCACGGCCATGAGCGCGCCGAGCAGCAATCGCAGGTTGACATGGCGGGCAGAAAGCTTGGTCAGGATGAACGCGCCCACCGAGGAAGTGAGGCCCACGACCGAGGACAGCCAGCCCAGCCAGACGATATCCACGTTGAGCACATCGCGATAGAACAACGACTCCAGCGAATCGAACGCGCCAAACGCAAAGAAGCCCAGAAAGCCCGAGATAAAGATAAGGCGCAGGTCGTGGTCGCGAAACGTAAGTCGCGCGCCCTCGGCCATGCCGCCCAGAATGCCGCCCTTCGGCTTCTCCCCTTTTGCGGGAGCAACACACTCGTGACAGCCCAAGGAGAGCACGGCCGCCACACCCATCATGCCCGCCATGAGCAGATAGACCGATTGCGTGGCAAAACAGCTCACGATGGCACCACCGAGCAGCGGGCCAGCGGTATAGGCGATATTGCTGTAGAACACCATGAGACCGTTCACGCGGGTACGGCCCTCGGTGGTCGACTCCAGGTATCCCGGAAACGCATGCGTACAGGTGTTGATAAAGCCGCCCGCAAGCCCCAAGACGCACGCGGCAAACACAAGCCCGGGGACAGACAACGGCGCCAACCCGACGCCAAGCGATAGCACCGCCGTAATCACGCACGTCACAAACGACGTCCGGCGCGGTCCAAAGCGGTCGATGACCGAGCCCGACACCATATTGCCCGCCGACGTCATAAGATTGCGTACGAGCGTAATGGCAGCAACCAAAAAGGCCGTGCCAGCCAAATCATACGTCGCCGCGCCGATAAGCCCTAAAAAGTACACCGCGTTGTTGGCGCACCATTGCAGGGACTCAATAAGAATCAGCCTGACCTCTGCCGGCGTCAGGCGCATTGCTTCGCGATCCTTCGCGAACATACGAACTCCCTCTATACAAGTAAGGGGATGGAGGGCATAGGCCCGCTCCATCCCCTTACCAGGTTGCAATGACAGTCTATGCAGCCGGGCCCTTACGCCAGCACGCCGAAGAACGCGCCGATGATGCCCACGACCATGGTGGCCACGATCAGCACCATGG